>JALCBR010000124.1 GCA_028066245.1 Pirellulales bacterium | reverse complement strand
TGATGTTTGCGGTCCCGTTGCTGGTTAATTGCTGGGCATGAAGCGTTTGCGCCACCCGTCTGGAGGATCGAAAAACTTGACCGATGACAATTTCGCCCGTACGCATGAGAGCAGGGCGCGCGGGGAACGCCGCGGCAATTCCATCACGCGTCCGCGAAGCGATGGAACCTGCGACGAAAGAACACCATCAAAGAGATGGTTCTCGAGCGTTCTCTTGTCGGTGTTCTGCCGCCAACATCAACGCAGCTGGAAATCGCGGATGACCTGACAGCGTCCGCTTGGGCAAGCGGAACAGCAATCGGATAGGCGCTCTAGCCGGTCAACAGGGAACTGATTGAAGTACAGGAAATTTCCAACTTAGAAACTGGCATCATTTCGGAAGGGGCAGATCAAGATTCCAAGTTCCTTGCCGGTATCACCCAGCTACTCGCCAGCCAGCAACTTCTTGAGTTCATTCTCGGAAATGGTCTTGGGGATGTTGATGACACTGCCATCAACGCACATCGCGTTGACGTGATACTCATGACGAGAATTGAGTCGGCCGGGTCCAAACGGCCCGTTTCCATCAAAAAGGTCGGCAACCTTGAGATCTCGCGGCTCGCCGGTCTCGATTCTCGAATCGCTTGACTCGACGATTAAGACCGCCTTTGGGCGCAACTCGTTCGGCGAAATAAATGTATTGTCCGCCGATCTGCGCAAGAGCATGACAAATGAAGTGTAGGGATAACCAAGCGCAGTATTTTCCTCAGTGCAGTTGAAGAAAGGTGAAAAACTTCGCATCGAGGACCGGTTGGAATCGCTGTCCCAGGAGGCGCCAAAATCATACCCACTTTTCCAGACTGAAGACTCTCCGGTGAGAAAATCTGCAATCGCCGCCCGCCAACCGTGTTTGTGCCCGTTATGAAGGACTTCATGCGGGGGTAACTCTCCGTGGGTTGTCTGGTAGCAGTGAATCGCCCGCGCAATACCTTCCAGGTTGGACTCACATGAAACTGGCACTTCCCTTGCAGTTGATGTCGGGGGGAAAAAGTATGAGTACGCAACTAGCCCGCTGATCGCCGCCGAAAGCAACATGCAAAAAATGAATGCCGGTGTGACCTCCAGGCGAACGGATCTTTGCGAGTTCATGACCAAGTCCTTCATGTGTTTGCCGTGGAGACTGCGCGTCAGTTTCTCGCTATTCCATCTTGGCCAGGCCCAGCAACTTTCGCAGCGCGGTCATGGCGATCTCCGCGAATTGCGCCGGCGGGTTCTGCCACACTTGCGGGTTCATCAACTCGATGGAAATCGAGCTGGAATAGTTGATGCGCTGCAGATGTTCGATCAGCGGTTCGAGATGAAAGTCGCCTTCGCCGGGCAGAATACGATCAGAATCGGTGGCGAGTTCTCTGGCCACCCCGGCAACATCGCTGAGCTGAACGTGAAACAAGTTGTCTGCCGTCAGGTAGCCCAAGTCTTCCGTCTTGCTGGGTCCGACAGCGAAATGAAACGCGTCTAGGCAGATGCCCAGGTAGTCGCTGCCGGTCTCGGCGACGAGTGCCGCACAGGTTTGCAAGTTATTGCAAAACGCGGAGCGGGCTTGAAACTCCAACGCCAAGCGAACACCGGATTTGGCAGCCTCCGCGGCAGCTTGGCTAAGCGATGCGGTGGTTCGGTCAAGGTCCTGTTGCGAGAGCGGACCAGAGATGTCGGCAGCAATAATCAACATCTCAATCTGCAGCGCCTGGCAGAGTTCCAACCTGCGGGAAAAATGTTCCCAATGCTCACGACGCTTTTCCCCTTGGCTGTCCAGCAAGCCTCCCTGAAAAGCCGCAACCGGCAACGTCACTTCATGCTGTTGCAGTAGGGCTTTTACATCAGCGAGTGAGTGTTGCTCCAGGTAGTTTTCCAGCTTACCAAGCCAAACTTCAAGAGACTTACATGCCGCGGACGCGTAATCTTCGACATCCTGCTCAAAGGATGAGTGCAGCGTGCAAACCTGTGACAGGCAAAGGCGCATGAAATGAGCAACGAGCGGGAAGGTATCAGGGGTTTCGAGAACTCTGTTCCGTGGTGAAACTTCAGAAGCGCGCTGGACTGTATGCTTCTGGCGACACATGGGGTTCCCGGCCTTCAATCATCTCTGCAATCAGCGTCCCCGTGCCGGTGGCCATAGATAGCCCGAGCATGTTGTGGCCTGCTGCCAGATAGACGTTGGGAACGGCCGGGGCGGGACCAATCAGTGGGCGACTGTCATATGTCATCGGCCGCCAACCTGTCCAGCGCTCCATGACCGGCTCCGCGGTCGGTTCGTGCAAATAGAGCTTGGCCGATTCGGTGAGAATTTTCATGCGTCGCACGTCGAGCGTGTCATTGTAGCCGGCAAACTCCATGATTGAACCGAGCCGATAGCCCGATTGCATCGGCGTGACCGCGACGCGATGTTCCTCGAACATCATCGGGTATTTCGGGCAGCGATTTGGTTTGGCCATCGTCATGGAGTAGCCCTTGCCCGGCTGGATGGGAATCTTACACCCCAGATCAAGTTTGAGTTGTGGCGTCCAGGCTCCGGTGGCCAACACAAATGTGTCAGCTTCAATTTCGCCTTGCGAAGTCTGCGCAGCGGTTGCGTGTCCATTTTGACGGACGAACGATTCAAATCCGCAGTTCTCAATAACCTCGACTCCATGTCGGGTGATCACGTTCCGCCAATCGGACATCAATTTGTCGGACCGCAGGTGCGCGTCCATCTCATAGTGAAAACCGCCGGCCAATCCAGGCAGCAAGGCAGGCTCCAATTGATTGAGTGCTTCTCCGTCCAGTCGATTGGCACCGATGCCAAAGCGTTCCCGGCTGCACTTCTCTGCCTCCGCATGATGTTCCATTCCCGCCGACGTCATAAACGCGAAGACCAGGCCTCGCGTCTGCCACTCGGGGTCAAACCCTTCCTCTTCAAACAGCGTGTCGTACATTTCCCGAGAGGAGTTCAACAGCGCCGTAATGCCAGCGGCGGATTCCAGCATCGCCTTCTCATTGCACCGTCGGGCGAACTTGAACAGCCAACTCCACAACGCCCAAGAGAACCGTGGCTTGATATAAAACGGTGAATTTTTGCGCAGCATGGCACGTAGCGTTGTGCTGATTGCGCCGGGCGTTGCCAGCGGCAGCACGTGGCTAGGACTGACGTATCCACAATTGGCGTGCGAACAGCCGGAGCCAAACGCTTTGCGCTCGATGATTTTGACGGTATGGCCACGGCGAGCCAGATAATAGGCGCACGCCGTGCCCACAACGCCGCCGCCAATCACGAGAATTTTTTTGGACATGGAACCGACGAGAACAGTAAAAAAAACATCTACGCGATGTGCTTTGGATCAAAACGCCGTTTTGTCAGCAACGTTTTGGTGGACCAAGTGCAATTTTCCAGGAGAAGTATCGCCAATCGGCGTTCGCCCGCTCTTTCGTCACAGTATGAGCCGGGCATCGATACGGCAAGGGCTGACTTTTGCTGCGGCGAAGAAATTCAGCGGGAGGACGGCATCCCCGATCCTGACATTCGCTCCTATCGCCTGAATGCATAAATGTCAGCGATTGCCTGATCCCAATCTCCAGAGAATTGGATGCCACGGTCATCGAGATAGATCTTTGCTGGCGGTTTGTGTTCGCAAACATCGTCCACTTCAATCCCGTGCTTGGCCAGCCATTCCCAGATGGCATCCCGGCCAGCCTGCGTGGCGCAACGTGCAGAGTGAATCACCACGCGATGCCCTTTGCGCAGCCGGGCAATGGCATCATCGCAACGGTGAATCGGGGGATCGGCAATCACTGTCTCACCTTGCCAGCCAGAACGATAGCTGTGGATCACACCGTCAAAATCAACGCACACAGTTGGACGTCGGCGGATGATGCCCAAGGGTTCCAGCGCTTCGGCGGGAGCAGGGCGCATTCGCAAGATCCGTTCAATCGCGTGATAGCCTTCTAGCCATTTGTCCTCCCCCAGCGGCTCATCATTCCAAACACGCGTGTAGTGTTGGCGAGAGTGATGCCTGCCGGGCAGTCGCAACCAGTTACCGTAGTGCTTGGCTCGGATCGCTCCGGGAAAAATCTCAGGAGCCACATCCAGCCCGCGCAGAGAATAGTCTGAAACCAGTTGGTGGCCAAATTGGTGGACCGACCTTGTATCCATGGCTTCAGCAAAGACGACCAGCAGATGAAATCCACCCGCTCCATTGGAGTCCAACAGCAGCGGATCAAGACCCTGCTTGACCAACTCTTGCCACCAACCGTGCGCAGCGACGAAATTGCCTTCGGGCGTGACCGAAAGGTTGTCCTCATCGTGAAGATCAACATCAATCCCCAGCCAACGGGACGAATGATCGGAACTGATCGAATGTAGGCCGAGCACTCCTCCGAAAGAGTTCGTCTTGTAGTGCTTCTCCAAAGAGGAAACCTGCAGAAGAACCTTGCCGCGCTCATCACGAAAAGGCGCCGTCACGGCGTTGTTCATATCGCCAGACGGCCCAATCTTCTTACGATACTTTTTTGGGAGATACCTTCCCCAGACATCGGTTCGGTTGACCATGAACTTCATGGTCCAGGCGGCCAACTGTTTGGCTGCGGCTCGCCATTCATCCGAGATTTGCTGCCAGTACGAAGACATGCCCCAATCGTAATCGGGGCTCGGTCGCTTGCGGAGCACGTCTTTCTCGGAATCTCAATTCCCGTGGCAGGTGTGAAACCTGTTATCCATCAAGCTTGACAAAGCGTGGATTGAAGCTATCCGAGATCAGAAATCCAACACGCGTGGCCCCCAGCGCGTCCCGAAAACGAATCTTGGAGTGGAAAGTCTCCTCTTCCAGCAACTCGGCTCGCGTTCCATGCGGCGCCAAGATGACATCTCCCGTGTAGATCAGTCGTCCCACTTCAGATGCCCAGCCCCATTCCAGCGCGTCTCCCAAACGATGTAGCGCCCGAAGGTTGGTGGCGACGGGAATCGGCTGGTCGGTCGCCGATTTCAGACGCACAAAGACTTTCTTGTACGAGTCTGGCGATGGCGAAGATTCTCTTGCGAAGACCAAGAATTCTTCTGCCGCAGGGCTCGGAGTTGGCCTAGGTTCTTCCCCTTTACGGCCGGGCGAGTAGCTTTCAACGGTCAGCCAAGCAGTCACGCAGGCCGTTATGGCGACCAACACCATCCCCTTGAGCCATTCCATGTCCGTTTCCTCCCTGAACACGTCGTGTGATCTTGAAACATGACAGACTCAGGCGACACGGTGCGCCTTTCCTTTGTGACCGCCGGACTCCCCTGATGTCCTTGTCGAGGGTTTGTAGCTCAACAGCACAATCTTTGGCCCTCTGGCGGCAGCGGTGCTAGCAACAACTTAGCGAAACTGAGAGGAATTGGACAAGATGAATTCACCACAAAGTCGCTGCAAGCCTCTCATTTATCCAAGAATGTCGACAACCAATCATTCACCTAATTTGCTGAAACAGCGCACATCCTGATCGACCGCTGAGGCATCACGCCTGGATAACCATCGCGCCGCTTTTATGAGTGATGCATTCTCACTTTGGATTCCTGTCGTCAACATTTGATAAATTTATCTCGATCCGGCTGGGCCATACAGTCCCGCCTGGACTCAATGCAGCGCTCACCAAGGTCTGATCACGGATGGGGTTTCACGGCAAGCACCGTCACGGGGACCACGGACTGACTCCTCGCCGGGTTGACGCCACAGCGGTCGTCCATCGGATGTTGCCGGGACGCCCTGTGCGCGATTAGCCGCACAGGCACTTGAGTTCCAGCACGCGGCGAGCAAGGCGTATTCTCAGCAACGTTTTTCCATCTGCCAGATCGACCTTTCTCTCTCTCTCTCATGCCCCCTTGGCTTGGACCGGGTAGAATGAACAGGGCACAAGATTCCCACGACAGGTCGTCGAAGTGACCTCAGGACATCGCCTGTCCGTTAGCCAGCTGGAACCGGAGGGCGTTTCTCGTTCTCACAACAAACCATGACGTATTACCATCGACTCGGCGAACTTCCTCGCAAGCGGCACACAATTTTTCGTCAGCCTGGCGGCGAATTGTACAGCGAGCACCTGATGAGCAATCTGGGGTTCTCCGGGGCGCAATCACTGCTGTACCACTCGCATCCTCCCACAACGCTCAAAAGCGAGAAGTTGCTCAGGGAGATTGAACTGCGGCCAGACCCAAATCCTGCCTTGCGAATGCGGCACTTCCAACTTGCGCAAATGGAAGCACGGCCCAGTCCCACGCTTGACCGCACGCCCATTTTGTATAACGGTGATGCGGTGCTCTCTTTTGTGCTTGCCTCGGACGATGACGAGTTTTTCTACCGCAACGGGCAAGCCGACGAGATTGTCTATATCAGCGATGGCGGCGGGGTGCTGGAGAGTGAGTTTGGCGAGTTGACGTTTCGCCGTGGTGACTACCTGGTCATTCCTCGTGGCATCCTGCATCGTTACAAAACAGCTGAGCAACCGTTGCGTTTGCTGGTCATCGAAAGCACAAGTCATGTTCGGCCGCCATCGCGGTATTGCAACCAGCGCGGGCAATTCCTGGAACACAGCCCTTACTGTGAGCGCGACATTCGCCCACCCGAACGGCTTCCGACGTACAACGAATCAGGCGAATTCCGACTGATTGTCAAGCAGCGAAACGTGCTAACCGAGTTCGTGCTGGATCATCATCCACTGGATGTCGTTGGTTGGGACGGCTGCTTTTATCCTTGGGCTCTGTCGATTCAAGACTTTGAGCCGAACACAGGCAGTCTGCATCAGCCGCCGCCCGTTCATCAGACGTTTCAGTCGGACGGGTTTGTTGTGTGTTCTTTTGTTCCGCGGCTGTTTGATTTTCATCCCGAGGCGATTCCCGCACCGTACGCGCATTCCAACGTGATGAGCGATGAAGTGTTGTACTACGCCAACGACGAATTCATGAGCCGGAAAGGAATTTCGTATGGTTCATTTACGCTGCATCCCGCTGGAATTCCACATGGGCCTCACCCCGGAAAGACGGAAGCTTCGATCGGCCAGAAACGCACCGAGGAATTGGCAGTGATGGTGGACAGCTTCCGTCCATTCCATGTTGCCGCGGACGTACTTAACCTTGAGGATAAGGATTACGCACGGAGCTGGTTGGATTGATAGGCATGCGCTGCTCTCCATTTATCGTGCTTTTTGCGTTGTGTTGTGGTTGCGGAGATCATCGCCCCGTGCTGCGCGTCGCATTGACGACCAGCGTTCGCGATAGCGGCCTGACTGAGGTCCTGATTCCACCTTTTGAGGCGACACATGGGGTCCGTGTGGATGTGATCGCCGCCGGGACGGGAAATGTGCTCAAGCTGGGCGAAGACGGTAATGTTGATGTGGTCCTGGTGCACGCGCGGGTGCTTGAGGAAGCGTTCATGGACGCCGGTCATGGCGTCCGCCGTGAAGATGTGATGTACAACAACTTTGAACTGCTGGGTCCGCCAGATGACCCCGCTGCTGTTCGCGGACTGCCGGTCCCGGAAGCACTGCGGAAGATCCGCGCCGCTGGTGTCAGATTTGTCAGCCGAGGAGACAACAGCGGAACTCATCGGCGCGAGCTAGACCTCTGGAAATCCGCGCACGAACAAGGTGATGCCGGACATCCGGGACTGCACAAATGGGAGAACTACCTTGAGACCGGCCAGGGTATGGGGGCATCTTTGATTGTCGCCGAGCAGAAGCAGGCATATGTGCTCTCAGACCGCGGTACATACTTGAATTACAAGCAAAAGAAGATCAGTCTTATCGCTTTGGCCAGTCAATCGGCTGAACTCCGCAATGATTATGGAGTCATGGTCGTCAACCCGGAACGTCACTCAGCCATCAACCGTAAGCTCGCGGAGAGTTTTGTAGATTATTTGATTTCACCGGCCACCCAGCAGAAGATCGCGGATTTCACCGTCGACGGAGAGTCGCTGTTTGTTCCCCGGCACGCCGCGAATTAACCTGTTTAGTTTGCGGCCAACAACCGCAGTGAAGCATTGAGTATGTGATTTTCCCGATCCACATCTGAACGTCTCCCGCAGAGATAGGCGAAAAAGCCCTGCATCGTACCCGATTATATCTTGGTGAGCCCCCAGTCTTCAGTCCCTCGTCTCTTCGCTTCCTCTGATCTTTCGTCCTTGTCTATGCGGCCTCGCCATGCTGGTCGCCCGTTCCACGCACGCGTTTGCCGCGAATGAATTACATCTGGGAAGGACTTCGCGAAGCAGGCAGGCTGATCTTCACGTTGGATCCGGACGTGCTGGACTCAGCTTGGAGGAGCGTGTGGATCTCTTCAGCAGCTGTTGGTCTGGCCATGTTGCTTGGCATTCCGTTGGGGCTTGCTCTCGCCCGCAAAGCTTTTCTCGGGCGGCGAGCAGTGATCGTTTTCTCACGGGCGGCGATGGCCGTTCCCACTGTCTTTGTGGGCGTGGTATGTTATGCGATCTTCAATCGCAGCGGACCCTTGGGACCGCTGGAGATCTTGATGACTCCCTGGGCGATTGTCGTCGGTGAGTTGCTGCTCGCGCTTCCCATCATTATTTCACTAACGCACAACGCCGTGGCTTCACTGGATGTCCGCGTTGGCGAGACCGCCTGGACATTGGGGGCCGGCCGATTGCGGCGTTGCGCCACGTACATTTCCGAGGCCCGAAGCGGCGTCGCGCTGGCGACGTTGACGGCGTTTGCCCGATGCGTGACGGAATTGGGAGTGGCAATGATTGTGGGCGGCAACCTGCCTGGCCGAACGCAAACGCTAGCCACCGCCGCGGCGCAGGAGAACAGCAAGGGTGAGTTCGCCCGCGGGTTGGCGATGGGGATCTTGTTGTTGTGTATTTCTTTGGGCGTGACGTGCCTCATCGCTCGACTTGGCCGGGAGCGACCGACAAGTGGCTGACAGAAGACTCATACATCACTTTCCAAACCTTGAATTCATCTCGGTAACCGATAGGCCGCAGCATCGACAGTGATCGAGTCAACATGATCGACGTTGAAGACCTCTGCGTGACCAAAGAGGGGAACCCAATCTGCGCCGTCAGTCAGTTCCGGTTGGCCTCCGGGCAGGTTGCGATCGCGATCGGCAAGAACGGGTCTGGGAAGTCAACCTTTCTCCGTGTGTTGGCTGGGCTGGAGACTTCGTTTTCAGGTCGCTGTAAGGTTCACTTCGATTGCCGCGAACGTGTCTTTGTCCATCAAACGCCGTACCTCTTTCGCGGTACTGTTTGGTCCAACGTGATGTATGGCCTCCGCGCCTCCGGCGCGGAGCGACGAGAAGAAACAGTGCACATGTGGATGGCGCGGCTGGGAATTGATCATCTAAGCGGGCGAAACGTTGATCAACTTTCCGGCGGAGAACGCAAGAGAACGGCACTCGCCAGGGCTTTTGCCGTGAGGGCAAAGCTTATTTTGCTGGATGAGCCCTTTTCTGAGATGGACGATGCAGGGGCAGCCACAATCGCCGAGGTGCTCTGCCACAATGACGATACGTCGATCATATTTACCTCTCCGAGCGACAGCTACCACAAATTGCCGATCGCCCGGGAAATGCGGATCTCCGCGCCATCGATGGGGGCTGCGGAAGCTTGAATTACTCCGCTTCGTCTGGCTAGATATCTTCACCCCCTGGATCGGTCTGCGTGTCTCCGTTTGCGGGATGATCTTGACCTGGGGCATCGTCCTGCTCAGGCACGTCGTCGCTGACAGGCATTTCATGGCTGGAGACGGGAACACCGGCTGCGTCGCGCGTAAACGGTGGCAGTTCCGCTTCCTCTTCACCCGGAAGATAGACTTCGGAAAGAGGTACACCTTCGGCATGATTGCGAAGCAAGACGTAGATTCCTGAAGCGGCCGACCAGAAAAACGTAAAGGCGAACCCAACGACTGTCGTTTGAATGACGGCCGTCCAGCAGCGAACCAGGAAAGACCCGACGGTGTTGATTTCGCCCTGTGAGTGTAGTTGGGAAAGTGACATCATCTGTACGGAGATGCTGTCTTCTCCACCGCCTGGCGCTCCCCAACTTGCACCCCAAGCTGTGAGCTGCAAAACTTGTCCGGCCACCAACGTGACAATGAGCCAGGACACGCCGCCGATGACCACGACGAACAGGATGTAAAGCAAGTACTTGAAAATGTGCTGGTAACCGTATTCGAAGGCACGGCTAATCGCCCCGAAGGCATCCGCATCTTCCTCGCGTTCCGCTGCCACAGCCACGGCCATCAAAGGCCAACCGAACAGCAGCCCCAATGCGAGCACACCCATAATCAAACCGAAGAGCAGCGCAATCGGCCACATCAGTCCGGCCAGACCGTAGAAGAATCCGCCTGGATATGAGATTAGTCCGACAATCATCACGGGAATGGCGGCGGCCAGGACACCGGTTAACATCACCGAGGGCGCACCGACGAACGATCGCCAGCGGGCAAGCGAATAACGCAGCCCGTCCACCATGCTTGTTCGCCGGTCTTGTGTGAATTCGACAACCGCGATCCGTGCGATCGCGCCCCCGATGATCGTCCAGACCGCGATCATCCAAACAGTCTTCAGCGCCGCCAGAAAGAAGGCGAGAAACGAAATCGGTTCACGCGTGGCGGGTTCATTAT
>JALCBR010000123.1 GCA_028066245.1 Pirellulales bacterium | reverse complement strand
TGCTCCGCCGTAAAACGTTTTCTTGCCATGACCTTCCTCCCTTTCAAGGTCCAAAGCCGTGAGTTTATCACTCACCGAATGGACGCGGTTAGAGGGGGCAGGTCAACGAATTCGACGCGCGACATCAATTTGGCTTCAAACTCGAGAGGGCATTGTGGCCCGGCGGCAGTGCCGCGTTCCTCGATTCACGAGGATTGCTGCATTTGCGTTCGGCGGATCGGTCAGTCGAATGCACCATTGTCCTTGTTGATGGTGAGTTGGCGGGCTGGAGTCACGATGGCCGAGTATGGGGGCCGACATATTTCACGGGCTATGAGCGTTCCAGCTCGGCCTCCTACAAAACGATCTGGCGGGAATGCCTTGAGCCATTCATTGTGGGTTTGGAATGAAGACCGTTGAGTTAACAATTCGATTCAGCTCCGCGCGAGTTCGCGCAGCCACCGCCTGGGTGGTTCCCGGTGGCGATGCGCGCGAATGGCTGAATGAAATTGCCGGCTGGAACGTTCCCCATTCGCAAGTGCAGTTGTTCGTCATTCCCAAATCGAATTACGACCAGTCGGCTGACGGCGTGTTGGCGATCCCACCCAGCGTCCCAAAGAGCATTAGTCCGCAATGCGTGCCCTATAGTTTGGTAGGCAAGAGCCATTACATTCCGGTGAATGCGGTTTGCGATCCGCCGGCATCCGCCGAGGACTGGGCCCAGTTGGTTCCCGATGATTACGTTCACCTGTGGCACCCCGGCATTGGGCGTGTCGCCTGGGAAGCGGAAGCTGGACTTTCGGCCGCAGACCTGTTGGCTGTTGATGCTCTCTCTGAGCAAACGTGGGATGCCGCGAGGCAGGGACTTGAGTTTCCGTCGCAATTGATCGCGGTCATCGGTATCGAGTCAGGGCTTTCTGTTGACGAGATCATCGGCGGAGGACAAGACGGCATCGGCGAAAAGGGTGACCGTAACTCACTGAAGAAACTGCCCAAGCGTCCGGGCGAGCCAGGATCGGGGTTCGGGGCTGCGTTGACTGCCGGGGGCCTGGCGGCCGCGGCTTCCGCCTGGAGCAAGTTTGCCGAGTTCATGACCAAGCCGCGCGGACCTGGAGCCGCAGGTTCAGGCTCGGGCCGAACTGGTTCGGCCAAACCCAAACAGCCTGGCAAGCTCGCGCAATGGGCAGCCGCGCAGAGACAGAAGGTTACCAAGCGGATGGAAGCCGCGCGGAATCGAGAAGTGCTGCGACTAATGGATCTACTACAAAAAGACCCCGATCAAGGATTGAAGTACGCGATTCGCATGGGCGGAGATGCTGCCCGAGGTCAGATTGCTCCCGGGACAAGCTTGACTCCAGACTCGACAAACTTCAGCTTGAGCAACCTGGGAGGAGGAGGCCCTGCGGACCATTGGAACATTCCATATGACTATCAGCAGCAGTTGCGAACGCAGTATCGAGAACTGGCCAACCGCGAGATGCGCTTGGGCCGCCACCGTCGCGCGGCCTACATCTTTGCAGAGTTACTCGGCGACATCACCGGCGCAGCCAGCGCCTTGGAGGAAGGTGGCCACTACCGAGAGTCGTCCGTGTTGTACCGTACCAGGTTAGGGCGTCCCATGGATGCTGCGCGCTGCTTAGAGCGCGGAGGGCTTTATTCGGAGGCGGTTGAGCTGCTGGACGAGTTGAGCGCGTACGAAAAGGCGGGCGACCTGCTCAGCCGTATCGGCCAGACAGAGCGTGCCGCGGCATATTTTCGCAAAGCGGTCGAGAAGTCCCGCGCGCACGGAGACTTTGTGCAAGCTGCCAAGTTGCTGGATACGCGACTTGACGCCGCAGATGAAGCAGCGATCACACTGACGCAAGGGTGGCCGGATTCTCGCCAACGCGAAGCGTGCTTGCGCGAACTGTTCGAGTTATTCGCACGCGAAGGTTGGCACGATAAGACAGCTGCATGGATTGAACGCTTTCGCGAGCAACCCGTGGCGACGAAGAATGCATCGGTTGCCGTAAACGCATTGACCAAGCTGGCCAATGGATACCCGGAACCGTCGCTCCAGCCACCCGCTGCCGATTGTGCCCGAGTGTTAATTGGTAAGAATTTGAAGTCCGCCAGCCGTCATGAGCAGCGTGAGTACTTGAGTGCTCTTGAGCAACTTGCACCGGACGACCTGTTGTTGCCGCGCGATACGCGACGTTTTCAAGGGTTTGCTCCCCTGCCGGTGGTCGTCCGGCCGAAAGCGCGCAACGATGCTGACGCCCAAGTCGTGACGCACACGAGAGAGTTTCAGATCGCGCGAGAAGCTGACGTCGTTTTATCTGCCATTGCGATACGCGATATTTTTGTCGTACTGCTTCAACAAAAAGGCGTTTTCGCGGCGAGCGAATTCGACTGGACTGGCGCGCCCCTAAGTTCAATCCCGCTGGAACGAGTCTTCCACAGAGAATTTCTTCCCATCTTTGCTGGACCTTTTCCCCCGGACCGCCTGCTCTTCCATCAAATCGGCAACGAAGAAACGTGGCCAGCGACAGCGTTTCCTCCATGTGACGACTTCAACTATCGCCTGACATGTGGCGCGTTGCGCGGGATGTCGCCGCGCGTGATAGGCGCAGCCAGCGATGTCGGCCGCGGTGCCTGGCTGGCCGAGCTTCGCGATGGGGGGCCGCACATTACGCTTGTTTCTTTGGGGCCAGAGGGCGAACAGCAGTCAACACACGCGGTTGAGATTCCCCAAGACATTATTGCGCATTTGGAAGAAGGCGAGTGCAGCTCCCTTCAACTTCCCTTGCCCATGGCTGTCAAGAATAGCACGGTTTACTTTGGTATTGGCTGTCATCTGTTGGCGTGGGATGGGCCCAACGCAAGTCTGAGTACGCATTCCGTGTTCGCCAGCAACATTCGCAAGCTGGTGACCTCCTTGCCTTTAACGCGTCCGCGCATTGTTGTCTTGCTGGAGGAGGGTGGCTTTATGTTCTGGCCAAAGACAACTCGAGAACAAGAGCAGCGATTCGGTGAAGGGCTGACGCAGCCTCTGGCGGTCATCAACTCGGTTGGGCAACTAATTGTTGTCTCGGCGACCGAGGGTAAAGGGGCTTTCTACGACATGCAGGGAGGCCAGTTCCGTTTTCGCGGCGAATTTCAAACGGACTTCCCAGAGCCGGCCATCAGTATGTTGCCTGTCCCGCGTGCTACGGACTTCGCCCTGATCTCGGCAGACGGCTTAGTGCGAATCTACCCAGGGCTGGACGCAGATTCGTAACGACAATGCGAATATCGTCTCGGGAGCGACGAAGCCCTTTCATAGCGAGCCATATTCAGCCTTTTTCAAGCGGAACCACAAGTGGTACCTGTCCATCTGCCCTCCATAAGCGAGGATTTGATCAACTCAATTTCTTCGCCACGCGCGTTTATCACGTCCGCAGCCGTTGAAGCATGACACCAATGCGGAACAGGGCAACCTGTGCGCAACTATTTGCGATCGTTGACACTGAGTGTGGCGTCCTGCCAAAAGCGAGCGTCACCGACGTTCCTGCAGGCGCTGCGCTATCTGACGATCCGCGCCAACCAAATTCGTCCGGAAAAGCAGCATGCGTTCGACGGCTTCCGGTTCTCAGCAACACGAGTCGCTCAACATGCGTGCCTAGACGGTCACTAGTTCTTGAACGGTTGATCATTGACAAGTCGTATTTGAGTACTCCGGTCCAAGTTGATGCCTTGGAATACGTTCAAGCAGCCCAGCCCCGAAGAGTTCCTCGTGGCGGAGCTTCGGCAGAAACGCATAACCGATGTAGCAACCACATGTTTGATTCGGACAAGTGCGTCGCTGCAGGCAATCGCGCCAATTCGCTTCATAGATATTGCCGATTGGTTGGCTAACGAAATGGCAGCGGCGGATGCCTCCGTTTCCATCGACCGAGATGGCCGATTCGCCCGCTGTGCACATCTCACCCAACGAGCGGTGACGCTGGTTGTTCATGCCAAAGTGAGGATCCACGCGAGTTAAATGCGCAATTTGCTCTTCGGTATAGTAGTTGGGCTGATCCTTGTAGGCGTTGATCCATAGGTAGATGTCTTTCGGAAGCGCAGCGCGCATCGCGTCTATTTCAGCGAAGTCCTTGTGGAGCCCGACCATGCCAACACTGAAACGCACCCCGCGCCTGCCAAGTTCAGAACACTGCTTCAGGAACGCGGCTCGGGATGCCTGCGATGGGTGGTAGGTGCACCACAGCGCAATGGTTGAGCAATCTGCCGCATCTAACCATGTGAGTGAACTGGAAAGGTTTGTCTGAATAGCCACTTTGGAAATACGTGGCAAACGGCTCAAGCGTGTTATCGCTTGTTGATAGATGCGCCGTGTCAGCGCTTCACCCCAAGGCGTAAACAAGATGCCAAGGTCAATGTCATTCTGGGCAGAGGCCCACTCAACAAACCGCAGCAGTGCCGTGCGGTCTTGTCGCAATTCGTCCACCGACTCTTGATGCTTCGCGAACGGACAATATCCACAGTCGTAGTTGCAACTAGAAAGCGGTCCCCGATAGAGGATTCTTAGCTTTAGCGCCATTGAAATCCCTCTGAAAGCTGCCGCACACTTTCCGAATACAACCATGGTCCGATGGCATCAGATCGCTCGAGACCAGCAGGCGTTAGTTGGATCCTCTCGCTGTTAATTTCCGCCATGCCACAGTCTGCTAGTCCAAGCAGTTGGCGGAAGTCTTCCAGAACATCAGATTGGAACCGGCGCTTGTAATGCGTTCGCTGCAGCCCGGTTGCCTGCAGCAACGAGATAATCAACATTCGCCGTTGCTGCTCATCTATGTCGAGCACAAAGCCGTGCTTAACGTGTGTAAAGTCTGCTTTAGATCGCTCTAGGTAATCGGAGACAATACCCGCGACGTTCGATGACCGGACTGCATACTCGCGAGAATAGTGTAGGCTCCTCGTGTAGGATCGTGCGCCGCACCCGAGGCCGACCATCCCGTCATCCTGGCAACAATACGTTGGCCCTGTCTCCAGGGTAGATCGCCTCTGAAACATCCGCATCGAAACTTGAGTGTAGCCCTTTTCCAACAGCCGGTCTCGTCCGGCTCGATACAGCGCCAAGCGATGGTCATCCCAAGGTTTGCCTTTGGCCAAGCCGGTGAGCGGGCGAACATAGAGTGGGTAGAGGTAGATCTCTTCAGCGGTCCAATCGATGGCTTCATCGACGGACTCCAACCATGTCGCTTTGGTTTGTGTACTTCCGCCGTAAATGAGGTCCAGGTTCAGCACTGGAAATCGTTGTTCGCTCAGCAGTTCCCGTGTTCGTTTGACATCGGTTGCTCGCAGCGGGCGCCCCATCGCTTGCGCATCGCGTTCATCAAAACTCTGGATTCCCAGGCTTAATCGATCAACACCGTATTCGCGCAAGATCGCGAGCTTCTCGGCATCGAGGGTTGCCGGCGAGGCTTCGCAACTCACGGGAATCTTCCCCGGCTTTGCCCCCCCAACGTCACGGACGATGAGAAACAGTTGTTCCAATTCCGTGGACGAGAGAAACGTTGGAGTTCCGCCACCCAGCGCTAGTCGAACGTACCGTGCTTTGTCGAGTGTGTTCGCGATCGTTGTGGCTTCACTTCGGACAGCATCTAAGTACCGTTGCGTAAGCGGTGCCTTTGGCTGAGAGAGTGTGAACAGATTGCAAAACCCGCAACGATATTCACAAAACGGAACGTGCAAGTACAAGAACAGTGCGTCCTGCGCTTCGGTTTGCCAGACCTCGCGCAGCGGTAGCGGCCTCGGCAGGGACCGGTATGCGGTTTTGTGCGGGTAAGCGTACGAGTAAGCAACATACGGAGATCCGGTTAAGAGGCGATGGGATTCTCCTTGGACAGTTACGTTCATTGGCCGGTCTCAAACGCGGCAAGGGAGCACGAATTCCGCATAAGGCACGTTCCACACGGTCTCATGAGAAACGCGATGTCCCCAGTATCCGTCTTCGCCGTACGTCGTTCCATGATCGCTCGTCAAAATACATAATGTCGGTGCCCTACATGCCAGTGAGTCGAACAAGTTCGGCAATTGCTGATCGACATACGCCAGCGCTGCGGCTTGCGTCGCCGGAGTGTCCTCGGCTGCCGGGGGAGCAAAGATGCAATTGGGCTGGTGTATCGCCGAAATGTTTACAAACAAGAAAACGCGCTGCGATCGACTCAAGCAGCTTAGGCGCTTGCTGGCTAACTGCACTTGCCGGGCAGTAGAATCTGCACTTGTTACGCCCATCGACTCTTCCCAGTGGCTCTCTTGGAATAAATCCGGAAGCACGCAGCCCAATGGTGTCAGACGATTGAAGAACCCAACGCCGCCGATACAAATCGTGTGATATCCGACCTGCTCCAAGCCGGTGACTAAATTGGAGGCCTCAAACACAAACGTCCGCTCGCTGGTCGTTTCGCTGCCAAAGAAAGTAGCAGCGAACAAACGCGGATGTTTCCCAGGTGCAACCGGAGTTGGCAGGAAGCCCGCAAAAAAGGCTTGGTGGGCCGCGAATGTGAAGTTTCCCGGCGTGTGCCGCTGCTCCCAAGCTTGACCTGGGAGTAGCCGTTGCAGATTTGGCGTTCGCCCATGAGTTAGTGCATTGCGGGCAACGTCATAACGCAAGGTATCGAGTGTCAGGAGCAAGACATCGTGCGTCCCGATCAACTCGCGGGCATTTATCATGTTCGCAGCGCGTGAAATTGGCGTTATGTCAATTGGCGAATTGCGTGCTTCTAGCCTTTGGAATTTATATAATCCAGCCGGTCGATTCTCCAGAGAGTTCCCTAGGAGGCAGAGCATGCTGTTTCGCCACGGTGACGTACTGGTTGAGCAAGTCACGCAATTGCCCGAAGGAGTTAAAGGCTGCGTCATCGCACGCTAGCCCATGGCGAGATTACAGGGCACTGCCACCAGATCAAAGAAAAGGACAGCGTGACTCTCTGGAAGTCTAAGGTGGATTTGTTCTTGGTCATCGATCGCGACAGCGCGACGGTTGTGCACGAAGAACACGCGCCCATCGAAATCCCCAAAGGGACCTACCGCGTTTAGCGTCAGCGTGAGTATACGCCTGAACGCATTGTCGTTGTGCGAGACTAGCTGGAGATATGTCGATGGGGGCTGTGATTTCGGCCAAACAGGCGACGGAGTTGATCCTCTCAGGCAAGACGCCGGGAGCGAATGCACGTTGATGAGTCTTTGTCATTGGCAGGCAAGACCAAACTAAATAAGTTGCCCAAGCGGCTTAGTTGCTATGAGTTGGATGCATCAAAGACTGGCCTTCAGGTTCTGCCGGACGAGCTCACGGTCGAGTGCGAGCTGCGACTTGACGGTTGCCGCAAGCTCGCTGCTTTACCGCGGAATTTGCAAGTGGGCACGCTCAGCCTTGTTGGCTGCACAGCGCTCACTTCGCTACCAGAAGGCCTTGATGTCTGGTTCTTAGATGTTTCCGGCTGTACGCAACTGACGAGTTTCCCCCGCAAAGCAACGATCGCGCACGGTAGTTTGAACGTTCATAGTTGCACGAGTTTGATGTCCCTGCCGAACTATTTGACACACCTTGGCACGTTGGACATCAGTGGCTGCCCGCAAATCGCGGAACTGCCTCCTGGTCTCCAGATTTCATCATGGATCGAGATCGCCGATAGCGGATTGCGTGGCTTGCTCAAAAGGATGCAAGGAATTGGTATCCGCTGGCGAAGTGTTTTGATCGACGAAACGATTGCCTTTGCGCCTCACCGTCTCCGCGCCACTGCAGTCGTCAAGGAAAAGAACGCGGAGAAGCGTCGCGTCATGATCGAGCGAATGGGATTTGATCGATTCTTCAAGGATGCCGGCGCAAAACAGATCCACTCGGATAGTGACCCCGGAGGCCAAAGAGAATTGCTCCGCGTTCCCTTGCAAAATGATGAGGATATTGTTTGCTTGTCCGTGAATTGTCCTTCGACCGGCCGACACTATTTGTTACGCGTGCCACCCAAGATGAGAACTTGCCATCAAGCAGCCGCCTGGATGGCCGGGTTTGACGACCCCAAGCTGTACAAGCCGCTGAAAGAAACCTGACATTAGGAGGAAGTTTGTGAGCTTTCGAGAATTCGAATATGCCGATGGAAAGTCGTTCAAGTTTTGGATGATTGACTTGCAAGGGACGGATATTGTAACCCGTTACGGTCGAATCGGTACGAATGGCCAAGAATCCAAGAAATCGTTTGCCTCAGAGGAAAAAGCCCGAAAGGAATTCGACAAGCTCGTCAAAGAAAAGACCCGTAAGGGGTACGTAGAGAAGGATGACACGGGAGCCACTGAAACCAGTAGTAGATCAGGCAAAGGCGCAAAGAAAGCTACCGAGACTGCCGCCACCTCCTCGGAAGGAGCACTCTCCTCTTTGTTGTTTGCCACAACTCGCGATGGCCAATTCGAATCGCTCAACAACTTCATCGGAGAACGCGTGGCGGATTTTCGGGAGGGGAAGAAACCACCCAAGAACAAGACCGTATTCCGTGTCCGCGTTTCCTATGAAGAAATGGACGACATGGGCGGAGATGAGCCAGATTTCAACAAGCGAATGAAGGCTTTTCTGGAAAGCGATGCCGCTCTGCAAACCCGAGGCTTGATCATTGGAGCCTATGACGTGGAAGGAGGAGTGACGAGCAAGGACGCATTCGTCGCACAAATTACCAAACACAAGGACCGGCTGCCGGAACTCAAGGCCCTGTTTCTGGGCGACATCACGCAAGAGGAATCAGAGATCTCTTGGATTACGCACACTGATGTCTCTCCGGTATTGGCGGCTTTCCACAACCTGGAGATGTTGCGGATCCGCGGATCTTCAGGCTTGCAGTTCAGCAAGCCAATGCACGACAAGCTTCGCGCTCTCGCGATCGAATCAGGCGGGCTGGGCGCCGAAGTTGTCAAACAAGTCCTGCGGGGACATTTTCCCGAACTTGAGTATCTGGAGCTGTGGCTAGGCACACCTGACTATGAAGGAGATTGTCGCGTCAACGATTTACAGCCTTTGTTCAAGGGCAAGCTGTTCCCGAAACTGAAGTACTTGGGGCTGCGCAATGCCCAGATAGCAGATGACATTGCAGCAGTAATCGCGATAGCGCCAATCATGGACCAGTTAGAAACGCTAGATTTGTCATTGGGGACCATCGGCGACCTCGGAGCGAATGCGCTCCTGCAATTGGGGTCCAACAGAACTCTTAGGCGCTTGGACTTGCACTACAACTTCATCAGCAAGCCAGTGCAGAAGCAGTTGAAAAAGCTTCCCTTCCCAGTAGATGTAAGCGACGCGCAGATCGAAGAAGATGAAGAATTCGGCCGTTTTGTCTCCGTCAGCGAGTAAGCAATGCAGATGGGTCGTTCTGGGGAACCCGCAGAGCCGCCGAGTGAAGTTGTTTCAGACTGCGCTGAACGGACGCGGTTCTGGTGCAGCATGCGTTGTCTCATACTTTGATGTGTTGCAAGGTAGCGTGAGCCTGTTTGAATCATTGGCCCAGAATGAAGAAGATAGCACTCAAGGGACTATCTTAAGGATCGAGTCGCCGGGCGAAGACCATCTGGTTGAGCGAGCGTTAATTGCGCGCGGAGCCACTGGAACGTCTGAAATCAGTCAAGCGTCTGCGTTACGCATGCGAGCCGACCATGGCCGCGTACGTTTCGTCGGTCAATGGTTTGCCGGTTATTCCTTATTGCTAGCGGACATCGAATCGACGCTCTCGATTCTCCCCAACGTGAGCGTCCAGAACCATCCGGCAGCAATCCAGCTCTTATTCGACAAGCCGCGATGCCAGGCATTCTTGGCCGAAAACGGTGTCGCGACACCGCCCACTTTGCCAACAATCAACGACTATCAACACCTACTCGAAGTGATGCGACAAGCCGACTGTTCGCGCGTATTTGCGAAGCTTGCCAATGGTTCCTCGGCGTCGGGCGTTGTGGCACTAAATACCAACGGAGCTCGTCCAGTTGCTATCACAACGCTTGAAATCGTGCGGCGGTGCGGAGAGCCACGCTTCTACAACAACCTCAAGCTTTCTCGCTATGACCGTGAGCGCGATCTGCGTGACCTGTTCGAGTTTCTCTGCCGTCAGGGCGTGCATGTCGAACGGTGGTTACCCAAGGCCGCGCAAGCCGGACGCAACTTTGACCTCAGGGTCGTGACCTATTGCGGAAAAGCTTGCCACGCCGTCGTCCGCACGAGCCGATCACCGATGACCAATCTGCACTTGGGCAACCGCCGTGGCGATTTAGAGGAATTGAAGAATGCCTTGGGCAAACGGTGGGAAATGATCACAGCGCTTTGCGAACAGGCTGCTGCTGCCTTCCCAAATGCGCAGTATGTTGGCTGGGATGTGCTCGTCACACCGGGCTTTCGTAGCGCCTACATTCTGGAAGGAAATGCTTTTGGTGATCTGTTGCCAGGCATAACGTATGGCGGCGTGACGTCCTACGAATTTGCAATACAAACAGCCGAATATCACCGTATTCGCACAGGCTAGCAATCGCATTTGTCACAACACGACAATGTTCGTATCAAACGCGGATTCTTCCTCGCCGCTCAACTCCAAATCTGATCAGCGACTTTGCCTGCGGGGGGATCAATAGTTATAATCAATCGTGCCAATGACCCGCCCCCCGAAGTGATACCAGTTTCTAAGTTAGAGTTTCCTGCACTTGGC
>JALCBR010000122.1 GCA_028066245.1 Pirellulales bacterium | reverse complement strand
GCGTAATGCACTGCATCCAAGAAAACCTCTGCGCTTGCCGCATGCGCAGATTCCGTCATCTGCTTGACCGGATGGATGGTCCCGCTGGCATTGGAGGCGCAACCCAAAGCGACCAACCGAGTCTTCTCATTCAGCGAATCGTGATAAGCGTCGAGATCCAGCGTGCAATCTTCGTGACGCATGGGAATCCGTCGCACCGTTACGTCGGCGTCCTGGGCCGCCAACACCCAGGGAGTGAGGTTGGCATCGTGATCGCTATCGGTGACGATGATCTCGTCACCTGATTTCCAGGTTTGTGCAATCGCCCGGCTGAATGCGAGCGTTAACGTTGTCATATTCGGTCCAAAAGCGACTTCGCCCGGATCGTTCGCGCCTAAGAAGTCCGCCGCCGCCGCGTGACCAGCATTGGCGAGCTCACCAACTTCCCGGCTGGTGGCGAACTGGCCGCACGAGTTGGCGTTTGTGTGTAGCAAACAATGCGCAACGGCATCGGCCACAACCTGTGGCACCTGACTTCCCGCAGGGCCATCAAAAGATGCGACGGTTTGACCGTCAACTTTGCGAGCGAGCGAAGGGAACTGCCGGCGGATTGAATACACATCAAGTGTGGTGGAATCAGCGCAATGGGAATTCATGTCTGATTGAGAAATGTGGAGAAACGAATCAACCTAAAAGGGCGAGTCCAGCGGCACAAATCAAGTTTCCTGCCAGGTTCCATCGACAAGACGCCAAACACCGGGCGTTTCGCACTGATCCCGCAGGATGTCCGGCAAACGGTCCGGACGGACGTTGTCATAGCAGGCAAGTGTCGCAAATCGTTCGATGGATCGCGGCATGCCAACGGCTGTAAATCCAGAATGGCCGGTCGCCGGATAGGGGCCACCATGATTCATGGCCGCTGTCACGGCCACTCCCGTTGGCATCTTGTCGTTCAGCAGCCGTCCAACTCGGGCTCGCAGCAACGGTGCGATACGTCCATAGGTCTCATCGTCTACCCCGTTCTTGGCGGAATAGACGCAACCAGTCAAGTTTCCTTCCAACGCTTGCAGCACGTTCGCCATTTGCGTTTCGTCTTCGCAGAACAGGAACAACGATGCGTTTCCGAAGAGTTCGGTTTGAAAGCCATCAGCGTCAGCCAAGAACTGTTGGCCTGTGGCTGACAAAACCGTATTCGGGCAACGAAATCCGGACGCGTCCTCACATGCCGTCTTTTCGGTCATCCGCTCCGCGCCCAAAGACAGCAGCCGATCAACACCTCCGGCAAGTGAATGTTGCACCCCCTGGGAGAGCAGCGTGCCTGCCGCAGCGGAATCGAATGCCGCGGCAACCTTGCTTGCGAATGATCTTGAGAGATCATCGTCCAGCGTGACCACGAGCCCGGGGTTCGTACAAAACTGACCGGTTCCCATCAAGCAGCTTGTGGTGAATTCATCCACCAGCTCAGTTCCACGCTCCTGCAATGCTCCTGGCAAAATGACGACAGGATTGATGCTGGAGAGCTCTAGATAGATTGGCTTTCCGGCTTGATCCGCAGCGGCTTTGAGTGCCAGCCCTGCCCCGCGACTGCCGGTATAGCCTGTGGCGGCAACTCTCGGATCGGCCACCATACGCTCACCGTCTTCATGCGAAGTGCGATAGAGGAGCTGCACAGTTGCTTTGGGAAGCTGAGATTCTTCGAGCGCAGCCAGGGCTTGCTCGGCAAAAATCCGCGTTGTACCAGGATGCGAAGAATTGGCTTTGGCAATGACCGGGTTGCCCGCCGCGATGGCTGCGGCGAAATCGCCACCGGAGGCACTACCAAAAGCAAAGGGGAAGTTGTTAGGCCCGAAGACACAAACAGGTCCAATCGGTTCCAGGCAAGATCGAATGTCAAGCCCCGTATCGATGGTTGGCCGAGCCCAGCCTGACGACCGTGCTGCGGCAGCTGCTTGGCGGAGTTGTCCCGTCGTGCGAGGGAGCTCCACATCGGCCAGCCGAGGCTTTGACGGAAGTGCCGTCTCGCGATTGGCTAGTTCGACGAGTTCGGCGGAGCGTGCCTCAATCAAGTCGGCGAATCGCTCTAGGAAAACTGCGATCTTCTCGTGGGGCGCTTGTCGCAGAGCTTCAAACGCCTGTTGTGAAGCATTCAGAGCCTCGTCAATGTCTCCCCATGTGCTGATGGGATATTCGTCGGCCAGTTTCTCACCTGACGCGGGGTTGGCTGCTTGGAATGTTCCACTGTGGTTGGCCGTGCGCCATTGACCGTTGATCAGGACAGGTTGAATCGGCATGAGTTTCGCGATGTCTTTGTGGAGGTGACTGTGGCGCTCTATTCAACGTGAGCAAAACGCAGATCCGGGCGTGCGTCCCAGTTTGCGCAACGCTCCCCATTGAACCGTGAACACGCGACAATGCAAGGGGACGTCACTCCACGAAGCCAAGTCATAGGCCGCAGATGACCCCGCCAGCTCAACTCACAGCGCCGCTGGACGTTATTGGGTTAAGTTATCAGTTAGCCTGCGAGCAAATTTCACTCTTGCCCCGAATCACCCGCTAATCTCGCGAGCCAGCAAAACGATAGACGTAATACAGCAAAATCAGGATCGACTGCAGCGTGGCAGCGACATAAGTGAGCGCTGCGGCTGACAACATCTTCTTAACCTGGGTCATCTCGGTCTCGCCAACGATCCCCAGATTGGCGAGTTGCACTTTGGCTCGGTGGCTGGCATTGAATTCCACGGGCAGATTGATCAATTGGAAAGCAGCCACTCCCGCGAATCCGATAATCCCAACCCAGATCAGAGGTTTCGCTGACAGAATGGCGCCCAAAATGATGAAGAGAATTCCGAAGCTGCTACCAAATTGGGCCATCGGAACCGCCATATTGCGGATTCCCATCGGGGCATAACCCTTGGCGTCTTGTAGAGCGTGTCCGGCTTCATGAGCAGCGATTCCCACGGCGGCTGCGTTCTTGCCCGCATAGACTTCATGGCTCAATCGCAGCACGTTTTGGCGAGGGTCGTAGTGATCGGAAAGTCTGCCTTTGGCCAATTCGATACGCACATTGTGCAGTCCAGCGGAATCCAGGATATCGCGCGCTGCCCGTTCGCCGGACTGGAAGACGGGGAACTGCTGTGCGGCGGCGTAGGTTGACTTCACCCGGTACTGCGCCCAAGCCATCAGCAACAGCGCAGGGGCTAGAAACACGAAGTACAGCGGATCAAACCAAAGAAACATGTGGCGCTCTTTCTCTAAATAGGATCGCCAAATTGGCAGTTGGCGTCATGAATTGAAGGAAAAGCAAATTGCGGACCAATCTGAGCCGCGTTTAGCCTCCTGACTACCTGCTAGTTCGTTCGTCGCGTCCAATTCTTGGATTCGCTGAGGCTTGAATATCGACGTAATGTCTGCAATATTCCGGGTTTCCATTCTCGGACGCGTAGGAAAGTGAGCCCCCGTTCATGCAGGTTTGGCCGGCGATTGACCTTCGCAACGGGCATTGCGTCCGGCTCCAGCAGGGGGACTACGCGCGGGAGACCATCTTCGACGCGGACCCGGTCAATGCGGCTCGCAGATTGCTGGAATCCGGGGCGCCTCGCCTGCATATCGTCGATCTCGACGGTGCCCGCGATGGCGTGGCTCTCAATCGTGACCCCGTTCGGCAGATCGTGAGCGAAACCCAGCTTCCCTGCCAAGTTGGCGGAGGAATCCGGGATGAAGCGGCCATTACAACCTGGATCGAAGCTGGAGTTTCACGACTGGTCATCGGGACCCGCGGGATCCGTGATCCGAAGTGGTTTCGTGAAATGTGCCACAAGTACCCGGGCAAACTCGTGTTGGGGATTGACGCCCGCGACGGCAAGCTCGCCACCGATGGCTGGCAAACGAGTGAAGGCCGAGAAGCGGTCGATCTGGCGCTGGAACTCGATGACGAGCCGTTGGCGGCGTTCCTGTTTACGGATATCGCAACCGACGGAATGTTAGCTGGGCCAAATCTTGCCGCCACGCGTTCGTTGTGCGAAAAAGTCCGTTCACCTGTGTTGGCATCGGGAGGAGTGACAACGGTCGACGATATCGCCCAACTTAAGCTTGCGGGAGCGGCGGGCTGCATCATCGGTCGCGCCTTGTATGAAGAGCGAATTTCGGTCAAGGACGCGCTCCTTGCTGCAGGCGATTTATGAGCAGATCGAACGGAAGTTAAGAATTCGAAGTCCAATGAATGGAGTGTTTGCGTTCAGGAGTCACTTGAGAGAAAAACGAGTTGACAAGAATCAATGCGAGAGTTTGCCGTTGCATCGGGGCAAAATGCTCTCGCCTGCCGTTGGAGGCAATCAAGCGGAGGTATGGCCAAGCGTGTCGGCAAACATCTTGAGCTCTGAAAGTGCTTAGGCGTGCCCCACTTGCGTCGCGAGTTACATCTTTACTGAGGAACGCGTTACATGGCGAAGTATGCAATCGACAACATCCGTAACATTGCACTTTGTGGTCACGGTTCGGCGGGAAAGACAACGCTGGCGGACAACCTGCTGGCGATGACCGGTGCCGTTAAGGCCGCTGGGAGCGTGGATGACGGGTCCAGCCTGTGCGACTTCGATGAGGAAGAAAAGGAACACAAGTATTCCATCGAAGCGTCGCTCGTCCACTTCGACCATGAAGGCTTGCATGTCAACTTGATTGACACGCCGGGATACCCGGATTTCATCGGCCAGACGCTGGGCGCATTGAACGGCGTGGAGACCGCTGCCGTGGTCATCAACGCGGGGTCCGGAATCGAAGTGAATACTCGCCGTGTCTTTGCCGAGGCAGGCAAGTTGGGCATGGCACGAATGATTATCATCAACCGTATGGACGCGGAGAATATTGACTACCCGCAACTTGTGGAATCAATCCAAGAGGTTTGGGGGCAAGCTTGCATTCCGTTGAACGTGCCCATTGGCACCGGAGGAGATTTCAAAGGAGTCGCTAGTTGTCTGGAAGTCCCCGGGGACACGGCCGGCGCTGTGATCGATCCCAACGACATCCATGAGGGATTGATCGAAGCAATTGTCGAAGTCGACGAAGCGGCGACCGAGAAATATTTTGAAGGCGAGGCCCCCAGTGGCGACGAGCTCAACCGGCTGCTGCGCGAATCGATCGTTGCCGGTAGCCTGATCCCTATCGTTTGTGCTTCCGGCAAGGCCAAAGTCGGCTTGACGGAGTTGTTGGAAGCCTTCCGACGCTGCGCCGTCCCGCCGAATGCCATCGCGCGAACCGGCAAAGACGACGAGGGGAATGACGTTGAACTCAAGGCCGACGCTTCACAACCGTTGGCGGCCCAAGTATTCAAGACACGGATTGACCCCTTTGTGCAGAAGTTGAGTTTCATTCGCGTTTTTTCCGGGACGATTTCCAAGGACGAGTCCGTCGAGGTTTCCACCGCCCGCAAGCCGGTCAAAATGGGTGCGCTGTTGACCGTTCAAGGTTCGGAGACGGCCTCAGTTGACTCGGCCGGTCCAGGTGAAATTGTCGCTGTCGCCAAGATGGATGACCTGCATACCGGCGTCTCCATCGGCAAGATCAAGATGCCGCCGATCAAGTTCCCCACTCCGATGGTCGGGTTGGCGGTCACGCCAAAGAGCCGTGGCGATGAAGGGAAACTCTCCGGCGCGTTGGCCAAGATTGTTGAGGAAGACGCCACATTCAAGCTTGATCGGGACCCGCAGACGAAAGAGCTCGTCATGACGGGTATGAGTGAGTTGCATTTGCAGATCATTCAAGAGCGGCTCAAGCGGCGAGACAAAGTCGAAGTCACCACCAAAGAGCCCAAGATTCCTTACCGTGAAACAATCACGGCCAAAGCGGAAGACAGTTATCGGCACAAGAAACAGTCTGGCGGTCGCGGTCAGTTCGGCGAAGTTCATATTCGCATGTACCCGCTCCCAGAAGCGACCACGCCTGAGGAATTCTGCACCTCGGATCGGTTCCCCCAAATGAAGGAATTTCACCACGATCCTTCCAACAATTTCGTGTGGGTGAATTCGATCGTCGGTGGAACAATCCCCAGCAACTTCCTGCCAGCGGTCGAGAAGGGTTTCAAAGAACGAATGACCCGCGGCGTGATTGCGGGGTACCAGGTTGTCAACGTGTGCGTGGAAGTTCACTTCGGCAAGTACCATGATGTCGATAGTTCTGAAGCCGCGTTCAAGACGGCCGGATCGATGGCGTTTCGCAACACATTCCAGCAAGCTAGGCCATCGCTGCTGGAACCGATTGTGCAGATCGAGGTCACTGTTCCAGGTGACAAGCTCGGCGACATCAATAGTGACATGTCGGGGCGGAGGGGACGCGTGTTGGGAACGGACGCCGCTGGCGGCGGCATGATGATCATTTCCGCGGAGGTGCCGTTGTCAGAAGTCACAACCTACGCGAGAACCTTGTCCAGCATCACTGGCGGCCAGGGCAGCTACACCATGGAATTCTGCCGATATGACGTCGTACCAGGCAACGTGCAGCAGGACATTATCTCCAAGGCAAAACTGGAGGAAGAGGAAGACGATTAACGTCGGCAATCGGTAACGTTCGCAACTGGGATTATTCATCGAGCGGTGCGTTCAATGAGTGTTTCAGATTGAACCTTGAACAGAGAGGAAACAGCAATCGCGATCATGCGACAATCGCCACGTGAGGCAGGTTTGAAGGCGCACTGACATGGTCAAAAATCGCGATGGCAAACTCTACGACCACCCCAAGTACTACGACGTTGTCTTCGGGAATGATTGGAGGAGTGAATTTCGCTTCCTCCAGGAGTGCTTTCGCGAGCATGTCAGCGGGCGTTCCCAACGACTCTTCGAGCCAGCTTGCGGAACCGGCAGGCTGTTGCATCGGTTCTCCAAAGCTGGCTATCAGGTCTGGGGGCTTGATCTGAACCCGCACGCCGTGCGTTATTGCAATGCCAGGCAGCGTCGTCATCAATTGCCGGAGACCGCTGCCGTTGGCGATATGTCGGACTTTTCTCTGGTCGATTTCGGCATTCGACGGCCATTTGACGCGGCATTCAATACGATCAACAGTTTCCGCCATTTGGATTCGGAAGCCGCGGCACGTGGTCACTTGCGATGCGTCGCCAACGCCGTGAGGTCCGGAGGGATCTACGTGTTGGGCTTTCATCTGACGCCGGCACATGATCCGTTCTGCGTGGAAGAATCCTGGGAGGCCAGTCGCGGGACGCTGACGGTCGCTACGCGGATGAGAACGACGGACATCAATCGTCGAACACGACAGGAAATGGTTGAGATGCTCGTTGACGTTCGCACGCCGGCTCAACACAACACGTTTCAGGAAGAAATGGTTTTTCGCACGTACTCCGCAGATCAGGCTCGGGCCTTGCTAAGGTCCGTGCCTGAATGGAATGTGGTCTCCACCTACGATTTCGCGTACGACTTTGACAATCCCATGAAGGTCGACGGAGCGACCGAGGACGTCGTCTTTGTGTTGAGGCGTGAGTAAGGCCCGATCAAAAACACGCTGACGTGATCGTTTCGTCAATCGGATGTGCCGGAGGCTTCTCGCGAAGGCAATGAACTCGATGTTATCTGCATCCCCGTTGTCAAAATAACGTCAACCGATACGATGGCGAAAAGTTAGCGTTCCATTCCGGTCGCCTTATTGCTTGATTCAACGGAAAGACTTGCGATGTCCGAGTTCCGCATCGAACGTGACTCTATGGGTGAGGTTCGCGTTCCAGCCCATGCTTACTATTCAGCTCAAACGCAACGGGCCGTGGAGAACTTTCCCATCTCCGGCTGGTCATTGCCGCCGGCGTTGATCCATGCCTTGGGGAATGTCAAGCTGGCCGCGGCAATTGCCAATCGGGACTTGGGCAAGCTGACAGGCACAGGCAAGAATCCGCTCAATGATTCCCAGGTGGATGCACTGCTGCAGGCCACGCGGGAAACCGCCGCTGGCAAACTGGATGGGGAGTTCCCCATTGACGTTTTCCAGACGGGCTCGGGAACGTCCAGTAACATGAACACCAACGAGGTGGTTGCCAATCGGGCGATTGAAATCGCTGGTGGCGATCGCTTTGCCAAAGAAAAGCCCATCCATCCCAATGATCATGTCAATATGGGGCAGAGCACCAATGACATGTTTCCCACGGCGATCCATGTCGCCATGGCCACGGAGATCAAGCGGCAACTGATCCCAACGTTGCAGAAACTGGCCGATGCGCTTTCCGAGAAAGCAGCCGCGTGGGACAAGATCATCAAAATAGGCCGGACGCACTTGGCCGACGCGACGCCTCTTCGACTTGGTCAGGAGTTTTCCGGCTTCGCGCGGCAGTTAGAGCTTTCCGTCAAACGAGCTCAACGAGCGCTGGAAGCCGTCTTAGAGCTTCCTGCTGGCGGCACGGCTGTTGGATCTGGCATCAACACACATCCCCAGTTTGGCGCGAAGGTGGCTGAGGCTTTGACCCAAGAGTTGGATATCCCGTTCCAAGAAGCCAAGAATCACTTCGAAGCCAACGCCCAGCGGGATGCGTTGGTCGAGTGTCACGGTCAACTCCGGGTGATTGCCGTGACACTGTTCAACGTCAGCAACAACATTCGCTGGTTGGGGTCCGGTCCGCGGTGTGCGTTCAATGAAGTCGATCTCCCCGACTTGCAGCCTGGCAGTTCCATCATGCCAGGCAAGGTCAACCCGGTCATGTGTGAAAGCATGATGCAAGCATGCGCTCGCGTGATGGGCAATGACGAAACGATCTCATTCTCCGGCGCAACCGGCGGTCAGTTTCAACTCAATATCATGATGCCGGTGATGGGGCAAACCGCGTTGGAAAGCGTGATGCTGTTGGCCAACAGTGCCGATGCGTTCGTCAAGTTCTGCGTCAAGGATATGGCCGCTAATGCGAGTAAAGCTGAGGACTTCGTGGAAAAAAGCTTGTCCATGGTAACCAGCTTGAATCCGTACATTGGATATGAGAAGGCCGCGCAACTTGCCAAAGAGGCCTTCAAATCAGGCAAGACCATTCGTGAACTATGCCAGGAGCAAAATATCCTGCCTGAAGATCAGCTCGAACAAGCTCTCAATCCGTGGAGCATGACTGAGCCGCGCGAGTGATCTGTGCCACCGATCTAACGGTCGATTTGATTCCCAATGTCGCAAAATACTATGAGTGATCAGCAAAATCGCGAGATATTTGGAGAACTCCAGTCGGGTGATCGCATTCGGCTACGGCACGAAGTCAAAGTTGGATTTCGCACCTGGATGCAAACGACCGAAGGCGCCGTCGTACGGACCGAGCGCCGACGGCATGGTTTGCACACCCGCCGAAATCCGGACGACAAGGTTTACAGCGACCTGATCGTATTGCGGTGCGATGACGGCGAACTGACAACCGTCACGCTCGACGCGTTCTCAGAGTTAGAGAAGCTTGAGTCCGCGGCACCGCAAGAGTCATAGCGGCAAGCCACTAAGAGCGCGCAAAAAAACACCCCGCTCTGGCCGGGCGGGGTATTTGCAATTCCCGATGTGCGGCAGGAATCGCGGTCGTGTGTGCTGACGTTTGGGAGTGTTGGCCTGACAGCCACGTTGAAGAGTGAGCTTACGCGAGCTGGCGTTCCAGCGCTAGCCTGATGGAATATGCTGACCGCTGTTACATCGAGTCGATCTACTCGGACGAGCCGCTGTCTTCAAGTTGTTGTTTGAACTCGTCCCGTTCGCGACGAGTGGCATCCAGGTCGAAGATCAAATACTTGAGGTCCATCCGCAATTGACTCAGGGCATCTTGCACCAAGTTGAGGATCCGGCGTCTACGCTGTGTGCTCTCAACCACCCGTTTCAAGGGAGAGGTCAACGTTGCCTGATACGCTTCCGGGAGCGCGGAGACCGCGGCTTGCAATTCTTCAAGTTCAACGGGCAGGGATTCGGTGTCAGAGATCTTAAGTCGGGGCGCCTGAGCCATGCCAAGTTCCTTTGCTAGCGTGTGCTGCGTCGTGGTGTTGATCATGACCTAAAGCACAGGCTGCGCCATCCCCCCGCCTTTGAGAAACTGCGGCATCATAAGTCGTTGATTGCATAGAGTTTATGAATTCCTGCGTCGCTTGGTTCACCTTTGCTACGTGTTGCGGAAAACCATCAATTGATGTGGGCTGCCAGCGCAAATCCTGATATAAGCCGCAGTTAGGTTGCGCAATCACCTTTTGGCCACACGTTGCAGTTTCCCCACATCAACCCTGCCCCCGGATTGTCTAGGGTCAGGGTGCGCAGTCGGTTCGCCGCGCCAACGAGTTTCCTTGCATGAGAGCCCATCTTCCCATTGCGAATGGCGATGTATGGCGACGTCGCGCATGCTCAATCTTGGCGATGCTCGCGATCATAAATTGGGTTTCACTTGCCGCCGCGCAGGACGTGCGACGCGATAGCTTTGAGCAGGGACCAAAATCCGGCAAGTTGTTGACCAGCGATACCGAACATCAGGTGCTGGATCATCAGCGCTACCAAGGCGAGTCGCATTCAGGCCAATCATTCGAATATTGGCACATCAACGCCGCCAACGGGTCGTATGTTCATGTCGGCTATGACACGCCACATGCGCGGGTTATTGACGAGCTTTTGGTGTCCATTTGGGCCAAATCAGACCGAGGCGGGCCCACCGTGCTCGCCAAGGTTGTGCTGCCGCGCACGGTCGATCCACGGACGAATGAGCCAGTGAACGTGTTTGTTCACGGAGCCAGCTATCGTGATCCCGGTCGCTGGCAAGAACTGCGCATCGAGAACATTAAGCAAGAAGTCACACGCGCTGCACAACGCCTGCGCACCGAGATCAATGTTGACG
>JALCBR010000121.1 GCA_028066245.1 Pirellulales bacterium | reverse complement strand
TCCAAAATGTGAGTTGGGATGAAGCCATTCGCTACTGCAACTGGCTCAGCGACGAAAATGGCCGAGATGTTTGATACATCAAAGAAAACGATCGCTGGGTCCTACAAGAATCAGCGAATGGGTATCGACTTCCGTTGGCGGATGAGTGGCACCGTGCCTGTAGCGCAGGAACGACAACTGCCTACTTTTTCGGACAGGATGCTGAGGTGATCGACGAATACGTCGTGCATAGTCAGACGGAATCTCGGCCAGTTGCTTCCCGTCGGCCCAATCCGTGGGGATTGTTCGATATGGCGGGAAACATGGCTGAGATGACATCCAGCATTCCCACCGGGCAGTCGACTCAACGCGTCTACTGTGGTCAGGCGTCGTCCGAGTTCGCGCCACAGCATGTTAGCCAGAGCCAAAGTTCTTTCCCAGAAACCGCCTGGACGGGAGGCACTCCATTGCGGACCAACTTTATCGGCTTCCGCGTTGTTTGTGGTGCTGTTGGCTAGGATGAATCGAGAAACGCTGTTGGTCAACTGGTCACAATGCCACAGAAGGTTCATCCACAATCGCGAACCGGCGCGCTACTTGCTAATCGAGAAACCCCAGTTCATGCCTCCACGGCGTGGACGCCGATATCGCGGTCCCCAGTACGGTCTGTGGTAATATCCCGGCGGTCCCCAGTATTCTTCTACAATCACCGGTGGAGGAGACGTATAGACCACCGGCGGAGCTGACGATGCCGCGACTTGCGGGCGCGATTGCTGGGCCGCCTGCATGACTTCTTCAGAGACTCCTTCAGCGTTCATCCGAATGTAATCATTGGGTTGCATCTCGCGGGCCATGCCAACAGTGCGCACATGAGAAGCGATCACCGAGCTGGGAACGCCTGAGCGTGTCATGGCGATGACGTCTTCGACGGACGCTCCGCCTGGTGGTAATTCCCGACCCAAGTGTGCGGCAATCTCCGCGCGGTTGCGTGCCTCGATTTCGTCCATCGCGCTTCCGGCGGCAGCGCCGGTGATTCCCCCGAGGGCCGCTCCCAACAGAGCGCCTTCGGCGGCGTTGCCAGATTGATTGCCGATGATTGCTCCTGCTCCCGCACCTGCCAAAGCGCCCAAGCCAGCGCCGCGGTCAGCGTAGTATGGAGAGGCGCAACCGGCAGCACACACGGTCGCTAACAGTAAGAAACTGGAGATGGACTTGCACATGACAAACCCTGGAAGATGGGTGGGTCTCGGTAATCGCCTGAAATGAAGGATCGGCGATTTGCGGGGTGCGGATTATTGAAGTCGCGCCCTTTCCGGTCAAGACGAGCAAGTCCCCCACTCGCTGGCAGTCCTGGCGATGCTGGCAAAGTTTACGGGTTGCCTGGTTGATGCCGTCTGTGCATGCCTTATCCGACTGTGAAGACAGGCAAGTCCACAGGTCATGAAAACTTCATGCCGAATGGATCAGGTTCCGACAGCCGGCCAATAGAACAGAGAGAGGAAGCCAAACTTCCGGTAAAACAGCACAAGCACCATGTTCGCCGCGTTGCCATCGCAAGAGGCTTCCGTTCTGGTCATCCCGTGTTTTGGAGACTCACGTCGGGGGCATAGCAAACAAGTCTTCGGAGCCCAGTCCAGTCTGACTTGTACGGCGGACACCGAAACGAGCCAGGCGAGACGCTGTTGCTTTGGCAAAGTCAGCGTTCAAGCCAGCGAAAGCAATGACCCAGAGCCAATCGTATTTGAGGTTGTTGTGCAGCGCCAGACCGAAAAACAGGAGTAGTAAGATCACGTTCCGGCAAGCCACGGCAAGCTGCTCATGCTGTGCCATCTGAGGATTGCCCTTGAAACGACGGGCATTACTTCGCGTACGCCGCGTGTTTTTGAAAGCAAGGTAAGCCATCAACGCAAAGGCAATACCTCCGATAAGGCCGAATTCGCCCAACACCTGACCGGGCAAATTGTGAGCGATCAAGGGCACTCCATCAACATGACGGACGCGGTAATCAAGAAAGTTCCCTGGACCCACGCCTGCGATCGGATGGCGTCGAAACATGGTCAATCCAGCGTAAAGCCCGTAGAGGCGGCCTTGTCCGGAAACTTGAGCGTCAATTGTTCCAGAGCTTGGATCCCAAATCGTGCGCAGCCGGCCACGCACGTTTTCAGGCAAGAGCAGCCATGTTGCGCCGATGCAGACCAGCGCCAACATGATCGCGCGCAGTATCTTTCCACCGCGAACAAAAGCAAAAGAAGCCAGGAAAAAGAACGCAGCCAACCCCAGCATCCCGGCCCGGCTCTGCGTGTGAAAGACGGTACTAATCCCCAGCGCAGCGTAGGCGACCACACCGGGCAAGAGTATCGGGCGTAGCCATGATGGCGAATGTGCCGCAATCATCTTCCGGTGACGAAACACATACAACAAAAAGGGTAGAGAACACACCACATGCATTGCCAGCGCGTTGGGGTCCCCTTCAGACTTCTCAATGCCGTAAAGCCGATTGACGCCCTGCGCAACGTGGTGCGCGTTGTGCACGTAGTATTCCCAATGCGCCTTGCCGGTGTACAAGGTCATCGCGGCAAGAAAGATCACGATCATCAAGTTGAGTTCGTGTTGCTGCCGGATCACAGAAATCATGACCATGAAAAACACAACCTGTGGAAGATATCGGTAGACTTCTTCCCAGGCCATCCGGGCGTTCACAGCCAGCAATGCCGCGAACACGACACAGCCGAAAAAAGCGATGACGGACTTGTATTGCCCTCGAAGCGAAATGCCATCTCGTAAGACGATGAGCAGCATCACCGCTACAAAGATGCGCTCGAACTTGATCAGACCAAGTTCCGGAATCAATGTTTCCCATGGCCTGATGATAAACAGCATCATGTAGCACGCCGCGACCCAAAACCCCGAGGAATACCCACGGTGCGGTATCGAAGTAGCAAGCAGCGGATTGCGGGCAAGAGCTGGCGAAAGCATTTATGGGGAGAATGACCAAACAAAGTGAAGCTCGGAATTCGGAACATTCAGTATAAGCCCCCGGGGCAAGAGGTGAATGCCCTAGTCAGCGGCGAGGAACTGCTCTCGAGCCGGCCAGCCGTTAGAATTTGCGCCATCATCACTTCGGTGCCCTCTCAGCTCATGAAGGCGCATGATGCTCTGTGGCTTGAGTTGGGCAACGCATGCTAGCAGGCATCAATGGCACTGCCAGTTCTATGCTGCTCATTCCTCACTCAACGCCTTCAAACAAAGCCGAACCGATGCGCACGAGAGTTGCCCCCTCAAGAATGGCTTCTTCAAAGTCGCCGCTCATCCCCATGGAAAGCTCTTGCAAACTCACGTTGGCAGGGCATTTCCCAGCCAATCGGTCACGCAACTGGCGCAGCTCTGCGAAACACGAGCGCGCGGCGCTTCCCACAGCTCCACGCGCGGCCATAGTCATCAAACCGCGAACTCGTACATGCGGCCACTGATCTGAACAGGCCAGAAACGGCATTACTTCGTCGGCCGTCAGGCCGTGCTTCTCGACCTCGCCGGATGTGTTGACTTCCAGTAAGACGTCAACCAAAGTTCCAAGCCGCTCAGCTTGTGTGTTGATCATGGCGATCAACCGTTCGCTGTCCACGGAGTGAACCAGGGAGGTCAGCCGAATTGTGCGTTCGACTTTGTTTCGCTGCAGGTGCCCGATCATGTGCCACTGGCAATCGACACCTTCAAGCTCATCGGCTTTAAACCAAAGTTGCTGAGGGCGGCTTTCCCCTAGATCTGTACAGCCGGCAATGACCAAGTCTCGCGAAATCGCCGCATCGACATACTTTGTGACCGCGATGAGTTGAACATCGTCCATGGTTCTCCCGGACGATGCCGCGGCACGGCCAATCCGTTCACGGACTGCCGCCAGGTTTTCTTTCAGTCGTGTTTGCCGGAGCGTGAATTCCATGAGAATCTGCGTGCCAGTGCTACGGTAGAAGCTCCTCGTCCACGACGATTCGTCAAGCGAGGCAAGCACTTTCCCTTGTAACTTGAAACAACTGTTCTCCGCAACTGTCAACGTGTCTCCGGCTACCCCTACGCACCCGTGAGTTCTAAAATGGCGGAGTCACGACCTTTTCATTCCGCTCGCAGAATCATGAATCTCGCGCTCACAACCGTCGATGCGTTCGCCGACCAACCTTTTTCGGGAAACCCTGCTGCTGTTTGTGTGTTAAGCGAAGCGCACGCTGGCATTGGAGATCACATTCTGCAGGCCGTGGCGGCAGAGATGAACCTCGCGGAGACGGCTATTCTTTCGCGCGTTGATGATGGTTTCAATTTGCGGTGGTTTACGCCGACCGTCGAAGTCGATTTGTGCGGTCATGCGACGCTCGCCGCCGCGCACGTACTTTGGGAAGCGGAATACGTCAGGCGGGATGAGCCGATTCGGTTTCACACTCGAAGTGGACTCTTAATCGCCCAAGTGAAAGAGGGAATTATCGAGTTGGATTTTCCGAAGTCGGCAATTCACACGGTACCGATGCAAGATGCGTTGCAACAAGCCATGGGGGGAAACGCTACCCACATGGCGAAAACAGATTTTGATGCCCTCCTTGAATTTCCGGATGCTGATTCCGTGAGGCAACTTACGCCTGACTTTCCCACGCTGAGGGAATTGACGGACCGCGGCGTCATCGCAACTGCACTCTCGGATCAGCCGGAGTTTGATTTTATCTCACGGTTCTTTGCGCCTTCCGTGGGAGTCGATGAAGATCCTGTAACTGGTTCCGCACACTGTGCGCTGGCGCCGTATTGGAGCGAGAAACTTGGTAAGAACGAATTGGTCGGCTATCAAGCGTCAGCGCGGGGCGGCATTGTCCGCGTTCGCCTGGAAGGATCTCGCTGCGTGTTGGGTGGCTCAGCTATCACCATGTTGCGGGGCGATTTCAACCTTCCTGACTGAGTTATCAACCTCGCCCAAAGTCACTATTGCTGGCAAAACGCATTCGTTGTGGCTTTCACGAAGTCCACCATCAATTTGGCATCTTTGACGCCTGGGCTGGACTCAACTCCGCTCGCCACATCGACACCGTCTGGTTTTACGGCATCAATCGCGCTTTCGACGTTTGCGGGAGACAACCCACCAGCAAGAACGATTTGTGGAGATTGCCTGTTGTGGCTTTCGGTTGAGTGAGTGCGAATCAAGCCTGCCATCTGTTGTGCAAGTTGCCAGTTTGCGACTTCTCCGCGACCGGCAGATGCGCCTATCGCCGAGTCAAGCAAGAATACATCAGGCATCGACCGTAGTTTCAGACAATCCGTCAGATACTTTTCGACATCATCGAGCGTGAATTCATTAACGGGGATTGCTTTGGCGAGCAGAAGATTTTGTTCGCCAACTTTCCGATTGATGGCCGCAACCTGGGCTGGAGTTTCCTGCCCGTGCAGCTGAACACCTCGCAGCGCTGCGATTTCGCAAGCCTGGGTGATCTTACTGGGGTTTGTGTCGACAAAGACCCCAATCGGAGAGACATTGCTTGGCAACAGCTCCACCACATCGGCCGCCTGCTCAGCAGTGACAAATCGTTTGGATTTTGAGTAGAAGTTTAAGCCCACCGCGGTGGCGCCTGCGTTCGCCGCTGCCATGCCATCCACTGGGCTGGTGATTCCGCAGATCTTGATCCGCATGCGTGGAACCGTGTTACTCATGTTGGGTCATTGCATGCCGTGTCGTCGAGACTGAGTCGATGCACGCCAGATGAATCGGGAAATGGAGCAGCCTGCGCAAAGCACAAGCTAGAAACGTGTCGCCGAGTGTTTCCACTCGAACCAATCGCGAGGTGACTTTCCCTTGGCTCGTAAACCTAGCACCTCCGTGCCGTGACTGATTTACTCTTAGAGTCTACGCAGCTTGATGCTGAATAGCAGCTTTGCTAAATCGCCGCCACAAGCAGGGCGATATTTTGCCCGCCGAATCCAAAGCTGTTGGTTAAAACGCGACGCACCTGGCATTCCCGTGCCGCATTGGGCACATAATCGAGATCGCATTCTGGGTCAGGATTCTCATAGTTAATTGTTGGAGGGATCACGTTGTGATTGAGCGCCAATAGGCTGATGATCGTTTCGGTGGCGCCTGCGGCAGCGATCAGATGCCCCATCATGCTTTTGGTGCTGGATATCGGCATCGAGTCAGCATGAGCGCCAAACACGTTGCGGATGGCCATCGTCTCGACCTTATCATTAACCGCAGTGCTGGTCCCATGGGCGTTAATATAATCGACGTCGCTTGCGTCAACGCCCGCATCATGCAATGCCATTTGCATGCAGCTTGCGGCTCCTCGTCCTTCTGGATGAGAATCCGTCACTCGGAACGCATCCGCCGTTGAGCCAAACCCGACAATCTCGCCATAGATTCTGGCGTTCCTTCGGCGCGCGTGTTCGTATTCTTCCAGCATGACCATCGCGGCTCCTTCACCGAGCACGAAACCGTCTCGCTCGGCATCAAACGGACGAGAGGCCCTTTCCGGTTCATCATTGCGAACAGAGAGCGCAGTCAGCAAGTTGAAGCCGGTCACTCCAAAGGGGTGAATCATGCTGTGAGTTCCACCGGAGAGCATGAGGTTTGTCTCTCCGCGACGAATCATCTCCACAGCTTCTCCGATGGCTTGGCTACTGGCAGCGCATGCGGTCAAGCAATTGAGATTTGGGCCCTGCGCATTGTGCCGTGCGGCGATATGCGCCGATGGCAAACTGGGCTCTTGCTCCAATTCGCTCACGGGATTGAGCGTGGCGATCCCATATTCTTGGAATCGTTGAACGTCGATCTCACCGTCCTTGAGAGCTTTGGTGACCATGCGGTTAAAGAGCACGAAATCTTGGTGCCCTTCACCCGCCCCGAGATAGACTCCAAATCGTGTTGGGTCATCAACCTCGCCAAGGCCAGAATCTTCAAAAGCTTTTGCGGCTGCTCCAATGGCGAATGTCGTGTGCCGCGCCTGCCTCGTCCAATCTTCAGGGTCCTCCCCAATGTCTGCAACTGTCCAATCCTTGACCTCTGCGGCAATTTGCGTTGGGTAGTGGGCAGCGTCGAAGATTGAGATGGGGCCGACGCCTGACTTTCCGGCCACGAGCGCCTCCCAGACGGCTGGCAAAGAGATCCCTAGAGGGTTGATCCAGCCCATCCCGGTGACAACAACTCGGTTACGCATAATGCCATCCGTCAGTTCCGCGGAGTTGGAAGCTGTCACCTACTAAGAAAGTTCACATTCACGAGCGGCCGGCGAGTCTTGCCGGATCTGGGATTTCGCCCAGTTTGGGTGGTACAAGCTTTTCGCCAGTTGCTGTGCGGCCAACCCGATAGACTCCCAGCATCTTCATCATAGCCAGCAGTTCCGCATCGCTGAACAACCGCCGAGACCGGTCGGTCTCCAGGACATTGGCAAAGAAGACTTCAACTTTGGCGTGCAATTTGTCGCCGATGTGGCTCTCACCCGCCACCAACGCACCGTCCTCTTTGACATATTCAATCTTTGCACGATACGTCAATGTGTCCCCAGGCTGTGGCGAGAACTCAAACTCTGCCTTGGGGACTTTGGCCAAGATCATGTTTCCGGCAAATCCAATGTGCTCACCCACAAGGATTCCGCCCAACTGCGCGAATCCTTCAATGACCAGCGAATTGGGCATCAAGGGGCAGCCGGGAAAGTGATCGTGCAAGTGCTCTTCAGATAAGGAAACAGTCTTGACTGCCACCGCGGCACGCCCGCTTTCAAACTCCAGAAAGCGATCTATCCAGTACCAACGCATAGGTGATCGATCAGAAGGATGAACGCGCGAACTGTCGGCGACCTGACTAGCTCTCCACGCCGACCTTGCCTTCAATAAACCGGCAAATCATGTCGACGGTGAAGACTTGTGACATCTCCTTAATGTCTGGGTTGGCCTCCAACTTGTCCACATCCGCATATGGCATGCGCGCCCGGAGTTCCTTCAAGCCATCAGGCGTAATCTTGCCGTCCTGCACAAACCGCTCATCTGAGAGAACGTTATCGGGGAACAGTTCTCCGCGCGGGATCTTGATCTCAAAGGACTTTTCCAACCGGAAAACGATGTCGAGAAAATCGATCGATTCGGCGCCCAGATCATCAGTCAAAGTCGCTTGTGGCACAACTTCGTCTTCGTCCACTCCTAGCGCGTCACAGAGAATCTCCCTAACAGTACTGAAGATCTCTTCACGATCAGGCATGTTCAACTCCTCGGTCTCAACGCAGTAAACTGAGTATTGGCAAAGAGGCGAGAATGCTCGTCCCTCAAAGAAAACATGACAGGTTATTCCGCCAGGGCGGCTTCGCCAGAAGGATATAACAACCGGAAACTTTGTTTAATTCGCTCGATAACAAAGGCATCTTGGGACGCTGCGTCTTGCTGTGATGTTTTGTCACCTGCGGCCGAGTCTCGCAGATTTGACGATTGCAGCACCAACCTGGCAGCAACCGCCACCGCTCCTGCGACCACCCCCTGGGCTTTGAGTTTTGTCTCCCTGCCGTCCGTTCCAGTGATCTCCGCTGTCACTTGCAGCGTCCGACCTGGTTCAACAAAGTTGGCGTATTTCACTCCCCGAACTTGCTTCAAGGTGACCAGACTCCGTTCAAACCGTTGTCCGTAACGAACGAGCCAAGAGCCGGCCTCGACAAGAGATTGGAGCATCATCACGCCGGGCAAGACGGGGGCCTGCGGGAAATGATCCGCAAGGTACTCCTCTGCCAAAGACAAACATTTCACAGCTTCGATGCGTTCTCCGGGTACCAAGACGTCAATCCGGTCGAGCAGCGCAAAACGCATTCGTGAGCCTTCGTCAAACTGGCGAATTTGTGCGAAGTAGTATAGCCATAAGGGCTTCCGTCAACAACACGCATTTCTTCGTGCCTCCGAAGGATACGGAGCCTTGGTTCAATCGTGAATACAGGCGCAAATACGGGATCTTGAACGGCTCTCGATTCTGGCGAACCACGCGGAGCAATATGTTGGGACTGGCTGCCAACTACCACGTGATACGATCCGCTCTTCTGGGGTAATTCATATTGAACGCCGCCGACCCAACATTGCCATGGCAGATTGGTCGGAATACCATGAAGAGACGTGACTTGCGCACCAAGCCGCGGGCTGCTCTATGCGCAAAATGTCGGATTTCCGGCCCTGGGAGCGACATCTATGTCGGCAATGAATGCGGAGCGACTCTCTCAACGGTTGCTCGATCTTGAACTGATAACTCCGAGCGAACTCCAGGATATTTGGGGGACTTTCGGCCGCCGTAATGTTGAAGGGGAAGAGTTCTTACAAGCTCTTGTCCGCCGGGAGGCGCTCACAAACTGGCAAGTCGACCGCCTCAAGAAAGGGGATAACACCGGCTTTTACTACGGTGATTACAAGGTTCTCTATTTGGTTGGAGCGGGAACCTTCGCACGTGTATATCGCGCTGTTCGCAAGGGGACAGATGAAGTCGTTGCGCTAAAAGTCTTGCGGAATCGCTTTAGTGAGGACGCAGAGAAAACCGCTCATTTTATGAATGAAGGGAAGATGGGGCTCGAGTTGCGACACCCCAATATTGTGCCGATCTTGGATGTCAGCTCCGTTCGCACGACTCATTACCTGGCAATGGAGTTTGTTGAGGGTGGTAGTCTCCGCGAATTTGTCCGCGTCCGAGGGCGAATCCCGCCAGACGAAGCCACGCGCTTGATCATGGACATCACCAATGGCATCCGTTACGCCTGGCAAAAGGGAATCAGCCACCGCGACCTCAAAATGACCAACGTGCTGGTCGCCAGCAGCGGCACGGCAAAGGTGGTGGATTTTGGGCTGGCCGCCGGACACACGGCAGAAGGAAATCAACTGCGAACAGTGGATTACGCCGGCTTGGAGAAGGCGTCTGGAGCCAAGAAGGATGATGCCCGTAGCGATATCTTTTTCCTGGGCTGCCTGTACTACAACATGCTATCCGGGCAACCACCGCTATCACAAACGCGGGACCGGGTCGAGCGGATCGCCAAACAGCGATTCATCAACATTACCCCCATTAATCAAGTCGTAGCTGATCTTCCCGCGGCCGTGGTCACAGTTGTGAATCGGGCGATTGAACTCAAGCCGGAGCGTCGTTACCAAACACCGTCGGAGATGCTCATCGACTTGCGGCACCTTTATGAACGCATTGAGGGCAAGGATTTCAAAACGCGGGAAAGGAGTGCGGTTGCCAACACCGTGTCCGATAAATCCAGCGTGATGATTGCTGAATCAGATCCGAACTTGCAGGATAAACTGAGAGAAGCATTCAAGAAGTTTGGCTTTCGTGTGATGCTTACGCGCGATCCCAAGCGGGCGGTCGATCGGTTTTACGATCCCCAGGATATTCCGGATTCACTGATTTTAGATGCCGAAACGACGGGAGAAGCGGCGATCCATGCCTTCAATCAGTTTGCAAATGAGGAACGGACTCAAGATCTGCCCGCTGTGCTGTTGCTAAGTCCAAACCAAAAGCATCTTGCGGAAAAGGCCAACGTCAACGAATACCGCCGAATTCTCTACACGCCCATCAAGCTGCGAAATCTGCGCGACACACTGGAAAGCTTGCTCGGCCATGTCGCCGCGTCCGCCGAGCAAGAAGGTTGATCTCCTGTGAGGAATCTTGCGGTTGTCAGAGTGCCATGCTCAAGTTCGTTTTGAGCATGAATGTGGTGGCGGTCCACTCGTGACTGCGGCGGCCCAGCTGGATCTATCCGGAACAATAAGTGCAGCTGCGCCGTCCCTGCAAAAAGACGGAACGTCAACATTGACGCATTCGGATATTGTTTAGGAGGTGTTGAACGACACCGACTGCCAGCGGAACCGGAATGAACAAGCGCTCCAGAGCATCTCCTTGATCGGTGTTCTGTTCGTCACAGGTTTCATCCCTTCACGACGCGGGATTGAATTGCCGCAGCTTTCCCCGCGCGCCCTGCTCTCAGACGTACGGGCAAAATTGTCATCGGTCAAATTTTTCCATCCTCCAGGGGGGTGGCGCAAACGCTTCACGCCTATGCAATGGACCAGCAACGGGACCGCAAACATCACCGGCAACCTTGACGTTAAGTTCAGTAGGAAATGAACCGTCAACCCCCTATGGCGCTCG
>JALCBR010000120.1 GCA_028066245.1 Pirellulales bacterium | reverse complement strand
TTCTTATGTTTCCCGCCCTCGTGATTGGAACAGCCGTCGCCACCCAAAAGCATCCCACGTTGGATGGCTGGAAGCTGCTCTTGGTGCAGCCGATGACGGAAGGCAAGGTACCGGACGGTGATCCACAACTGGCCATTGATCCGTATGATGCTGGCCGCAGTGACTGGGTCCTGGTGTGCAATGAAGGCAAAGCGGCGCGGGAGTTGGTGGGAGAAGACAACTCGCCGGCACGTTGGTTTGTGCTGGGTGTGATGGATCCATAACAGCGGCCTCGCCACACGAAGACACCACGAGAGAAAAGCCAGCAGAATTGAATCGCAAAGATGGCATTGTCTGATGGACAACTAGAGCTGGATCGGATGCAGGTCGAGCGCATCGTTGAGGCGGTGATGCGCCGTTTGAACGAGCAAGGTCTTGCACCAACGAAGCAACTTTCTGGCGAAGTTGTGATCCAGGCTCACGTGATCTCCATGGATTCGCTCTCTTGCCTGGAAGACGCGACTTCGTTGGTCATTGGCGATAAAGCGATCGTGACGCCAGCTGCGCAGGACTTCTTGCGTGAGCGCGGTGTCGGCGTACGGAGAACCGCAAATCTTATGCCCAGCGGAATGGCCGACGCATCGCAAGGCAAAGCGAACAAAGTGGTTTGCCTCGTCAACTACGCCTGCGAGACGTCGCTCGACCTGGGCGAATTAACTGCACAACTGGTGAGGGCAGGCGTGGCGGCGGAGTGCGCACCCGGCGGACTTGGGGATGACTTGGTTGGCCTGGTTGAAGCGTTGGAGGCTACGGCAACGACCTGCAAAGCGATCTGCTTGACGAGCCAGCCATCGCTCGTGCTGTGCGCGGCCAACCGACGACCTACTCTCCGCGCGGCTTCTGCAAACTGCTCATGCTGCGTTCGCGATGCGGCTGACAGCATCGGCGCGAATGTGCTGGTGGTTCAGCCGCGGGGCAAGTCTCAGCACCAGCTCGTCCAGTTGATGCGAGAGTTTGCCCATTGCAGAGCGGATTGTCCAGCGCAACTCACGCCTGCACTAACCGCCACCAGCATTCAATAACTTCATGTACCTCCAATAGATTCCCTCCGCTATGAGACTTGGTATCGTCATCGGCACGGTCACGCTCAATCGCCAGCACACAAGTCTGACTGGTGGTAAATGGCGTTTGGTAACACCGCTTGATTGGGAAGATCTCTCCCGTTTGCCACAAGACTGCACTACCGATTTGCAATCGTTTGCTGCGGAGTTGTCAACGGAGCCAGTTACGGCCTATGACGATCTCCATGCTGGCGTAGGGAGCCTGATCGCTTTTACCGAAGGGCGCGAGGCTTCCGCCGCGTTTCACCCAAACGTCAAACCGATTGACGCCTATCTCACGGCGATCCTCGATCGCCTGGATGTAGCGCCGCTCGGCGATCTTTCGTTTTCCTAGCTTCTCATCTCTCATCCTTCACTCTTTCCGATTGCCCACTCACCGCCTTGCCCATGTCAGCTTTCAAAATCAAACAAGAGATCTGCGAAATTGGCCGCCGGATTTATGACCGAGGGTTTGCCGCAGCCAATGACGGCAACATCAGCTATCGCATTGGCAAGAACGAAGTTCTCTGCTCGCCCACGATGATCTCCAAGGGCTTTATGACCCCGGACGATATCTGCACGGTGGATATGGAGGGCAATCAACTTGCCGGACGGCGAAAGCGATCCAGCGAGATCCTGCTGCACTTGACGATTCTGAAGGAACGCCCCGACGTAAAGAGCGTGGTGCATTGTCATCCTCCACATGCCACGGCGTTCGCGGTCGCTCGCGAGCCGATTCCGCAATGCGTGCTGCCCGAGGTGGAGGTCTTTCTAGGCGATATCCCGATGACGCGGTATGAAACGCCCGGCTCGCAGAAATTTGCGGACACGGTGCTCCCGTTCGTCAAAAAGACCAACATCATGATGCTGGCCAACCACGGAACGGTCAGCTACGGAGAGACCGTGGAGCGAGCTTATTGGTGGACGGAGATCCTTGACTCGTACTGTCGGATCTTACTCTTGACCAAAGACCTGGGTCGCATCAACTACTTCACCAAGAAAGAAACGCAGGAACTGTTGGACCTAAAGCAGAAGTGGGGCTTCCAAGACGCACGGCTGATGCCAGGCATGGAAAACTGCGATATCTGCGCCAACGATATCTTTCGCGACAGTTGGCAAGAAGCCGGCGTTCAGCGGCAAGCTTTCTCGCCGCCGCCGGCGATGAAGAATGGCGACGGAACGTGCGGTGTTGCAGACGACAATCAATCTGCGAATGACGCCCCAGGGCAACGTGCCAGCGCCCTTTCTGGCATCGTGACCAATCCTGCCAGCACTCAACCCGCGCAGGCCGCTTCAAACAACATTGACGAAGAAGCCCTCGTGCAGTTGATTACGGACAGAGTGATGGCACAATTGGCGGGTAAGTGAGCGGCGCTATCACAAGATCGCAAACGCCGCACAGACTCAACACTGCATGTGTTCCTGGCGATCAATTCCCGCGGAGGTTCCCATGGCCATGACCAAGATTCAAGTCCTCGCTTTGTTGAAAGAGAATCGCAACGAGCGTGGGATCGCCCACTGGAAGAAGAAGCCCCGTGAACTTAAGAGCTTTGGTATCGGTCTGACGCAGTTGAGAAAACTCGCCAAGAAGATCGGCCGTGACCACAAGCTTGCAGGGTTGCTATGGAAAAGCGATGTCTATGACGCCAAGGTCATTTCGCTTTTGATCGATGATCCCAAGCAGCTTTCGCGCGAGCAGGCCGAGGAGCAGGTTGAGCAACTCAACCATGGCATGCTCTGCCACGTGTTTGCTTCCTGCGACGCGACGCTGGCCAAAGCGCCATTCGCTTTCGAGCTCGCCTGTGACTGGATGGAAAGCAAAGACCCCATCCGCCGCCGCTGCGCGTACGGATTGCTTTACGAACTCTCAAAGAAAAATCCCAAAGGCATGGATGATGATTTCCTGCTGGAACGTATCGAGCACATCCGTCACGCCATCAAAGGTGAGGAAATGTGGGTCCGCGAGTCGATGGGCGGCGCGCTGATGGGGATTGGCAAGCGCAACAAGAAGCTCAACAAAGCCGCCGTCCGCGCAGCCAAAGCCATCGGACCGCTGGACATTGACTACGGCGATGACAACAGTTGCGAACCGCTAGACATCCTGAAGCATCTGACCAGCGACTATTTGCAGAAAAAGCTATCAGCTTGAGGAGGAGGCAGGCACAAGCGTGATACGACGTTGTGCTGCATGGCGTCACGCGAGAACGGCTCTTACGGAAATGGGAGGAGCGGACGAACGTTGGCGCAGTTGCCAATTTTCAGCGCGGAACTGTCACTCTTACTTGGAATAACCTTCCAAGATCCGCCCAATCCAGAACAAACAGGCGCCGGCGACAAGCATCATCAGCATCTGGCCAACGCTGATCACAGTTCCGTCCTTGCTGTCGCCGGGCATCCATTGCAGGAGCATCGCCAACGGCAGGGCCACTAAGCCGGCAAGTTGCAAGAATTTTCCGAAGGATCTCATGTGGAGATGATAAGCCGACGTGAAGGTCATTCAATTGCGCATCAAGCGCACTTGCAGGAACATTTCTGCCTGGGGCCAATCGCCTGACCCATCGGGGGAAAGAAGCATCCGCAGGGTTGAGGCGTTTGAGTTTGATTGCTGTTGTTGAATCTCTAGCCTGGCCAGAACTTCTGGTCCACCTGTGGGCGGAATCCATTTGCCCGTCATGGTAATTTGACCTGGGAGGACAGTTCCTTTGAACTCCCCGATGCCAGAAGAATCTGTGATCAGGTGCGCTTGCCATTGATCGGTCTCGATGTCCGGCTGAAACACGAGATCCCATGGCTGATGACGCAATCTTTCTCCAGGAGCAGGCCAGAAGCTGATTTTCACAAACGGAATCTTGAATTGAATCTCGGTGATTGCAACTCCAATGTCCAGTGACCCTGGATCAGAGACGGCCACTTCACAACCCAACAGGAAACCAAAGGGGAGCTGCGGTTTGTTCAAAAGTTTCTGGATGCGGCCTTCGTCCTCCAGGCGGTGCAACTGATGGGCGACCTTGAACGTCTTGTCCTGGAACGTCTTGTCCTGCCGGGGTAGCTGGCCGCCTAACAAAAGATATTCCCACAGCGCCTGCAAAGCCTCTTTATCCTTGCCCAATGAAGCGTAGGAGCACGCCAAGAAGTAGCGATTGTTGGTTTCCGGAGGGAACTCCCTCCTCGCCGCTTTGTAAACTTCAATGGCTTGCGCATGCTGCCCGAGGGCGTTATAGCAGCATCCCAGCCATGCTTTGGCCTCACGTCGCTCTTGGGGTCTGCGTTTCAACAATCCTTCACGCAAGATCCCCTCATACACATCGATGGCAGCTTCAAACTTGCCTTGTACGGCGAGTTGCCTTGCAATGGCGATATAGTCAGGATTGTATGGTTTGGCATTCCGGACCATCTTGCCATCGACGAAAATACGGTATCCGCCATAAGCAATGCCAGCGATCACGAGAAGCACGGCGACCGCGCCGAGCAGGAAATGACCCCGCCACCAGCGTGAGGTCATCTCACTTTCGTTGACGCTATGGTCGCTCATTCGTGGATTCCCTGACACTTCCCTAACTCCGCCACAGTCCAGCCGATGGGCACACCCAACAATGAGAACAATCCTAACCGGCACCGGGTACAGCCGGCAATTACATTGGTCAGGCAAAACTGGTTCTTTGTTCTACTGCGGCTTTCGTGCGTTGTAGCCAGGAGATTCTCACCTCTCCTCGTGACAATCCGCAACTTTCCCGGACAATCTCAAGTATTGAGAGTGGCCGAATTCACAATTCAACAGCAAATCGGCCTTCAGTAGCTGGGGGTTAGCCATGTCGAAAACATCGCGGTGGAATCAGTCGTAAAAAAAATCGCTAAGTGTGGCAAAGTTCAACGAATTGGTCTTGGGCACCATCTCTCAACGTGACTCACCGTATCTCTTCGAGGCCCAACATCCGTGATTGAAGTCAAAGACCTGCAGAAGACCTACAAAGGCCGGAAGTCAAAACGCGTTGAAGCCCTGAGAGGGGTCTCGTTTTCTTGTGAGCCGGGGAAAGTGTTTGGCCTGCTGGGGCCAAATGGGGCTGGCAAGACGACCGCTTTGCGCATCATCTCGACGGCGCTGCGACCCACCGGCGGCGAAGGTCGCGTGATGGGAAAGGACATCGTTCGCGAGTCCGCAGAAGTCCGACGCAATGTCGGCTTTCTTTCCACCAACACCGGGCTCTACGGGCGGCTGACTCCGCGCGAAGTGCTATGGTATTTTGGTCGGCTGTTTCAGATGCCGCCAGGCGAGATCGAATCACGGATTCAGGAATTGACGACAACATTTGGGATGGACGAGTTCCTGGACCGCGCATGCGACAAGCTTTCCACCGGCATGCGACAAAAGGTCAACATCGCCCGTACCGTACTGCACTCCCCTCCTGTCATTGTCTTTGACGAGCCAACAACCGGTTTGGATGTCATCACAGCCAAAAGCATCGTCGAGTTCATCGAGCGTTGCCGGGAAGAGGGGCGGACCGTCATCTTCAGCACCCATCACATGACAGAAGTCGACAGGCTCTGCGACCAAATTGGCATCATTGACAGCGGACAACTTGCGTTCCTCGGCGAGATTGACGAATTCCGCGAGAAGTACGGCCAGCACCTTGACGAAGGCTTCATCAAACTGATCGAGGAGCAGGCGGCGTGATTCGCGGAATTTGGACAATCTACCGCAAGGAACTGGTCGACACGCTCCGTGATCGGCGGACGTTGATCTTTATGCTGTTGCTACCGGTATTGGCCTTACCGGCGATGATGCTCGGCATCAACAAAATCGTGGAAAGCGCGGTTCGGCAACAACAGTCGCAGGTGGTGAAGATCGCTGCAGATGAAGAATCGCAACAAGCTTACCTGCTGCTTGTCCACAAGTGGTTCACGGACACGAACATGGCGCGCGTTCGCGCCAGCGCTCAATCCGTTTCCGATTTACAGAACATACTCAACTCAGTGGAGTCCCTGTTTTCCTCGGAGGAGCAAGGGGCGGTGAAATCCGCACGCAGCGAAAACGAACAATCCGCGGCCGCGCGTGAAGCGCTGGAAGAGGATTTTCCCGCTGCGGTGCTTAAGGATCCGGCCGAGTTTCAGCAATGGGTCACTCAACGAGCGAAAGAGCTACGAGAGGACATTGACGTCGACAAAACGCGCGAGCAACTCAAAAAGCAGAACATCAGCAAAGCCACCATCAAGGAAAGCCTTGACTTCTACCGCGTGGCGCTCAAGGGGCTCGGACTCATCGAGTTTGTTGATCTCGCGACGCTCAAGGAACCTCCAGACAGTTTTCAGCCCCCCAAGTTGCCGGACGACGTTCAAGAAATGGATGAGGTGCTGATGCGCAAAGTCGCCTGGGGAATTCGCAACAAGGACATCGCGGGCTACTTGCAGATGCCACCCCGCAACGAACTGGGAAAAGAACCTCTTGGCGCTGAGCAACTGACTTCATTGTTGATCCATGATTCCACAGAGGACCTTTCCGATGAGGCTTATAGCCGGGTTTCCCGCGCACTGCGCGAAGGGAGCAAGGCTTTGGCGTTGGATCGGCTGCGCGCCAAAGACCTCGATATCCGCTACCAAAACCCCGTCAAGGTGAGCAGTGAAGCCGATCTGGCGACCGATTCCGACATTGCCATGAAAATCATCGGCGGAATTCTCCCGTACTTGGTGATCGCCTTTGCGTTCTTGGGTGGCATGTATCCAGCGATTGACATCGGGGCCGGTGAGAAAGAGCGCAACACCCTGGAAACGCTGATCCTGGCGCCTGCCACGCGGACAGAGATCGCCATCGGCAAATTCCTGGTGATCTTCACATCATCCGTCACGGCGTCCATGCTGGGACTGGCGTCCATGGCGGCGTCTTTTAAATACGTCGCCTCGTCAACATTGTTGAGCAACTTGCAATTTCAAGTCAGCCCTAGCGTGGCGGTTTCGATTGCACTTCTAGTGATTCCGCCTGCGGCCATGTTTGCCGGGCTGTTTCTGGCGATTTCCATCTACGCCCGTAGCTTTAAAGAAGCACAGAGCTACATGGCACCGCTGCAATTTGTGCTGATCCTTCCCGCCTTGGCGCCGGCACTCCCTGGCATTGAAATGAGTTGGAAGGTTGCGTTCATTCCACTGGTCAACGTGGCGATGCTCACCAAAGATTTCCTCAAAGGCAATCTCCATTGGGGATACTACAGCGTAACGATCTCGACATGTCTGGCGGCCGCGGCAGCCTGTGTGCTATACGCCGTGTGGCAATTCCGCCGGGAAGAAGTCTTGTTTCGGACGTAGTGGCAATCTATTGAAAAGTCCAATACGGCCCATGGTCCACCACGGACGTGGTCGTTCCCAAGAGAACTACGGCAAGTTCGTTGTTGTCGGCCTTGCTGCTGCGTCACTCGGCAGAGATGATGAGGAAAGCCGCATCGTTGTCAGGTGTGGTGGCATCCCCCGCGTCAAACGTCACTCTTGCCAATGACTTCTTCTCACTCTTCCTTTCCCGGCAGTTTTCCAACGACCCGCATGCGCCGCCTGCGGCATCATCCAGCTGTGCGTAAACTGGTGGCCAGCACATCGCTTTCGCCTGCTGATTGCGTGTTGCCGCTATTCGTGTGCGAGGGAGAAGGCGTGACGTCACCCATTGCGTCCATGCCAGGTCAGGCGCAGCTTTCGATCGACCGACTGATCACGGAAGCTGAGCAAGCGCAGGAATTGGGACTGGGCGGTTTGATCTTGTTCGGTATCCCTTCCACAAAGGATGCTCTCGGCAGCGATTCCACCTGCGAAGACGGAATCATCCAACGGGCCGTTCGAGCGGTTAAGAACGCGGTGCCGGAACTGCTGGTGATGACCGATGTTTGTTTTTGCGAATACACCGATCACGGCCACTGTGGACCACTGACGGAAATCGACGGACGAACGGAAGTCAACAATGACGCGACATTGGAGTTGCTGGGACGGCAGGCAGTCACGCATGCCAAATCGGGAGCGGACGTGATCGCTCCCAGCGGGATGATGGACGGCATGGTGGGAGCGATTCGCGCGGCGTTGGATGGAGCGAACTTCTCACACCTACCCATCCTCAGCTACGCCGCTAAGTACGCCAGCGCGTTCTACGGACCGTTTCGCGATGCGGCCGAAAGCGCCCCGCAGTTCGGCGACCGCCGCGGCTACCAGATGGACTTCGCCGCAAATCCTGATCAGGCGTTGCGCGAAGTTGCCTTCGATTTGGATGAGGGAGCCGACATGATCATGGTCAAGCCTGCCATGGCGTATTTGGATATTCTTGCCAAGGTTCGCGCTGCCTTTCCCGGCGTTCCCCTGGCCGCATATCACGTCTCAGGCGAGTACAGCATGATCAAAGCCGCTGCCGCCAGTGATTGGATTGACGAGCGCTCGATCGCGTTGGAATCGCTGACAGCCATTCGCCGCGCCGGAGCCGACTTTATACTAACCTATTGGGCAAAAGATGTGGCACGCTGGCTGAGTGCGTGAGACGTTATCAATCAAACGCCGCGGCACGTGATTTCCAGCGCCCGCGAGGCGGAGTAGCGCATCTATCCCGTGATTCTTAGGCCCGACACTCTACGAAGCGAACAACGGAGCGTCATCGCAGGAACTCCTACCTAGCCCAAAGCTCGGCGTAGTTCAACTTGGTGCCTTTGCTTCTGGTCAACAGGCAACTTTGCCAGGCCAGCATTGTGGCGTTCGCAGACTGTATCGACACAGACTGCACATGGATTTCTTCAACAGACACACTGCAGTGCGTGGAGAGTTCTTTGAGACCATCAGCCGATCGATGATTTGAAAGTCGCTCGCGAAGATTGAGTGTCTCGCCAGCATAGAGGGTTTTGCCCGCGCGGCCTGCGCCGGGAACGGCCAGCAAATAGACGCCATGTTCGTCAGGCGCCTTTTCAATATCCCATGACACGAGCGGCTCACGATCGCGCTCAAAGCGTGACTTGGGAAACTTGAGCTGCGCGCCGCGGGTCCGGGCATTGTTGGCTTCCTTGCGCAGCTTGAGCGCGGCCCAACGATACTCCAACGGGGAGAACCCCGGTGCGAACCGATGAGCGATCTCATCGAACTCCATTGCCAACGCTGGGTCGCAAAGAATCTCATCCAAGCTGTTCGCCTGTCGACCATCCAACATCAGTCGCAGTGCAATCTCGCTGGCGAAAAAATACGCGTCACAGTCAGCCCATTCAAAGGACGTGCGGCGAACGGTCTCGATATGCGCGAGCTTGCCGGCCTTGCGGAGCCGGAAGAGCAGCGCATTCCAACTCCGCGCGTCACCGACAAGTCCAAGTTGCTGACAACGAGAAACAAATCCCGCGTTGAGTTCCGGGTCGGCCACAAGCCGGTCGACGGAATAACCTTGATGTTCCGCTTGGAAGGCTTCCAGCAGCCCCCGTTCTGTGAGCACCTGCTGCCGCGTCAGCGCAAGCTCCTCGGCATGATCGAACTGTGTCAGAACTGATTTGCCTGAACGCGATCCGTCTGCGGCTACCTTGCGTTTTGGAGGCGGACTGCCCAGCTTGCGGCCAGCTTTTGTCGCCGGAGCGCTCTTGGTTGGTTCCGGTGAGCCGTCTAGACGGTCCCCGACGCGAATCCCGGCCAGCCGCTCGCGGCCGTAGCTCACATAGTCGGGCGACAGCTCGAAGCCGATATAGTTGCGGCGGAGCTTTTTGGCGACCGCCAACGTCGTGGCGCTGCCAGAGAACGGGTCCAGCACGGTCTCGCCTTCATGGCTGCAACAGCGAATGATTCTGCCCAGCAGTTGCTCAGGCATCTGGCAGCCATGAAATCCAGCTCGTTCCTTGAACGTGCCGGCAACTCGGGGGAAGTACCAAGTATCCTCATCCGGCTGGAAGCACTGATCCAAATCTTGCGGACGTAACGTGAATGTGCGTGCGTGATCAGCCGGCGGCGCAATTGCCAGCCGCCAACTGGCATCATCGTCAGGCGTTATTTCTCCGCTAGCATCTGCTGGACGAATGATCCAGGTGTCGTCTGGCAAACGCCCTTTGGGATTGGCGCGGCGGTCATTGTAGACCAGCTCTCGCGCGGAAGGTACGCGGTTTTCCAGGTCGTCATTGCGAAACGTGAAGTTCGCCGGATCTTTGACGAAATAGAACAGGTGAGCGTGCGAACGAGTGAACTTATTCTTGCAATTCACACCGAAGGTGTAATACCAGATCACCCAACTCCGGCAAGTGAAACCCAACTCGCCGCTAGCGACTTTCAACTCCGCAGCGTATTCATCGCCGATGGCCAGCCAGAATGTGCCGTCAGGCTTGAGCACGCGATGCACGGCCGCAATCCATTGCCGTGACCAATCGAGATATCGCTGCGACTCAACGGAATCCTGGTAGACATCGTAGTCATAGCCGATGTTGAAAGGCGGATCAGCAAAGGCCAAGTCCACGCTGCCTTCTGGCATGCTGTCCATTCGCTTGATGCAATCGCCTTGTTGGATTGCATTCAAATATTCGTCCATGGAACGCTCCGTTGATGCAGATGCCACGGGATCTCGCGGCAACATCAATGTAGCAAGTCCACCCGCATCGCGCAATTTCCCTAGACGAGTTTCCTCAACGGGCCCGCTGTGAGGTGATGTGAGACGGAAGCCTCGGCAATCACTGAGAATACCGCGCCCGTGGTCTTTCCCGATCCAAGCCCTCGAGCTGCTATCACGGTGTTAGCGGTGCTATCCAGATCCTGCGCCAGGACGGAGTTGCTAATACTGCAATTGATCATATCTCCTCGGTCGACGGATGCTCTGCTGGGCTGACATAGGACATGCCTGGTGAAGCCATGAAGTGCGGAATCTTCGGCGGAACCATCTCAGCCGGTACGAACCAATAAGGCACGATCTTCGGCTCGCCGCGTTCGATCCTCCGCCTGTGATTTTCTCGCAACTTGGTCGCACAACTCGCCGATAGGAGAGGAAACATTCGGTCAGGTCTACTCATCTTTTCACCGCCGGTTCTTGAATCTCCCTTGCAAGGAGCCCTCCAAAATGCCTCTGCACATTATGTCTGATCTGGCTTCCGAGCTCGAAGATGCCTTCCGCACTGTCGAGACGCTGTCACTCAAAACACGCAGCGGACAGTCGTATCAGATCGAAATTGGCCGTTCGCTATTTTC
>JALCBR010000011.1 GCA_028066245.1 Pirellulales bacterium | reverse complement strand
AATGGACCAGCAACGGGACCGCAAACATCACCGGCAACCTTGACGTTACGTTCAGCAGCCTGTTAACCGTCAACCCCCAATGGCGCTCGGCAGCGCGCAGGGCGGCACGAAACACCCCCCAAATTTGACCAATGTCAATTTCGCCCGTACGCCTGAGGGCAGAGCGTATTGCTTCCCATCGCGGATGATTTGACAGCGTCCGTCTGGACGAGCGGAACAGCAATCGGGCAGGTGCTCTAGCAGCGAGTGTTCTTCCCGTATGAGAGTGCTGGCGCGTCTTCCTCATTCAAGCGATCAATGGATTCAAGCCAGGCCAGGCTTCGCGGTTGTTGTGCAGTGACGGCGATACCTGCTCGCAGAGCTGCGCTCGGCTTGGCGCGCGTTGTTTGGCTCGACCGTCAAGATTTCCCTCAATCGGCCGGTGCGGCGATGTCTTTTGAGACACGGTCCTTTGGTGCATCACTTGGGGCGTTGCCTCTTGAGACGGTGCCTCCCAGAGCACTTTCTCGGCGGCTTTGCTTCTCACTAGGCGAAAGAGCCCAAGCAGCAAGGACGCCCCCCGCAAAACCGAAAACGTGCCCCAGCCACGAGACATCTTTCTCCAACGGCAGGAATCCCCAAGTCAAACCGCCGTAAAAGAAACCGACGCCGCAAGCAACCAAGAGCGCTCCCAAGCTGCGCTCAAAGTAGGCACGGAGCAGCAAATAGCCAAAGAGACCAAAGATCACACCGCTGGCGCCGATGTGCGCGTGAACATCTGAAGCTCCCCAATCGCCCAAGGCCCAAACACCCAGTCCACAGACAAGCGTTGCGAGGACCGCCACGATGACAAACACTCTCATGCCGCGGAGCATGGTCAACCAGCCCAGTATGAGAAAGGGCAGGGTGTTCGCCGCCAAGTGAGCCCAATCAGCATGGATAAACGGAGCGACGAGAATACCCCACAGTCCCGATGCTTGGCGGGGCAGGATGCCGTACTGTGTGAGATCCACGGAAGGGAACAGGTAGCCGAACAGCGTACACAGCCACAACACAGCCAGAATTGCCAGCAACACTTTCAAGTGCAGGACTTGCTGGGACTTCCACGTTTTCCTGGCGTCACTCATGTTGCCAACGATTGCGCGTGAGAACTACCCACACCAAGAGACAAGCGGCTGAATCGGCGTCAGCAGACCTGAAGTTGTCTACTCTGCTGCTCGCGCGGCATAGTGGTGCAGCTCCGAATCTTCGAATCTCGGTGGATGCATCCATCGCGCCCTGGGGCCCACCTCAAGCATTGTCATAGGTGTTCTTCGCGAAGATTGCCGACTGCTTGCTTGTTGTTCGTCAGTTTTTCTTCAAGCTTTCAAGCATGGCCTGGAACGCCTTCGCGTTCTCTTCGACGGTCTTCGCAGGACCAACGAACTTGGCGAACCACGTTCCGCCAGCGGTGGGAATGATGGCCGCGAGCATGCGATAGTTCTCCCGCATCGTGGCCGGAGCGAATGGACCAGCCTGATCTTTGAATGTGCCGGGAATATCAACGACAACGACCTTGAGACTGGCCAGTTCCTTCTTTTCAACCTTGGCCTTGTCTTTCGTACTGCTGCCATCGGGCTGGGTGAACTGTCCGTACCAGCGCTCCAAATTGGCCTCTACAGAGCCGCTCGCGTTCATCAGCGTAAAGCGCCCAGGCCTCTGGTCGCCCTGGGCGGGAGAGATAGAGAACTCAAAATTGACGATCCGATTTCGTGGCTTTTCCTGTTTCCATTTTTTTGGAGCCTGCACGCTGTAGCCGGAAAACTCGATCTTCGTCTGTTGATCTTGATAGTTTCTCGGAGAAAGGGCACTGGCACGTTGAACGCACATCGCTCCAAACAGCGCTGCGATGCCTGTGATGAGAATTGAGCAACGTCCGGCGCAATGCCCGGCGAACGGTGAATTGTGTCTTGTCATTTTCGAGACCTGGTCGGATAGAAGATTGATGAACTAAACCATCTGTGGAATCACATCGTAGCAGTTTTCCACGCGAGCGAGTTCGAGAATGAGTCTCGGCAGTCTGACAACGATGCTTATGGGAAGCAACGGTGTGGCGGGAATTTCACGCAAGACCAAAAGCAGGCTGGGAAGAGCACAGGACGTCCCGTCAGCTTATCGCATCAGCACGATAGCCAGCGTGATGCCCAATCCGATCACGATCAGCAAGAGCACGGCAGAGACGATCAATCTCGTACGCTGCTGCCTGCGACGATGCGCTTGGCCACGGCGAGTTCGATGTTCAATCTTAGCCACCGGCTGTACCACGTCAGATACAAGTTGCTCGTCAGACGGGGACTTAGCGAGTGACTGCGTTGACGGCTGTAAGGGGGCTTCCGTTGCCAACTGCGGAAAGATCTGGTCCGCACGTCGCCATTCGGGCCAATCTTCGCGCCAGGCCATGGAGTCAGAACCAATCCGATCTTCAGCCAGCCATTGGCGCATCAATTCGCCTTTGGCCGGACCATACTGGCTACCATTGGGGTGACGAACATACCAGGCAAGCTGTGGCGATTCGGCAATCGGGTCGTCGCTGGCAACGCCGGCGAGGCTTTTAACCGACGGTTGGGCCGGGCCAACTCCGTTGTTGTTTGGCAAGTCCGGCGGAGGTCCGCCGCTGGATATCTCGCTTGTAGGGGGCGGAGGCAAAGGGGCCCGTTGCTTTGTTGGCACGCCAGCCTTACCGCGTGACTCCGTCTGGGGTGCCGGCTGCTGAGACTTGGCCAACGGCTGTGGAACCGATTTCCCCTGAGCCGAAGGCGAAGTTGTCGCTGGTGGCGTTTTGGACGCCGGTCCGGGTTGTTGTCTCGGGCGAGACTGGGAGCCGACGCGCGGTCGCCTTTTATCGGGCGCCTGTTTGACAGAAGTTGCCGGGACGGTGGGCTTACTGTCGCCAGATTGAGGATTGGCCGCTTTGATGACAAACGCCACCTTACATTTGGGACAAATCCCTCGTTTGCCGGCAAGATCGTCATTGACGACCAGGCGATGACCATTCGGGCAAACGACCTTGATGCCCATTCGCGGCTTCTCTCTCGAAGAAGTACGGTGTGACGAGTTGACCTCAAATCCGGACCTGACGAGTCGCCAAGCAGCATGGAGCGGACGAAGAAATCGCCGCGCCAACGGTAACACCCACTCGTTCAAAACCCTGTGGTTCGATTATACTTGCGCCGTTTGGCATGTGAAGTAATTCCGCGTCAACGGGAGCAGCTTGGCTGCGATTCTCGTCTAGTTTTTTCGATTAACAAGGTTTGTGTCTATGTCTGAGGCCCGGATTCCTGACTTTGAATCGGCAGCCGGTGGTTTGTTACCAGCGGTCGCGCAAGACGCGGAAACCGGCGATGTACTCATGCTGGCCTACATGAATGCGGAAGCGTTTGCGGAAACCGAACGCTCAGGCCGAGCTGTGTATTTCAGCCGTAGCCGCAACAGTCTCTGGAGAAAAGGCGAACAGTCCGGCCACATTCAGCATGTACGCGAGATCTTGGTTGACTGCGACGCCGATGCAATCTTGCTCAAAGTCGAACAAATCGGCGGCGCGGCCTGCCATGCCGGATTCCGCAGTTGCTTTCATCGGCAGCGACGTGATGACAAGTGGATCACGGTAGCCGAACCGGTGTTTGATCCCAAGGATGCGTATGGCAAATAGCCACGCAGAGATGCTGGAGTGCGTCCGTAATCGCCAGCGGCAAGTATCGATTACTCTTCCACAAACTCAGGCGTTACTCGCTGCGGAATCACACCCGCCGCGTGTCCCCTGGCAAGAAGCTCCGTTACGGCTTTCCGACCCGTTGGACCAAAGTCGAGCGTCCAATCGTTAACGTACATGCCGACAAACTTGTCCGCCTTGGCCCGGTCAAGATCTCGACCATATTGCAGCGCGTAGTCCAACGCCTCTTGGCGATGGTCGAGGCCGTATTGAATGCTCTGCTTGAGCAGGCGGTTAACGTCGCGGATGACGGCATCGCCCAAGTCTTTGCGAATAGCGTTGGCACCTAGTGGAAGCGGCAACCCGGTTTCCTCTCGCCACCATTTGCCGAGATCAACAATCAACTGGAGCCCTTGATCGCCGTAGGTCAGTTGACCTTCATGAATGATCAATCCTGCGTCGATCTTCTGCCCTTCAAACTCCCCAGCTGCCGTGGCGGCGATGATCTGATCAAACGGAACCACGACATACTTGAATTCCGCCGACGTGCACAGTCGCAGTGCCAGAAACGCCGTGGTCAATGTGCCAGGCACCGCAATGGTCATGTCTTTTAGAGCGGTGATTTCACAAGCTTCTCGCGCCACGACCATGGGCCCGTAGTCATCGCCCATGCTGGCACCGCAGGGGCAAAGCAGATACTTGTCCGTCAGATGGGCGTAAGCATGCAAGCTAACGGCGGTGAGTTCCAGTTCGCCCTGACGTGCTCGATGGTTGAGCGTCTCAATGTCAACCAATTCATGGTGAAACTCGTATTGGCCAGTCTCAATCTTGTCATTGGCCAGCGCGTGGAACATAAATGCGTCATCCGGGTCCGGGCTGTGCCCCACGCGAATCAACTGCTGTGCGGTAGCGTCTGCCATCTGAGTTCTTTCGTGACGGAATTCAAGCCTGTGAGTTCAGCGGGCCATCCATGGAAGGCCTCATCTTACGGAGTCAAGGCCCCGCTTCCAACCGGCCAAACCGGGGCGGCGCAACGCGGAATTTCGCAGATTCAATCCCGCTCGCTGCGTACTGGCGAGTGACCACGAGCGTTGCATGACAAGCACCGGACCATAACCCTCTGCTGACGGTTGTTGAACTGCTTCAGACAGTGACGAAGTTGCTGGAGTGCGGTAATTCCCGCCCGGCAGTCCTTGAAACTCCGGCCAAGAATGTCATCTTGAACGCTTGCTTGAACTCCCCGTCCTGCTTCTGGTGCATGCCACGAATGGCCAAGGTGACCTACAAAGACTCCGGCGTCGATCTCGAGTTGTACCAGCAATCGATGCAGCGAATCAGCCGCTTGGTCACCAAGACGCTCTCGCCGCGCGTACGGCGGCTGGATGGCGGTTTTGCCGGCCTGTTTCAGCTTGATTTCACGAATCGGCTATTTGCGCGAAACTATCGCCAGCCGACACTGGTCGCCTGCACTGACGGCGTGGGGACAAAACTCAAGGTCGCTCTCGCTACAGGCGTGCACAACACCATTGGCATCGACTTGGTGGCGATGTGCGTGAACGACTGTGTCTGTTGCGGAGCGGAACCACTCTTCTTTCTGGACTACGTGGCGATGAATCGTGATGATCCGGCACGGCTGGAACAGATCGTGTCAGGCATCACTGCCGGCTGCGTTGAGGCCGATTGCGCTCTCCTGGGCGGTGAGACAGCCATCATGCCGGATGTCTACCAGGGTGAAGATTATGACGTGGCCGGCTTTTGTGTTGGCGTTGTGGAAGATGCACGCGTTATCGACGGCAAGGCGATTGTGCCAGGCGACGTCCTCATCGGACTGGCGGCCTCTGGGTTGCACTCCAACGGCTACAGCCTGTTTCGCAAGGCCGTGTTCGAGATGGCCGGTTTGCAGGCAGAAGATCACGTACCAGAACTCGGCATGACCGTGGGTGAAGCTCTCCTAAAGCCAACGCGGATCTATGTACAACCGGTTCGCAGTGTGCTTTCGCACTATCGGGTCAAAAACGTCGTTCACGGTATCGCCCACATTACTGGTGGAGGGCTGTTTGAAAATCTGGGCCGCATTCTGCCTGCAGGCACTCGCGCGGAGATTCGCCGCGACAGTTGGACGATACCACCAGTCTTTCGCTGGATCCAGAAATTGGGCAACGTTGACGAGGCCGAAATGGAACGCGTCACCAATATGGGCATCGGGATGGTTTTGGTCGTCAGCGAGTACTACGCCGAGAGTATTTCACAGCAGTTGACCGTCGGCGGATTTGAGAACTGTGTGATTGGCCGTATGACGCACGGTGACAAACAAGGGGAAGAAAACGCGCCCGGTGATGCTGTCTGGGTGTGATCAGCAGCGGATGGCGAGTTCAATCGCAGAGTGAGTGATTCATCACCAATAAGACGGCTTAGCAAACACAACTCCATGAACTACGAAGTCGAACAGAAGTTCCCTGTCGTCGAAACTTCCGCTGCCGAAGCGGAAATTGTCAGATTGGGTGGAGAGTTTGCAACGGCCATCTCGCAATCCGACCGTTACTTCACTCACCCGGGACGCGACTTCTCAAAGACGGATGAAGCCTTGCGGATTCGCTCAGTCGGCGATGCGAACCGCGTCACCTATAAGGGCCCCAAGCTCGATACAACAACCAAGACGCGCCAGGAGATCGAAATTGAGATCGCGTCTGGCAGCGCAGGAGCGGCGCAATTTGCGGAGATGCTCACGTTGCTGGGTTTCCGAGAAACCGCGACCGTCCAGAAAACCAGGCGGACCGCCCAGCTATTGTGTGATGGGTTTGACGTCGAGTTCGCGCTGGATGACGTCGAAGGCTTGGGGCAATTTGTCGAAATCGAGATCGTAACCAGCCAATCGGAACTTGACGCCGCGCGCACAAAAATCCACCAGCTAGCTGCCAAACTGGGTTTGGATCAACCGGAAAAGCGCAGCTACCTGGAATTGCAATTGGCGAAGACATCATGACTTTTTGAGCATTCCGTGGCGTGAGGGTGCTGTGTTTTAGGCGCCTTCACTGCCAAATTGTTTCAGGTAGTTTGCCAACTTCAGCTTGCGCTTTGTGTTCTCGCTGCTCATGTAGCGAACTTTGCCAAAGATCGGCCGCTCTGGCCCCCAGGCACGATCATAGCGTCCCAGGGTCCAGAAAATGCCTGAGTATGAGTTGGGGTCGCGGCCATCGACCGCGTATTTGTTGTTGAGTTCGATCATGACTTGGAGTGCATCCACCGGCGTCGGCGTCCATTCCAGGATTTTCTTTCCCCATAGCATGCGCAAGTAATTATGTAGACATCCTTCACGTTTGAGCTGACGCTGAGCTGCGTTCCAGAGCTCGTCATGCGTTTCGGCTGCTTCAAACTGCCCAAGGCTGTATGTGGGTGACCGTCGGTCGGATGCGTGCTCACCCAACGTGTTTTGGGCCCAACCGGGAAGAGAGTCGTATTGGTCATACCTCGGGTTATAGCAACACATGTTGAAGCCAAGCTCGCGCCACGTAACGAGTTGATCAAGGTAAGAGTCAGCGCGTTCGCTGATATCGTCCCACAACCGGCGTGAGCCCGCTGGCTTAGAGGGATCAGGATCGAGATTCCACCCTTCACGATCCAGGATGCTTGCAAAGATTTCGTGAGCGGAGATGTGACCGAAATGCAGATAAGCGGAAAGCCCACTTGTGACAGACGCATCCGGGTGATTGCGATCTGCGACATAGGAATCAAATCCGCCGGCCAAGAATTGCTTGAGTCGTTCCGCAGCGTTTTCGCTTCCACCATGGAACGTTGCGGGCTTGACCGAATGATCGATCGGAAGCGACCGCAGCAATTCGTGCAGCGTCTCAACTGATGTCGGTGTGGCCCTTTCGTCCGATTGTATGAGTGCACTCAATGACGCAGCGGGCCATCGTTCACGGATCGCTTGCGGAAGCTCTGATAATTGCGGCAACGTCACACCTTGGAACGGATCCGCCGCCGGGAATTCTTCCAGTCGGGGAGAGAGGTTCTTGCTGAGGAATCGACGGAAATCTTGCGCTCGGAGAAATTGTCGCTCGGCGGCGCGCATCGGCAACAACCCGTTGCTATCGATGGCTTCCAGCAACACGGGACACACCTCCGCCGCCGCCGTGATCATTCGTGGGATGAAAAAGCATGGGTAGTCGTCCGTAACAACGACGCACGACTGGCGCGCAAGCGCAGCGAACAGCCCTCTGCCGGAAGACCAGCTTGGCTCCAGGTATGGGAAATATGTCACCGGCCTTGTTCGCAGCGCCCGGGCGTTGGCCACCATGCCTTCCATCACAAAAACGTGCAATCGATCGCTTGCCCAGCGATAACCGCAACGCAAAGGCTCAAAAACCAGTAATGGCTTCCTCAATTCTCGGGCCCATCCAATGGCTCGTTGCAATCCGAAATTCCACGTCGCTCGGCGCGCGGCCACCATCCAATACAGGACAAAGTCAGCATTGGCGCGCACCTGTTCGCCATTGAGGCGCCGAACTCGCGATGTGGGAATGCTGCTTGCCACGAGGTGCTAGCACTTAGATGACTGCCGTTGGCCGCCAGAATCAGAGCGCGGTATAACGACAACGGCAAAGGACCACAGATGGCTTCGCGCGGTGCAGCCGAATGGATGCGGCAAAAGACTTGCCGAAGCAAGTTTGTTATCGGGCTAACGTTTCCAAGACGCCAACGTTGGCCGTTGGATTCTGGCAAGGACGCCATGACAGCTTCGAGTGGAATTCAGGTTGACGCGAGCGCGCGCTTTGAAATAGCACGCGATTCGTGCCGTGAGCGTTCAGCTTATCTGCGTGCCGCAATGCCCCAGATTCCTCGCTTGCTGGGAATGCTGGATCGCAACCCGTTCCGACCCACGCACGGCTGTTTTGACCGGCAATTCTGGCATTATCGCACCGCATGTTTTCCCTCTGAGATGTACCAGGAGGGCGTGCTCCCGTTGGCGCTGGTTTATGCTCATCCGTTCGCAGATAACCCATGGCAAGCTCATGCTGAGCTGCGCGCATGGATCATTGCCGGATTGCGTTATTCCGCGCAAAGTTGCCATGCGGATGGATCGTGCGATGACTACTATCCTTTCGAGCGCGCGTTGGGCGCAGCTGTGTTTTCGTTTGTGGCTGCTACGGAAGCGTGCCGCCTGATTGGTTTGTCTCACAAAGACGAACACCATGACGAGATCCTCGACTGGCTACGACGACGGGCACGGTGGATTGCCAGTCACGGGGAATCCGGCACACTGGCCAATCATCATGCGCTCGCAGCGCTGGGCCTGTTTCGCCTGGCTCAACTGACCAACGAAGATGAGTTTGTGAGCGCGGCGTCCAGCAAGCTCAAAGATCTACTCAAACTGCAAGATCAAGAAGGCTGGTTTTGCGAGTACGGGGGAGCTGATCCTGGCTATCAAACCGTGACCATTGATTGCTTGGCCAAGATTCGCCAGATCCTCATAGCCAACGAGCATCTCTCCACCGTGGCTCAGCAAGCTGGGTATGGGTTGGAAACTCTGGAGCGTTCGCTGGGCACGGCGGTGCGGTTTTGCGCAGGGTTTTTGCACCCGGATGATTCCTATGCCGGCTCCTACGGTTCGCGCGGGACGCTGCACTTCTACTCGCACGGCTTCGAACTGTTGGCCGCAGACCATCTCTTCGCCGAGTCGGCTGCCGCAAGACAACTCGCCACCGCGTTTCGCCGCGTGCTTCAGGCAGGGCAGATCGGCCATTTCTCCGATGACCGGATGTTTGTCCACCGCCTGACCAACCTGTTGGAGGCAGCCACCTTAGAGACACCCACCGTTGAACGTAGATCAAGTGCGTTTCCAGCAACACAAGAGGTAGGCCTCCCAACGGTAGTCGATTCCTCCGACGTCGTTGAACACTTTCCTAACGCCGGAATGTTGGTTATTCGCACGGGCGATTGCCATAGCGTGATTTCGGCAGCCCGGGGCGGCGTGTTCTCGCACTTTGACAATCGAGGACTCCAGACGGGAGACGCAGGCGTCATCGTTGAACTCAACGATGGCCGGCTAGCCGTTTCTCAGTCGCACGATTCAAATCGGACAACACAGTTTGAACGGCAAGAATCCGTCGATGGCGACCGCGTGACGTATTCCGTCCGCGCGCCGCTGCATTTCGTCTCGATGGAGACCGTTTCGCCCTGGAAGCAGGCCATACTGCATTTAGGAATGGTCACGCTGGGCCGATTTTGCCGAACGCTCGTACGTCGCCTGTTGCAGAAACGTGTGATCACCGGACGTCGTGAGGCTCCGCTTGTCTTGACTCGCACGTTTGAGATTGTCCGATCTCAGGGACAAGCCCTGGACGAGCCGGGCGCGACTTTTCACCGGCTCCGAGTGGTCGATCGCATTGAGCTGACTCATCCCAAAGTCTTCGTACGGCGGATGAGCTTCGGCGTCGGATTTGAGGCTGCCTACGTTGCGGCTTCGGGGGTGTACAGGGCTGACCAACTGCGCCCCTGGCCGGAATTGCCAGCAGAGATGGCCGAACTCAACGCCTGGCGTCACGTTGAAATCATTCGCGAGGACGGCCGCGTCCTCCTGGGAGGTCACTTGCGCCGGGCGCATTCCGTTGAACTTGATCACGAGACGAGAAAGCCCGCCGCCGCATGACCCGTTGGTTGCAAAAACTACGCGCTTGGAAACGCCCCCTACAGGCGACCGTCGCCTTGGTGTTGCTCGCCGCGTTGTATTGGGCGGCGGACTGGCGTGAAGTTGTTTCGGTGATCGCGAGCTTGAACCCGCTTTACCTGTTGGTTGCCTGGGCGTTGTTTGTTCCGCAGACAGCTGTCTCCGCCTGGCGGTGGAGCCGACTGGTGAGACCGGCCGCAGATGTCCCCCTGAGGGACGCTGTTCGCGCGACCCTGGCTGCGGCAGCTTACAACTTGCTGCTCCCTTCCAAGCTCGGCGATGTGAGCAAACTTTCCGTCGTGCCTTCTTCACGTCGCAAGTCTGGATTGCTTTGGCTGGCTCTGGAGAAAGGGTTTGATGTCGCGGCATTGCTGGTTTTGGTCATCCTGGGGCTGTTGGGATCTGGCTGGCTCTTACTGAGTGCCATCTTGCTGGGCTTACTGGCAATCGGTCTGTTGGCGACCGGTCGACTGCCCGGCCAACTTGGCCGTGGTTGGGACCGGTGGTCTCCCGTTGTGCTCTCCTCTGCGGTGCTTTGGTCGTTGCACATGATGCAAATCGACCTGTTTTGTAAGGCGGCTGGTGTGTTCGTCACGGGCGATTTCACGCTGTGGCGTATTCCCATGGCGATTTTTGCCGGACTGGTTCCCTTCACGCTGTGGGGCCTGGGAACCCGTGACGCCGCGCTGGTTGGGTTGTTCTCGGCCACCGCTCCAGCGGCCACGATGGTGACTGTAGGCCTGTTGACGGCCACCCGTTACTTGATTCCCGGCGCCGTTGGCATTCCGTTTGTCATCAGCCGCAGTGCAGAACGGCGGGTTCCGGCAACCACTGCAGAGCCCCCGAGTATAGATCACGGAGCTCTCACTTCGATCAATGGCTGAGATGACCTGACAAGTGATCGGCAGCAAGTCGCTCAAGTTTTTCGGGCAAGATTGCCAGCCAAGAAGCGAATGCAACGGAGTTCGCTCGCGAAAGCCTATCTCTGCTGGCGACACAGTCCTGCGGTCTCAGCCCAACGTCGAACCGTCTGGGCAGAGAGCTCTCCAGATAAAGCGCTTGTATTTCCTCCTCCTGGTCGCCGAGAATCGGGGCATGTTCTCCATACGACAAATCCTTCTGGCAATCGCCGTCTTCTCGGTCATCAGCCTGGTGATCTCCCTGGGGCTGGCTGGGCAGGGGTGGGCGGTGGGTGTGACCTTTGCCATTCTGTTCCTCATCACTGCGCTTATTGTCATGGTGCTGGCGTTTTTGGTGATTGAATTCTCTTCGCAGGTTCGCGGAGCGATGGAAAAACCCAAACTCGACGAGTTCTCGCCGTTTCGTGCGGAACGGCCTGAGAAGATGCCTGAACGTCCAGAGGCTCCCAATCTCGAGCAGATGATTCCTGGTTGGGAAAAGGAACAACCGGCATCGCCTGCCGAACAGCCGCCGGTTGCGACTCAGCCAAATCCCATACCTCAACCGCCTGAACGGAAGGGCGCCAACGGCTCCGACTAGCCTTCGCTGACTTACCAATCGCCAGACGTCGCAATGAATGAACCGACCAATACGATGACGCCTCGTCACTGCGACACCAGGAAAATCGGCGTGCCTACACCGATACCGTTGGCGGGCCAGACAACTTGGCGAGGACTACGTTTATGGATTCTCCACACGCTGCGGTGCGCGATGTTCGTGCTGCTCGTGTTTTCCATGATCCCAGGGCACGTCTGGGCCGGATCTGGGAGCACCTATCTGCGCAACGGCAATGGCTACACCGTCAAGATCGATACGCAATGGGCTGACGGATACGGCTATCGGCCGATTCGGTTTGTCATTACGCCAAACGTGGTGCCAGTTACGGATGAAACCCTCACCATTCGTTTGTCAACGGAGACGATGTTTTCTAACAGCGTTGCCGTTGAACAGCAGGTTGTCATCCCGGCACAAACAGTCAACGGTGGATCCGCAGCCGCCGAAGCGATCGTCCGCATGCCCGTTTATGATGGCTGGGATCAGCTTCAACTTGAGATCACCCGCAACGGCCGACCATTGCGGCAACTCTCTACGCCCATCAGCTTTGATATGCCGCTGGGGCGGAACAACTGGTTCAGTGGAAGGGCGACTGTCAACACGGGCACCGATCAATCAGTGCTGTTCATTGACTCAGCGGTACGTTTGCGAGCCGGCTCGGTCACCGTTGCGCCTGGAGGACAGCCAACTAGTCCCGCTATCAAGATTGGCCCCGACGGAGCTCCGGTGTGGGTTTTGCCCGGCAACACAAATCCTAATTTCACTTCCGTTCATCCAGGCGAACTGAGCGACTCCTGGCTGGACTTCACGCCCGTTGACGTCATCGCCCTGTCACTTGATGAGTTGCAGTCGATGAAGTCACAATTCCCCGACCAGTTTCAAGCGGTGCGAGCTTGGGCGTTTTCCGGCGGCTCACTCTGGGTCTTTTTTGGCACAAACGCAGATCTCTCTGACCTCTCGGAAATCAACGAGGCGTTGAGGCTCAGTGGAGATGACGTCACAGATGCTGAGCATGGCTGGAGGACCACCGCTCCTCTAAACACTGGAGCACTAACCTACATTGACCTGGATACAAGACCCAGTGGGCTCCCTCCCGTGAGCGACGAAAGTCCACTGGTGACGTCCTCTGATAGGCTTACCTCACAGCTCCGCTGGCGGCCCTTTGGCTTAGGGACATTGGCGGCCATCCCCGCGCCAGATCAAACTGCGGACAGCGACTGGAACGTCGTCTCTACCGAACTCAAACCGCTTGCCCAAACCTGGACAACACGACACGGCCTGAGTCCCAACTCCAGGAATTCAGATTTCTGGAATTTCCTGATCCCCGGGGTTGGCATGCCGCCGGTCGTGATGTTTGAAATCTTGATCACATTGTTTGTCGTGGTGATCGGTCCGGTGAACTACCTGTTCCTCCGCAAGCGCCGCCGGCTGCATTTGTTGGTGATTACCGTTCCCGTCATGGCGCTGCTTGTCACCGCCGGGCTCTTCGCCTACGCGCTCGCCAGTGACGGACTTCACGTGCGGGTGATGCCGCGCAGCTTTACTTATCTGGATCAACGGCAGAATCATGCTGCCTGCTGGTCTCGCTTGAGTTACTACGCAGGGTTGGCGCCGTCGGGCGGTTTGAAATTTGCTGATAATGTGGCCGTCTATCCAATCCCGGGAATCGTTCATGAATGGCCTGACGCGAACCAGCGAACGCGCGAGGTACGGTGGGAGGACGGCCAGAACCTGCAAACTGGCTGGCTAGATTCCAGAACACCCATGCAGTTAATGACAATTCGCTCTCGAACAAGCAACTACCAACTCGTTGTCACGGAATCCGTGGACGGGAGCCCCACTGTGCAAAACCTGCTGGGATCACCCGTACGCCATCTGTTGCTGGCAGACTCTGAAGGCCAGCAGTATGTTGCCGCGGACATTGCGCTGGAAGGCACCGCAACGCTTGATGCTTTAACCAGTGCTTCCCAACAGTTGGAGCCATTGCGAAAGGCCATACGCTCAAGCATGCCTGCTCAAGTCGATCCACCTCGACAGCGCACGTTCTTTTGGGGAGGGCCGGTCGAGGACGCAGATATCCAACTGGGGTTGCTGGAGCAGCACATGGACGCTGCGAGCTCTCTCTCAGGTGGCGCGACGTCTCTACCATCAAGAAGCTATTTGGCCATCGTGGAAAAGAGCCCGGAATGCCAATTTGGCCATGATGGAGCCGTGCAGGTTTCTGGTTTTCATGTCATTTACGGGCGCTGGTAACAGCGAACGTGCCGTTTCGCTGACGATCCCCTACTCAGGTGCGCTGGCGTATGATCTCTCGCGGTGATCGACCGATGATCGAACTCTACAACCTGCACCGCTTTTTTGGGCGGACGCGGGCGGTCGACAACATCTCATTCACTGTGCGAGAAGGGCACGTCTTTGGGTACATCGGTCCCAACGGCGCGGGTAAAACCACCAGCATGCGGATCTTGGCCACGCTGGATCACCCTACGTATGGCGATGCCTATGTGGATGGTTTTTCCGTGATTGATGACCCAGACCATGTCCGCCGCCGTTTGGGGTTCATGCCGGATTACTTTGGCGCGTACGCCAATGTCAACGTCTATGAATACCTCGATTTCTTTGCTCGCAGCTACGGATTACGCGGTAAGGAGCGGATCGAAGCTCTCAAACAAACAATGAGCTTTACCAAGCTTGATGGACTGGCGGAGAAGCCTACCACGTCACTCTCCAAAGGTATGAAGCAGCGGCTCTGCCTTGGAAGGGCAATGATCCATGATCCGTCCGTGCTGGTTTTGGACGAGCCCGCCGCGGGGTTGGATCCCCGGGCTCGCATCCAACTGCGCGAGATGATTCGCGAGTTGGCCGACCGAGGAAAGACAATTTTGATCAGCTCGCACATCCTGACTGAACTGGCGGAGATGTGCGACACAGTCGGAATCATCGAGCAAGGCCGGCTGCTGGCGATGGGCTCCGTCGATGAAATCCGCGGCGAAGCGGCCGAGCAGGCCAACATGGAAATCTGCGTGTTGGATGGCGCCCCGCAATTGCTCGCCTGGCTGGAGAAACGGGATGGTGTCACCCAGATTTCCCATGATGAGTTAACCGTCCGATTTGACTTTCAAGGAAGCGAGAGCGGGCAGGCAACGCTGCTGAAAGAACTGATACAGGCAGAGTTCCTCATCACGGCGTTCAGCGCCAAAGAACGCTCGCTGGAAGACGTCTTTATGACCATCACAGAAGGCAAGGTTCAGTAACGGATTCACTCTGAGAGTATTTGCCGGAAGACCGTAATTCACGTGGAATGGAACGCGACCCAAGAACAAGCCATTAACGATTTGACGAAGCAAGATGACCACCGTTGAAGCCACCCCTGGTTCGCAACCTCTGTCTGCGCCAGGCGAGAGTGGGGAGACGCCTCGCGCGCCATCCCGGTTTGGCGCGTGGCTGGACCGCGTGACATTTCGCACAGCCGATATCCTGAACCCCATCTTGATCAAGGAAGGGCGTCAGTCTCTCAAGAGTCGGGGGTTCTCCATCCCGTTTTTGCTTGTCCTGATCGCCTGCTTGTTCTGGTCTTTTTTGGGCGTGACCGCCTTTGAAGACGTCTATTACGGCGCAGTCGGCATGGACTTCTTCATTGGCTATTTCACCATCCTGGCGTTTCCACTGCTGGTGATTGTGCCCTTTGGAGCCTTTCGGTCCCTGACTGGTGAGCGCGAAGACGGCACGTTCGAGTTGCTCTCGATCACGACATTGCGCCCCGCCCAGATCGTTAACGGCAAGTTGGCCAGCGCGGTGATGCAGATGGTTGTCTACTTGTCGGCCGTTGCTCCTTGCGTGGCGTTTACGTATCTGCTTCGCGGGATTGACTTATTCACCATCGCAATGGTGTTGTTCTGGCTTTCCACAGCGTCTCTCACGCTATCAATCCTTTGCTTGATGCTGGCCACGCTGACAACAGCTCGACATTGGCAAATCTTGATGACCGTGGTTGTCATCACCGGATTGGCGTTTGGGTTCTTTTCGATCACGATTTCTGTCGGCAATGGGCTCAACGAAATCTCGTGGGTCGGCGCCCCGGGATCGTGGGAGTTTTGGGCAGTAAATTTTGGCATGCTCTCCGGGGTGGTGATGGGAAGCGCTCTGGCCTATTCGGTCGCACACGCCCAGCTGAAATTCCCCACGGACAACCGGTCCACTTCTGTGCGGATTGTCATGCTGCTCACGGCGGCCGTGTTTGTTGCCTGGATGGGCTGGGGAACATGGACATTCGCGGATACCTTGCAGGACGCGACCATGCCCATTGGCATGGCGGCGATGGCCTTCTTCGCCTACTGGTTCGTCATGGGTGCTTTTCTGGTTGGCGAGTACGGCGAGCTCAGTCGGCGGGTTAAGCGAACGTTGCCACGGAGTTTTCCGGGACGGATGCTCAGCACCTGGTTTATGCCGGGATCGGGAACAGGCTACATTTTGGCCATTGCCTGCGGAGTGAGTGGGGCTCTGTTTGGCCTGATCTCAGCATCCGTTGCCGCACAATACCTTCCAAACACTTTTCGGTTTCGTTTCTTCAATATCTCAGAGATGCAGCAGGTGCTGGCCTACTTGCTCCTGTACTTGACGTTGTATTTGGGAATCGGTCGGTTGCTGGTCCTCCTCCTGCGAAAGCAGATGTACGTTGGTGTTGTGGGCTCTCTCCTGCTGAACTTGATTTTGGTTGTGCTGGGCAGCCTCATGCCACTGTTCATCGAGGTCGCCCTCTTCCAAAGCACCTCCCGTGGAAACGAGAGCCAGCTTATGCAGATGACCAGTCCAGTCTATATCATTGTCGAAGCGGCGGAGAGCAATATCGGCGGTGGGATGTTCTTGCTGCATATGGCGGCTATCGGCAGCACAGCGGTACTAGTTTTCTTGGCAAACTTGACGTCGGTGATTCGTGAGATTCGGCAACAACGGGTGGCTGAGCCAAATCGCGTGCGAGAGGAGAAGGCCGCGTCGGCTCCCGCTGTCGAAGTTCCCGCAGCAACGAACCCGTTTGATGATTGAATTGCGTTCAGCGGTTCTTGGCAAACCCTGCGGCTTGGTTTGATTTCCCGAGAAACACCCCGCAGATTTACGAACTTCTGCGGCTGCCCAATTGAGCGACACCAGGGATCGGGCTTACAATGCAAGAGCCGGTGGCAACAGAAATGGTCGCGGGCTTTCTCTTTGCGGCCTTCTCTCTTTTCCGCGCGACTTGCCAATGAGCGAATTGCATCACGAATGCGGACTGGCAGCCATTTATCATCTGCCTGGTTCCGCTGTCAGTCCCCTTTGTCCCTCTCAAGGTCCCGCGGAGTGTTCGCGGTTGATGCCGCGAATGCTGCTGGATATCCAAAACCGCGGCCAGCTTTCCGCGGGGATGACAAGCTTTAGCCCAGATCGAAATCAACTGATCGATACGCACAAAGACCTCGGCTCCGTCAGCGAGGTCTTTCGGATGAGCCATCGCGGCAAGTTTGAAAGCCTGATGAATGAGTACGTTGGCTGCGCCGCCATCGGGCACGTACGCTATGCCACGTGCGGGGCTGAAGACCGCAGCTACGCGCAGCCGTTTGAACGTCATCACATTCAGAAGCACAAGTGGTTTTCCTTCGGGCTCAATGGCCAGCTCGCCAATTACGCGACCTTGCGTGAAGAGCTTTTGGCGGATAACGACAATTACCTCGCCCGCCAGACCGACACGGAAATTGTGATGCACGCGATCAGCCAGCAGCTTTCCGGGAATCAAAGCCCGACGCTTCTGGAGATGATGGGGAATGTCGCTCGGCGTTTTGATGGCGCGTATAACATCGTTTATCTCAACGCGCTGGGCGAGATGCTGATCGCCCGCGACCCACTTGGCATTCGGCCGATGTGTTATGCCAAAGAAGGGCCGCTGTTTGCCGCAGCGAGCGAGAGCGTCGCCCTGTTGAATCTGGGTTTTTCCGCGCGAAGCATCAAATCTCTGTTGCCGGGTCAGGCCGTGACGATCAGCGGTGGAAAATTTGAAGTCGGCAATTTCATTGCCAGCCCGCGCAGGGCTCATTGCTTCTTCGAGTGGATCTATTTCGCCAACGTGGCCAGCAACTTGGATGGTCGCAGCGTGTATCTTTCCCGGACGGCGCTAGGGGAAGAGCTTGCCCGCCTGGAAGACGTCTCATTGGATGAAGAGACAATCATCGTGCCGGTGCCGGATACCAGCAAAGCGGCTGCCGACTCGATGGCGTATCAACTGGGCATTCCATCACGCGAAGGGCTGATCCGCAATCGCTACACCGGGCGAACGTTTATCGAAGGATCTTCCCGCCGCAAAGACAAAGCGCAAACCAAGTACACGCCGCTTCCGGAAGTCTTGGAAGGTAAGCGCGTCCTGTTAGTAGAGGATTCAATCGTTCGTTCAACAACGATGCGCGTGTTGCTCAAGCGAATACGCGAAGTTGGCAAAGCAAGGGAAATCCATGTTCGCGTCGCTTGCCCGCCGATTGTTGCCCCTTGTTTCTACGGAATTGATATGTCGTCCGTGAACGAATTATTCGCGGCGAATTTCCTCAAGGGCCGTAGCGAGCTGACGCCGGAAATTCAGCAAGAGATGGCCGACGAACTGGGAGCCGATTCGCTCCGCTACTTGCCGGTGGACGCAATCGCCCGCGCCGTTGGATTCGATAGCGATCAGCTTTGTCAGGCGTGCCTGACCGGCGAGTATCCCACTGAATTCGGCCGCAAGCTCTATCAGTTGGACACCAACGGCAAGTCCGACGGCCGAATTTACGAATCTCATAAGGTTCTCAGCTAACTCCGTGGGAGTTCAACTGGTTATGAGATCCCCAGGATGGGGAACCCAAAGAGTTCGCACACAACAGTGCGCCGCGCGCAGCGACGACTTGGGGACCACATTGCCCCACTCATCCCCGCGCGTTCCTTGTCTTGCCTGCACGCACAGGCGTATGCAACAGACGCTACATGGACTCTTGTTGAAAGGGCACCTTGTCGATGAACTCGATCAACGACTGCGCCCTGGCAGTCCAGGAATTTGACTGGGCATGTTGGCGAGCCTGCTGTGCGATTTCCTCTCGCGGTTGGTTCAACCACGCGTCGATTGCGTCTGTAAACTCTTCTGATGTATTGCCTACCAAGACCGGACCACCGACTTCGACCACGCTCTGCATTCCTGTGGAAACAACAGGGCATCCCAGAGCATAGTACTCAAGCAACTTGAGCGGATTCACGGCGCGCGTCAGGTCAGAAATCTGAAAGGGAATGATCCCCACGTCAAAGACTTGGGCGTAGCCAGGCAATTGCTCATACGTCACTTGGCCTGTCCAAACAATGTTGGTTAGGCTTTGCAAGCGCTCGCAAGCTGCGGGAATCGCTCTCCCGATCAAGACGATACTGGACTCTGGAAAACGCTCCGCAGCGGCCGCTATCAGTTCAACATCCACCCATTCAGACAACAGCCCGAAAAAGCCAATCACGGGACGCGAAACCGAGCGCAGAATTTCCGGCACGTCTAACTGAGACTTTGCAAAGTGTTCAAACTCCACGCCCTGCGGACAATACAAGCAGGGACAGTTGATACGGCATTTCTCCATCAGGCGGAGGTCCGTCGCAAAGAAGCCATCGACGGCAGCAATCATTTCACCTTCCATCCGCATCCATCGCTTTGTGTCGACACCGGGATAGGCGGACCATTCGTCGTAACAGAAGTAGAGCGTCCGCGCCGGCACGTCCTTGAATAAGTCCGCCACATAAGGGAACGGCGAAACGAGGATCTCGTCACGCAAGCCGTAATGGTCGACAAGTTTCCGGTGAAAACGCCCCAAAAGCTGACGGTTGATCTGCCGCGGCACAAAGGAAAAGTGCGGGATCATCGGTGCAGTCTGGACAATGATCGACGAAGCCGCAGCATCCCCGGCAGACTCAGCACTCTCATCGGCGTCGCGCGCGAGATCTCCCGTCACGGAAGTCGCAGGTTGCGTATCTCGCTTGCCTGGCAGGAAAGTGTCGCGTACGACTCGCGCCGCCTTGCGGATATCATTGACTGCCATCCGCGGCATGCGGCCAACCGTATTGACCCAAAAAACACGATGCCCCAGCGCCGCTACGTGACGAAACAAATGCGTTGCCGAGGTAGGGAGCTCCCCCCAACGGTCACCGTAGACGACAAAATCCATAAGCTGTTGAACTGCGGAAACTGACTTGCGAGCAGCAACGAGTCATTGGAGCGCGACTTTCAAGCGAATCGCCCAGCCACGGCGGCCGGCGCAGGCCCATAGTGGCTTGGTTCCATCGTGCCTGAAGCTCGGCCATGGCTCAAGCTCCCCATGGCCGTTGAGTATCCAAACAATTCTTCCAGCGGCGCCTCGGCAAGGATCGTGACTCTTGAGCCACGAATTTCCGTCTTGTGAATCGTGCCGCGCCGCTGTTGCAAATCGCCGATGAAGTCGCCCATGCAATCATCCGGAGTATTGATGTTGAGCTTCATCACAGGTTCCAGACTCACAGACTCGGCAGCGTCCAAGGCCTTGTAAAAGGCATCTGCCGCGGCAATCTGGAAGGCAATGTCTGTTGATTCACTCTCGCTGACCTCGCCACCCAGGACGGTTGCTTTGACGTTCATCAGCGGATGTCCAAACTTGCCGCCGCCTTGCAATTGATCGCGCAAGGATTCCATCGCCGGAGAGAGGAACTCACCGGCGATTTCTCCGGTTGCAGCAGGGTCAATTGTGGCTGATTCTCCTGACTGTTGTGGTTCCAGCCGAATTCTCAGTCGGGCGAAATGCGTTTTTCCGGCCATCTGCCGATGACACTCACCCACAGCTTCGACGGGAGCCGCGACCGTTTCTCGATAGCTGACGCGTGGCTTGTGAACCTTGACATCAAGCTTGAAATCCCGCAGCAGCCTGTTCTTGATGATCTCCAGGTGCAATTCTCCCATTCCCGAGATCAAAGTTTGCCCCGTGTCTTCGCTTTCGGTCGCTTTGAATGTGGGGTCCTGCCGTTTGAGCATTTCCAAACGCTCGGCCAGTTTTTTTCGCTCCGCGGAAGTCTCCGGCTCAATAGCCATTGAGATGACTGTCTCCGGAAACGAAATCGACTCCAACAGCACGGGGCGCTTGGAGTCGCAAAGCGTATCGCCTGTGACCGAATTGCGCAAGCCAATGATGCCGACGATGTCGCCAGCTTCGACCGAAGAGACTTGTTCCCGTTTGTCAGCTTGCAAGTGCCAAAGCTGAGCGATGTTTTCCTTGACGTCCTTTCCGGGGTTGAGCACCCGAGTATTTCCCTTGAGCGTGCCCGAGTAAACGCGGACGAAATACAAATCACCGTGCCGGTCAGCGACGATCTTAAACACAAGCCCACAAAACGGCTCGTTATCATCCGTCCGGCGACGTAGCGTTTTTTCCGGGTTCTTGGGATCAATACCTTCCACAGGCGGCAGGTCCGCGGGACTGGGCAGGTATTCTTTTACACCGTCAAGGACGGGCTGCACTCCCATCTGGTTGAGCGCGGATCCGCACAACACCGGGACGATCTGGCTCTGAATCGTGCCGTCTCGAATGACGCCCCGAATAAGCTGCGCAGGAATTTCTTTCTCTTCGAGCGCCAACTCCATTAACTCATCACTGAGGTGTGAAAGCTGATCAATCAACGTCGCCCGCCATTCATCAGCGTCTTCTTTGGCGTCATCAGGAATAGGTGACGTGGTAATCTGCTTGTGCGCTTCTGGATCTTTCTGATCAGTGCTGAACGTCAGCAACTGCATGGAGATCAAATCAATCACGCCGCGAAACGGATCTTTGACGTGCGATGGACCTGAGCCATAGGGAATTTGCGTGGCGACAGGCGATGCCCCCAGCCGCTTCTTGATTTGTCCCAGCGTGGCGTAGAAGTCCGCGCCTTCACGATCCATCTTGTTAATGAATGCCATTCTTGGGACGTGGTACTTGTCGGCTTGTTGCCAGACGGTTTCGCTCTGAGCTTCCACGCCTTCACGAGCACTGAACACCACAACGCCGCCATCCAGGACACGGAGCGAACGCTCGACTTCCGCCGTGAAATCGACATGCCCCGGCGTATCAATCAGGTTGACGACCACGCCATGCCAATTGAACGTGACACAGGCGGAATAAATTGTGATGCCGCGCTGTTGCTCTTCCGGATCAAAATCCGTGTCGGTCGTCCCACTGTCAACTTCGCCTGCTTTGTGCTTGGCGCCGGTGTAGTACAACATTTGATCCGTCAAGGTTGTCTTGCCAGCATCAATGTGGGCAATGATCCCAATGTTGCGCAATGTGGCGATGTCACGTGCCATCTCTCTGCCTCGCCGTTGCCTCCAAGGTGTGCCAGTTTGTCTCGGATTGGTTGGTGGTTGCCGGTAGACTTTTCCATGAACGGAAAATGTCCGCGTCCGCGCATACGAACGCCGCGCGAGTTTCCAGCGCGCGGCGTCTTGTGACCCTATGTTACCAGGCGAAATGGGCGAACGCACGGTTGGCATCAGCCATGCGGTGGACGTTCTCCCGCTTGCTCATGGCAGCGCCTTCACGCCGATACGCGGACATCAATTCTTCCGCCAAGACCTCGTGCATCGGGCGGCCTTTCTTCTCACGGCAAACGCCCAAAATCCAGCGGATCGCCAACGATTGTTTTCGCTTGGGATTCACTTGCATCGGAACCTGATAAGCGGCTCCTCCAACACGCTTGGACCGGACTTCAATTTCCGGCTTCACGTTGTCGACCGCCTGCTGAAAGACATCAATCGGAGACTCATCCGGGATCTTCTTGCCGATCACATCCAACGCATCATAAAAGACCCGCAGAGCGGTAGATTTCTTGCCATCCCACATCAACAAGTTCACAAACTTGCTGGCAAGGATCGAACCGTGCTTGGGGTCAGGAGCGAGTTGCTTGGAACTGGAAGTGATACGTCCCATAGATCAGCCGTTGTACTTTGCAAATGAGCGTGTGAAGGGTTGTCCCGCAGGCGTCAACTATGACTTTTTGGCACCGTAGCGGCTGCGCGATTGCTTACGACCGTTAACACCCAAGGTATCCAACGTGCCACGAACCACCTGGTAGCGCACACCGGGCAAGTCACGCACACGACCGCCACGAACAAGAACAATACTGTGCTCCTGCAACTGGTGGCCTTCCCCAGGAATATAGACGGTGACTTCTTTGCCGTTGGAAAGACGAACACGCGTGATCTTCCGCAACGCCGAGTTCGGCTTCTTAGGCGTCATCGTACGCACTTGCAGACAAACACCGCGCTTTTGTGGGCAACGATCCAAGACCGGTGCTTTGCTCACGTTTCGCGATTTACGCCGACGCTTGCGAACGAGTTGGTTGATGGTTGGCATATGTGCCTGATTCCGTGTTTCTCAAATGACAGCCCAGCTTAAAAGGCGACAACGCCACCGGGCTCAGGTTCAATCAAATCGCCCTAAACCTACGAAACTGTTAAGGTTATCGAATGGCCATATGCTGTCAAGGTGGCAAAAACCATGAGAGGAGACGGCTAGACCACGATACTTGTTGCCGTCTGAAATCCCAGCCGTCTTGCAACCCAGAAGGAACTGTCGGGTTCCCCAACTGTCAACCTATTCTTCGCCGCTTCCTCCCAGGAGTTGTTCCAATCCTCCGACGCTAGTTTGCGGCTGCTGCTCTTCAGCAGGAGCAGCCCCGTCACCGTCCAACAGAGGATATTGCTGCGTTGGAGACGGAACTTCTTCCCCGGTGATCGCTGCCAGGGCAGCCGGATGAATCCGGACTTCGCTGTCTTGGAATGTCCGGAAGCCGGTGCCAGCAGGGATTAGGTGACCAAGAATCACGTTCTCCTTCAGGCCGACAAGATTATCAATCTTGCCAGCAAGAGCCGCTTCTGTGAGGACCTTGGTTGTCTCTTGGAAGCTGGCGGCGGAGATGAAGCTGGCACTCTGGACAGACGCTTTGGTGATGCCCAACAACTGCGTGCTGGCGGTAGCCGGCTTGGGCCGCGTTCCCTTGGCTGGCTCACCACCGAGAGCTTCAATCTGAGCGTTGGACTGCTCCAGCGTATCCTTGGGCACAATCTTGCCTGGGGAAAAATCGCTGTCCCCTTTGTCAGAAATCTTCAAGCACTTGGAAAGCCGATCGTTCTCTGATCGGAATTCAAAGCGATCGACAAGGTTGCCTGGCAGCAGGTTGGTATCACCCACGCTCTCAATTTTCACCTTGCGCAGCATCTGAGCAACGATGATCTCAATGTGCTTGTCATTGATATCCACGCGCTGGCTGCGGTAAACGCTTTGGATTTCTCTTACCAGGTACTGTTGGACAGCTTCTTCACCGGAGATCCGCAAGATATCGTGCGGCACCAGCGGCCCTTCCACCAGAGATTCGCCCGCCCGCACAAAGTCACCGCTGTGGACGCGAGTTCTCTTGCCGTGACTGATGAGGTGCTCACGCTCAATTCCGCTTTCGCTGCGGACGATAAAGGTACGTTTGCCGCGTTTCTTCTCGGCCAGCACTTCAACCGTACCGTCAATCTCCGCCATCACCGCGGGATCTTTCGGCTTGCGGGCTTCAAAGATTTCAGTCACTCGTGGCAAACCACCGACAATATCCTGCGTGCCGCCAGCTTCACGAGGGCTTTTGGCCAGGATTGTTCCGCCGGCGACTTCATCGCCTTCGTTCACTTCGATGTATGCTTTTTGCGGCAAGTAGTAGAAATCAAGAATCTTGCCAGCGGCGTCTTCAAGGACGATCTGCGGATGGAGCTCACCCTTGTGCTCCATGATCATGCGGCGAACGTGACCGCTGGGGTCACGTTCCTTGCGCATCGTTTCGCCTTCGACGACATCTTCAAAGCGAACCTTACCGCCAACTTCCGCCAGGATATTGACGCTGCCGGGATCCCAGCGGCAAACAACGCCGCCTTCAGCAATTGCCTCATCCTCACGGACCATCAGGACGGCACCAGCAGGGATGTCATACTTCTCAAGCTCTCGGCCTTTTTCATCCAGCAAAGCGATCTCACCGTTGCGGGAGAGGACCATGACTTCGCCTTCTGGATTGGTCACGGTCTTCAGCCGGGTGTACTTGGCGATACCACCCTTTTTGGCCTTGATCTCATTGACTTCCAAATCACGCGTCACCGTCCCACCAATGTGGAACGTCCGCATGGTCAATTGCGTTCCAGGCTCACCAATGGACTGAGCGGCAATAATGCCGACCGCCATTCCTTCCTCCACCAGAGAACCTGTGGAAAGATCCATCCCGTAGCACAGAGCACAAATTCCCAAAGGAGAATCACATGTCATTGGGCTGCGAACTTGAATTCTTTCCAAGCCCAACTGTTCAATCTTGCGGGCAACTTCACGCGTGATCAAATCACCCTCACGAACGATGACTTCATCCGTGATGGGGTTGACGATATTTGCGCGACTCACACGACCATACACGGCATCCGCCAAGCGAACCTCGACCTTTTCGCCGCGGTAGATCACACCCTTGGTAATACCTTGCGAGGTCCCGCAGTCATGCGTTGTCACGACGACATTCTGCGCGACGTCTGCCAACTTACGCGTCAGATAGCCGGAGTCCGCCGTCTTGAGGGCGGTATCGGCCAAGCCCTTACGAGCCCCATGCGTGGAGCTGAAATATTCCAGCACGCGAAGGCCTTCGCGGAAGTTCGCCTTGATCGGGGTCTCGATAATTCGTCCCGACGGTTTGGCCATCAGGCCACGCATGCCGGCCAATTGCCGGATCTGCTCAACTCCACCGCGAGCGCCGGAGTGTGCCATCAGATAAACCGGGTTCACGTAGCCGTCAAACCGCGTGTCATGTTCGAGCTGCTCCATCATTTCGCTGGTGATTTGCTCACGAGCATGCGTCCAGGCGTCCAGCACCTGACGGTAACGCTCGACATCCGTAATCACGCCGCGCTCGTAGAGCTTCTTAAACTTCATGACCTTCTTTTCCTGCTCCGCAATGATCTTGGTCTTTGTGGAGGGAGTAATCAGGTCATCCGTACCAAAGGACAGGCCGGACCGGGTGCTCCAACTGAAACCGGTACGGTTCATGTCATCCAGCAAATTGATCGTGGCGCGACGACCGAGAAGCTGATAGGAGTCAGAAATCACCTTGGCCAGTTCGCTTGAACGCATCGCCAAGTTATAAAACGGCATTCCTTCAGGCAGCATCATGTTGAACAACACGCGACCTACGGTTGTGGAAATCATTTCGCCTGGAGCCGTTTCCTCTTCGCTCTTCAAGCGGCGATTGGACGGCAGCTTGACTTTAATGCGAGCGTGCGTCTCCACAACACCAAAAGAGAAGGCCGTCTCAACTTCCTCCAAGGAACCAAAAGTCATGCCTTCGCCCTTACGGTCGGGCTGCTCCATCGTGACGTAGTAGCAGCCCATCACGATATCCTGCGATGGGCTGATGATCGGCGCGCCATTGGCAGGGCTAAAGATGTTGTGCGTGGACATCATCAACGTATGCGCTTCTACCTGAGCTTCAATCGAAAGCGGCAGGTGCACGGCCATCTGGTCACCGTCAAAGTCCGCGTTGAAGCCTTTGCAGACCAACGGGTGGAGCTGAATGGCGTTACCTTCAATCAAGACCGGCTCAAACGCTTGAATGCCCATTCGGTGCAGCGTGGGGGCCCGGTTGAGCAGGACCGGATGGTTGGTAATGACTTCTTCCAGAATGTTCCAGACTTCCTCATCCTTGCGCTCAAGCATCTTCTTGGCGCTCTTGATGGTGTCCGCGTGGCCCAGTTCTTTGAGCCGCCGAATAATAAACGGCTGGTAGAGTTCCAGAGCGATCTTCTTGGGCAAGCCACACTGGTGCAGCCGCAATGACGGACCGACGACGATCACGCTTCGCGCGGAGTAATCTACGCGTTTACCCAAGAGGTTCTCTCGGAAACGGCCCTGCTTACCTTTGATCATGTCCGTCAAGGATTTCAGCGGACGATTGCTGGAACCAAGAACCGGGCGCTTGCAGCGGTTGTTATCGAACAGGGCATCAACGGACTGCTGCAGCATTCGCTTTTCATTGCGAATGATGACTTCCGGAGCATTGAGATCAACCAGTTTCTTGAGCCGGTTGTTGCGGTTGATGATCCGACGATAGAGATCGTTTAAATCGCTGGTGGCAAAGTTGCCTGAATCCAACAACACGAGCGGGCGCAAGTCCGGCGGAATCACCGGAATCACATCCAACACCATCCATTCCGGCTTGTTTTCACTGTCGCGAATGGACTCCACGATCTTCAAACGATTGATGTAGTCCTTCTGCTTCTGCTTAGATCCGGTTTCCGCGAGATCTTTGCGGAGATTAGCGGAGAGCTCTACGAGATCCAAACCCAAAAGCAGCTTGCGGACGGCTTCCGCACCCATTTCGGCTTCAAAAGCCGTTTCGCCGTGATCTTCGCACGCCTGGCGGAATTCTTCCTCAGTCAGCAACTGTTGCTTGGTCAGCGGTGTATCACCAGGGTCCGTGACCACATAATCTTGGAAGTAGACCACCTTCTCCAAGCTGGAGGTCTTCATATCCAACAGATTGCCCAACCGGCTGGGCATGGCTTTAAAGAACCAGATGTGTGCAACCGGGGCGGCCAACTCAATGTGCCCCATCCGCTTGCGACGAACGCGGCTGTGTGTGACCTTGACACCGCAGCGATCACAGATCATGCCCTTGTACTTCATGCCGCGGTATTTACCGCAAGCGCACTCCCAATCTTTCTCGGGACCAAAGATTCGTTCACAAAACAAGCCGTCCCGCTCCGGACGATAAGTCCGGTAGTTGATCGTCTCCGGCTTCTTCACTTCACCGAAGGACCAACTGCGAATATCTTGGGGCCGCGCCAGGCTGATCTTGACCGCGGCGTAGTCGTTAATCCGATCGTAGCTGGTTTCGCCAATGGCCACAGGTTGAACTCCGTAAGTGGGAGGGAAGGAGGCAGAAGGAAGTAACTCGTGAAGCGGCGCCGGTCAGAAGCGCCGTTTCTCCAACTGCATGTTCAAACCCAGCCCTCGAATCTCGTTGGTGAGCACGTCAAAGCTGGCGGGCGTTCCGGCTTCAAGTGTGTTTTCGCCTTTGACCATCGATTCATAGATCTTGGTCCGGCCTTCCACATCGTCACTCTTGACGGTGAGCAGTTCCTGCAAGATGTAAGCTGCTCCATAAGCCTCCAAGGCCCAAACTTCCATTTCTCCAAATCGCTGACCGCCAAAGCGAGCTTTTCCACCCAGCGGCTGTTGAGTAATCAACGAGTAGGGGCCCGTGCTGCGGGCATGAACCTTGTCATCGACAAGGTGGTGCAACTTCAACATGTAGATGTAGCCGACGGTTGTTTTCTGCTCCATCGGTTCGCCAGTACGACCATCGTAAAGTTGAGCTTTACCGTTTGATGGCAACCCCGCTTCATCCAGGCACGAGTTAATCTCTTCCTCGTTGGCCCCAGAGAAGACCGGTGTGATCGCCTGGAAGCCTAATCCAGCGGCAGCCCATCCTAGATGCGTCTCCAGGATCTGTCCCACGTTCATACGACTGGGAACACCCAGCGGATTAAGCATGATCTGTACCGGAGTTCCATCTTCCAAGAACGGCATATCCTCACGGGGGAGGATCTTGGCGATCACGCCCTTGTTTCCATGGCGTCCGGCCATCTTGTCACCGACAGAGATGCAGCGCTTGGTGGCGACATAAACCTTGACCATCTGCAGCACGCCACTGCGAAGTTCATCCCCACGTTTCATGCTGTTGAGCTTGCGGTCGCGCAAGTCAATCATCAGTTCAACCTGAGGCCACATCTCCTTGTAGATCTTGTCAACGTCCGCCTTGCGCTGAGGACTGCGAAGGTTCAGGGCATCCACGCGGAAACGTTGCGCCTGTTCGGCTACATATTTCGGATCGTGGTCGCCAATCATCGGTTGGTCGTCCTCGTCAGTCACTTTGCGACCAAGGACTTTCTCCATCTCGGCGATCATCGCGATGAAGGCTTCCGCGATCTTTTCGTTGCCTTCGCTTTCAACGTCTTTCAGTTCCTTCTCGAAACGCTTGCGTTCGTCCTCGGACAAACTCATGCGGCGAGAGAACTTCTGCGTGTCGATAACGATCCCTTCCACGCCCGAAGGCACTTCCAGCGAGTCGTTCTTGACGTCCTCGCCGGCGCGGCCGAAGATCGCGTGCAACAGCTTCTCTTCCGGCGTCAACTCGGTCTTGCTCTTGGGAGAGACCTTGCCGACAAGGATATCGCCTGGTCGGGCGTACGTGCCGACGGTGATGATGCCGTTCTCATCCAGGTTGCGGAGCGCCTTTTCGCTGACGTTGGGGATATCGCGAGTGAATTCCTCGCGTCCCAACTTGGTCTCACGAATCTCCACATCGAATTCCTCGATGTGAATCGACGTGTAAACATCGTTGCGAACGAGATCTTCCGAAATGATGATCGCGTCCTCGAAGTTGAACCCATCCCATGACATAAAGGCCACGAGCACGTTGCGGCCCAGGGCAAGTTCACCATGGAACGTGGCGGCGCCATCGGCAATGACCTGGCCTTTTTCGATCTTTTCACCCGGCAGAACAATTGGTTTCTGGTTCTGACACGTGCGTTCATTCAAGCCCACGAATTTCCGCATCTCGTAGACTTCGTCGCCAATCTCAATCCGGTTGGCGTCCACGTAGGTCACCGTGCCGCGCTTCCTGGCACGTACGAGCATGCTGGAATTGTGCGCAACATCCTTCTCCAAGCCGGTTGCAACCAGCGGGGGCTCCGCGATCAAAAGGGGCACGGCTTGCCGCTGCATGTTGGAACCCATCAACGCGCGGTTGGCGTCATCGTGCTCCAAAAAGGGAATCAATCCGGCAGAGACGCCCACCATCTGGCTGGGAGCCACATCGATATAGTCGACCTTGCTAGAAGGGACGACTTCAAAATCAGCTTGGTGCCGGGCAACAATCGTATCGCCCACCAACTTGTTTGACTCGACTTCGGCATCAGCCGGCGCAAGGAAGGCTTGGGCTTCCTGATCGGCACGCAGCCATTCAACCTCTTCCGCCAACTTGCCGCTCTTCACCTGCCGATACGGCGTGACCAGGAAGCCGTAATCGTCAACCGTGGCGTACATCGCCAAGCTAGAAATCAAGCCGATGTTGGTGCCTTCCGGCGTTTCGATCGGACAAATCCGACCGTAGTGAGAGATGTGCACATCACGGACTTCAAAGCCGGCCCGCTTGCGGTTCAAACCGCCGGGGCCCAGCGCTGAGAGCCGCCGCTCGTGCGTCAGCATTGAGAGCGGGTTGGTTTGGTCAACCACTTGAGATAACTCACCCCGGCCAAAGAAATACTCAATGGCGGCTGAGATGCTCTTGGGATTGATCAGCGTGCGCGGAGTCATATCCTCCACGTCCTTCAGGCTCATCCGCTCTTGTACCGTGCGGCGAAGCTTCAAGAAGCCTTTGCGGAGTTCATCGCTGGCCAGTTCATCAATCGTCCGCAACCGGCGATTACCCAAGTGATCGATATCGTCCACGTGAGCCACGTCATCCATGGCGCGCAGGCGGAGGATGTACTTAATGGACTCAATCAGGTCTTCCGCCCGGAGCACCATTTCCGATTCGGGAATATCGAGATCCAGCTTTCGGTTGATGCGGAAACGGCCAACCTTACCCAAGCGATAGCGGTTGGTGTCAAAGAACTTCTCCGCAAACAGCGTCTTGGCCTTCTCCAATTGGGGCGGGTTGCCCGGCCGGAGCCGCTGGTAGATCTTGAGCACGGCCTCTTCATGGCTGCTGGTCGTGTCTTCGGCCAATGCATTGAAGATCAGTGGGTCTTTGGTGTCCTCCATGACCTCGACCTTCTTAACACCGCTGGAGCAAATGGTCTCCGCAGCGTTCTTGGTCACTTTCTGACCGGCTTCCAGAATGATCTCTCCCGCGCGCTCCGTCTTGGCCGGATAGACAATGTCCGCAGCGGCAATCTTATCTTCAATCTTGCTGACGCTGCGACCATCAACAATCTTTTCGACCTTCGTTTCATAGAAAGCACGGAGCAAGTCATCATCCATGCTGTACTTGGGATCCATGGCGCGGAGCAGCGTCATGGCGGAGAACTTGCCGCTTTGGTCAATGCGGACCGTCAGCGACTCCTTCTTGTTGACGTTGAGTTCGATCCAACTTCCTCGCTCCGGGATGATTCGGCAAGAATGCACATCCCGTTCGCCATCGCGGTCGACGATAAAGTCAACACCCGGCGAGCGGTGCAACTGGCTAACAACGACGCGCTCCGCACCGTTGATGATGAACTCGCCGCCACCGAGCATGATCGGCAGATCGCCCAGGTAGACATCCTCTTCAATCGGCTGTTCCTTTGTCAGCCGGAGACGGACTTTGAACGGACGTCCATACGTGAGCCGCAATTGCCGACATTCGTCCGGCTCATAGCGAGGCTTGCCCAAGTCATAGCTCAGATACTCAAGCCGCAATGACTTGTCGTAGCTTTCAACGGGAAAGATCTCCCGCAGCACACCTTCCATGCCGAAATCCTTGCGCTTGTTGGGCGCAAGTTCAGCTTGCAAAAAGGCGGCATAACTCTTGGTCTGAATCTCCGTCAGATCAGGGATTTCGTGGTACTCATGGTCGGGACCAAATCGACGTTCTTCTTTCGGGATAATGCGCCGAACTGCAGAAGTCGCCATATGTCAGATTTCCCCCAAAGAAAATGCGGAGAAGGTATCAATTGCACTCAAAAATTCGCACTGGGACAACATGCACTCGTCGCTCGAGAGTTCATCCCCCAATGCTCAGCACGTCAGCGAACGCGCAAAAAACATCGCGCACCACGAGACGACCTAGCACAACGGCCGATTCCTTAGACCGGTATCCGCCGCAGAAGACTGACCAAATCGAAGAACACGAACAAAGGCAATACGCTTGGCCCGGGTCGAAATCACTGGGAGCAAAACGGAGTTCTTTCCCTAACACAGAGATCTCCGCGTTTTGCACATGAAACCCAATCCCCGTCAGCCGCAAAGCTCCCCATTGTGTGGGAAAACGGCCAATTTGGGAACCATTTCCGACAACCGTCAAGCCGCTTCAGAACCGGAACCCAAGTCCAGTCAACGACTTGACAATAGAGAACAGCGACAAGACACCGCGTACGCACTCCGCTCAAGCCGATGATCAACTCGGCAAGAGCGCTGCCTGTCCGTCCTACTTGATCTCGACACTCCCGCCGGCTTCTTCGATTTCGGCTTTGATTTTCTTGGCGTCATCTTCAGAAACGCCTTCTTTGATAGGCTTGGGTACGCCTTCAACCAGTTCCTTGGCTTCCTTGAGGCCCAAACCGGTGTGAGCGCGAACGGCCTTGATGACGGGAATCTTGGCATCGCCAAACCCTGTCAAGACAACGTCGAACTCGGTTTTGGCTTCCGCCTCACCGCCACCTCCACCGCCGCCATCCCCGGAGGGAGCCATCATGACCGCGCCGCCAGAGGCCGGCTCAATCCCATACTCGTCCTTGAGGTAGTCGGAAAGTTCCTTGGCGTCTTTCAACGTCAAGTTGGCGATCTTCTCGCCCAGATCTTTGGTGGCGTCCGAATAGCTGGGAGCCTCGGGAGCTTCTGTTGTCATGGTGAGATCGTCCTTTCGAGTCAGCGAACGATTGAAATGTTCGCCGGAGACAGGGAGTTTCGTTTGTGAGAGTGATTTCCGCTCTAGATCGCAGACCATTCACAGCCGCGCGATCTTGATTGTGAGTTTGATTATTCGGCAGCATCCTCGGATTCGCCTTCGGACTTCTTTTTGACCTGACTGGCAAGCGCGCCTGAAGGTCCAACCAATTGCCCCGCCAAAGACTGCCACGGTGAGAGAATCTGACCAACAAGGATTGAAAGCTGCTCTGTCCGTGAGGGCCACTTACTAACGTCAACAACGTCTGATTCGCTCAGCTTCTGCCCGTCGAGTACACCGCCGCGAGCCTTGAACGGCTCAAACTGCTTCTCTTTGGCCAGGCGAACGACTTCTTTCGCCACGTCAACAATGTCCGTGCCCCCCCAGACAACAGCCGCGGTGCCATTGAGTCCTTCAAAGGCAGGCGCCAAGGCCGTGCCTTCGGTAGCGCGCCGAGCGATGCTGTTTTTGACGACCAGCAGCTGCATGTCCTTTTGGCGCAACGTCCGCCGTAACTCAACGTTGGCGTTCGCCTCAATCCCCTCGACAGTAACGAGGACGACATTCTCAACCCCGTCAAGCTGTTGCTTGAGGTGATCGGTCATCAGTTGCTTAACGTATTTGCTCATGACTTCTTACCGCACTTCGTGTTGGGCCGCCGAAAGACGTCCGCACGTGATGACTGGGAATCTTGGTTCAGGAACCGTGGCGATCAATGCTAGATTGCGTTCCAACCCCGCCGCGCCCAAAGATCACTACGCCGCGATCCGCACGCCAGGGCTCATGGTCGCACTGATGGAAACACCCTTGAGGTATGCGCCGCGGATGGTCGCCGGCTTCATTGACATGATCCGGTCAATGAACGCCTGAATATTCTCTTTGAGTTTGTCCTCATCAAAACTGAGCTTCCCGACAATGGCATGGACAACGCCTCCTTTGTCATTGCGAAACTCCACTTTTCCTGCCTTGTATTCTTTGACGGTCTTGGTGACGTCCGGAGTGACCGTCCCGGCTCGCGGTGAGGGCATCAGGCCCCGAGGCCCCAACAACTTCCCCAACGGGCCTACCACGCCCATCATGTCCGGAGTGGCGATACAGACATCGAAATCCAAAAAACCGTCTTTGATCTTCTGAGCCAACTCAGGGCCGCCCACTTCTTCCGCCCCGGCTTGGCGGGCCTCTTCAGCCTTTTCATCCTTAGCGAAAACGATTACGCGTTTCTCTTTGCCGATTCCGTGTGGCAACACAATGGAACCACGTACCACCTGATCCGCCTGGCGATCATCAACGCCCAATCGCATGGCAATTTCCACCGACTGATCAAACTTGGTCGTATTGAACGACTTCAGTTTCTTGACGCCGTCTACCAGCGGCATGGCCGCCTGGGTGTTGTGCCCCTGGGCGTGCTTGCGAAAACGTTTGGACTGCTTAGGCATCGAATCAAATCCACTAAAGAAACACTGTCTGCTGACGGCGGCCCTCGCCTTCCAAGAACCTTACATGGGAGCAGGGCAGCCGAGTTTGTTTCGTCATCTTGCTCGCCGCCGGGATTACCCGTCAACGACCAATCCCATGCTGCGCGCTGTTCCAGCGATCATCCGCACGGCGTGTTCCATGTCCCTGGCGTTGAGGTCGTCCATCTTCATCTTGGCAATCTCTTCAAGCTGGGCATTGGTCACGGTGCCAACCTTGTCTTTATTCGGCACTCCAGAGCCCTTGGCGATCCCGGCCTGACGCTTCAACAAAGCCGCCGCCGGAGGACTCTTGGTCTCAAACTCAAAAGAGCGGTCGTTGTAGACATTGACGACGACGGGAATGGGAATGCCGCCAGCATCTTTTGTCTTGTCATTGAACTGCTGCACAAACTGGCCAAGGTTGATTCCAAACCGGCCCAACGAGGTCCCGACCGGCGGGGCAGGGGTGGCCTGTCCGCCAGGGACTTGAAACTTGACCGTGCCGGCAAGCTGTTTTGCCATGTCTCTTCCGCGTGATATGAATGACTTTGAATGTGTTTTTTCTCAGGTTCGCCCAGACACAAAGGGCCCAAGCGCAGTTCCGCCAAGCCGGGCCAGCTACTCGATGCGCTGAACCTGCCAGTACTCCAATTCAACAGGCGTGGGCCGGCCGAAAATCTGAATCAACACTGTGATCCGCTGGTTGGTGGCGTCAACGGCCTCCACCTCACCTTCCATATTGAGGAAGTTGCCTTCGGTGACTTTGACCCGCTCACCCAACTCGTACGTGACGTTAATCTTCTCCTTCTGCTTCTCTTCTTCTGGCTTTTCCAGCTCCTTAATCCGCTCAACCTCGCTGGGCAGCATGGGCGTTGGCTTGCCAGCAGCTCCAGTGAAATCGCCAATCCCAGGCGTTTCACGGACAAGAAACCAGGTCTCTTCATTGATGACCATGTGGACCACAATGTAGCCTGGATAGATCTTGTGCTTGCGAACCCGCTTGCGGCCCCCTTTAAACTCGGTGATCGATTCTTTGGGAACGATGACCTGCGAGACGCAGTTCTCCAGCCCGGCAATCTTCATCCGCCGCACAAGTGCGTCACGAATTGAATCCTCACGGTTGCTCTGAACCTTGAGGATGTACCACTTCATCTCGCCATCGGCTTCAACCTCGTCCTCACCTAACGTGACGGCCGTAGAGTCATCTTCCAAGATCTCGATGGGCTGAGCATCTTCATCTCCAGAGTACTGCTCGTCGTCCTCGTCCTCGACATCGCCGTCCACTAGGCCATCGCTTGCCGATGGACCACCTTCGACTGCAGCCGACCCAGCAGCCTCAGAAGCAACCGACTCCACACCGGCTGGCACGGCTTGATCAGAGGTAACGTCCGCGGCAAGCGAATGCGCAGCGCCCTGCAATCCGCCAGGCGATTCCTCCGCGGCCGGCGCACTCTGGTGCTGTTCATTTTCTTGAGCCGCGTCAGGCGACGAGACTTGCGTCTCATCGTCGGCGGTAGGCTCACGTGCGGACTCGTTCACAATCCCCCCATCACGTTTAACCAGAATGCCAGCCGCGTTCAGCAGCAAAGCTCCCGACCCTGAGAAACTGCCACTGCAAATCAACTCGCTTGAGGCGCGCCTGCAATTTGCATCCAGTCAATTAGCAGAAAGCTCCAAAACAAGTCATAGACAAACAAGAACGAAGTCAAAAGCGCCAGCGTGACCAACACAACAACGGAACTGCGTATCAACTCCAGTCGAGAGGGCCACTTAACTTTGACAACCTCACCTTCGACAGCGATCAGAAAGTCAGCAAACCGCGGCCAGTTCACAATGCGAAAGGCGACCCATAACCCCAAGATCAACAGCAAACCCGGCAGCAAGTAATGCAACATCCAATGACTTGCGCCAAAAACGCCCATCAGCCTCCAACAGGAAAGCACGGCGACCACGCCAATCGCAGCGCCCGTAGCCATGCGCGTCGTGCGCCCCTGACTACGCTTATAAACCGCAGGGCGAAACAGCTCTTGGTAAAATGCCGTGCTCACGCAAAACACTCCCTATACAAGTCTCCGGCGGATGCCCGCCGTGATGATCGACACTGCTCGCCGGCCGAATCACCTTTCCTATCCAACGTTCTCGAAGCAGGGGCGGCGGGAATCGAACTCGCAACCTCCGGTTTTGGAGACCGGCGCTCTGCCAATTGAGCTACGCCCCTTTTCGCGAACCCGCCGCAATCGACAGGCTCGCCGTCCGGGGTCGCCAGCTCGAGCAAACTCGCTGGCGATTCTTGCTCGACAATCCTTTCTACAGCTCTTGTCTTTCTACTGCCTTCGCCTGGCCAACAGACCATGTCCTTGCGTCAAGACCTCTCCCGCTGAGCAAAACAGCCAAGTCCGGCTCTCAGCCCCCCTTAACGCAAGGCGACAACCCGTAGCCACTACTCGATCACCTTCGTGACGACACCAGAACCGACGGTCTTGCCGCCCTCTCGAATGGCGAATCGAACGCCGTCGTCCAAAGCAACCGGACTCATCAACTCAACCTCAAGCTTGGCATTGTCGCCAGGCATGCACATCTCAGCGTCGCCAACCAACTTGGCGTTGCCCGTGACGTCAGTGGTGCGGAAGTAGAACTGCGGGCGATAACCGCTAAAGAACGGCGTATGACGCCCACCTTCATCCTTTGACAACACGTAAACTTCGGCCTCAAACTTCTTGTGCGGCGTGATGGAGCCAGGCTTGGCCAAGACTTGACCGCGCTCAATTTCATCCCGCTTGATTCCGCGAAGCAGGCAGCCGACGTTGTCTCCGGCCATCCCCTCACCAAGCTCTTTATTGAAGGCCTCAACGCCCGTACAGACAGTCTTGCGCGGTTCCGTGAACCCAACGATTTCGACCTCGTCGCCAACCTTGACCATGCCGCGCTCAATCCGGCCAGTGGCCACAGTTCCGCGACCTTCGATGGAAAACACGTCTTCAACAGCCATCAAGAACGGCTTGTCGTTCTCGCGAGCTGGCTCAGGAATGTAAGAGTCAATGGCGTCCATCAAGTCGCCGATACACTTGTTGGCAGCGTCATCACCGGGGTTATCGTAAGCCGGCTTAGATGCACCGCGAATGATTGGGATCTCGTCACCGGGAAAACCGTGATGCGAAAGCAACTCACGAAGCTCCAGCTCGACAAGCTCCAGCAACTCGTCATCATCGACGAGATCGCACTTGTTCAAGAAAACCACAATCGCGGGCACACCCACCTGACGCGCCAGCAAGATATGCTCTCGCGTCTGCGGCATGGGCCCGTCCGCAGCGGAAACCACCAAGATCGCGCCGTCCATCTGAGCAGCGCCGGTGATCATATTCTTGATAAAGTCCGCGTGACCAGGGCAGTCAATGTGCGCGTAGTGACGCGCGTCCGTCTCATACTCAACATGAGAGACGGCGATTGTCACCGTCTTAGTATCGTCACGAACCGTACCACCCTTGGCAATTTCGGAGTATGCCTTTGGCTGGGCGAGACCCTTATGCCCCTGCACAGCAAGGATCGCACCTGTCAGAGTTGTTTTTCCATGATCAATGTGACCAATCGTGCCGACATTGACGTGCGGTTTTGTCCGCTCAAATTTTTCCTTGGCCATTTGTCGCTACTCGTCTCCGTGGGAAATACGATCCGAGATTCAAGAATGCAAAATGAACGATGAGCCGCTGATGGGATTCGAACCCATGAACCTCGTCCTTACCAAGGACGCGCTCTACCAACTGAGCTACAGCGGCATAACTCCATTGTGATGTGGCTTCGCCAGAACCCTGGCGATTAGGCGAATGGAAAGAAACAGAACTCCACACACCGCGTTTCGCCGCCGTTACTCCAACCTTGCCCCAACAACCCTGCCGCCTGTCAACCAACCGCAACAACTCGCTGACGCCCCAACATTCTCCCTGCGAGCACCCGCATCAACCTGTTTGTGTCAAACGCCTTAAAGAAAAGCGGGTGAAGGGAATCGAACCCTCATGGATGGCTTGGAAGGCCATTGCTTTACCACTAAGCTACACCCGCAAAGCTTCACGCAGGACCGCGCGGTCGCTGGTAGTTTCCGGGGCACTTTGCTTGCGATCGCGCATGCCATCCGCAAAATCAAACCGCCGATTCTACAAATGCCCGTTTGATTCAACAACCACCCTGCACGTGAGTTGCGCCGATTTTTTGCCTTGCGGAACCTCCACCGTCATCGGGTAAGGAAAGTAACACCAGCCGAAACCAAGCCATACAACCCATTTGCCTGGACGCCGCTGCCCGCCAGCCGCAGAAAAACGCTTGAAAATGGGGGGTGCAGGATTCGAACCTGCGAAGGCAATAGCCATCAGATTTACAGTCTGACCCCTTTGACCGCTCGGGAAACCCCCCGCAATACGCTCAAACGTGACTCTCAGGCCGCCCAAATTGCTTCCGCTGGCAAGTTACTTCTCGCCGTACTGACTAACGCGGCAAACCGCGCGGCCTAGGAGAGCTAGCGAAGGGACTTGAACCCCCAACCTGCTGATTACAAATCAGCTGCTCTGCCAATTGAGCTACGCTAGCGCAAAACCGTCGCCAGCTTGCGGTAACACTCGGTGAAGCGCCTCAATATAGCGTTCGGCCATCTTCTGGCAAGACACGCTTGAAACACCCCACTTTGAACAGAAACAGTTCCTCCTACAAAGGTTCACGCACCTTGTGCTATCTGTGTTAGCGGCATTGCTAGTTACCCAGTCGCGTTCGATTCCTGAGTTCCCCAGCGAGAATCGCGCGCCACCGTTACAAGATCTTCGACACCAGACGCCAAATGAAGAACAACCCAGAGAGAGTGAGAGCGGGGGAGAGTAAATGGAGAGTCTGGACAGGGCAACTTTACGGGAAGCAGGGAAGACAAGCTCTTTGCAGAAAGGGACTCATGAGCGAGAACCTTACGCTGACAACCTTGCTCTCTGGCCAGTTCCGACCTCATGACGACACCTTCCTTTGTATTTGCGACCTGCCAGGCGGGGGCCGAATCCGTGCTCAAAGCAGAATTCGCCCGTCGCTGGCCAGAGCTGAGATTCGCCTATTCGCGACCAGGCTTCGTTACTTTCAAGTCTGAAGCAGTCCTGCCATGGGATCATGACGTGCCCTGTCGAGAATCCGTTTTCGCCAGAACTTGTGGGCATTCATTGGGAAAAATCCAGGCCGAAACAGCCCCGGACCGGGCGGTCCAGCTCTGGAACTTCCTGGCAGAATCAGCATCCAACTTTGACGGTTTACACGTTTGGGCGCGAGATACTCGGCCTCCCAGCAACCGCCGTTATGATCCACGCGTTCCTCCAGAGGCCATTGACGCCGCTCGGGCGATCCGTGCTACGGCGCCAAACCATTTACCCCCAGCTTCCGAAGAACCGGGAGAACCGCGCCCTGGGAATGAATCAGGCCAGAGTTCGCTGCGTACCTGGGTTCCGGCGGGAACAACCGTGCTGGATGTGATTCTTGTCGAGCCTGACGTGTGGTGGATCGGCCGGCACACGTCCACCACTCCACCGTCCTGCTGGCCTGGTGGTTCTTGCCGCATCACCGCACGTGAACCCACCATCTCGCGTGCGTTTTACAAACTGGAGGAAGCCCTGCAGTGGAGCCAACTCCCTTTCCGCAAAAGCGACCGCGTCGCAGACCTGGGCTGTGCGCCCGGTGGAGCTAGCCAAGCATTGCTCGCCCGAGGCATGCGGGTTTTTGGCGTGGACCCCGCCGACCCCGATCCGTCATTGCGCAAGAACCCCAGCTTCTGGCATGAAAAAAAACGCGGCATGGACGTGCGACGTAAGCATTTTGTCGGCATTCCCTGGCTGGTCGCTGATATGAATGTCGCCCCTAAGTACACGTTGGATTGTGTGGAAGAAATCGTGAAACATGAAGGCGTGAACATCCGTGGCATGGTCCTCACGCTAAAATTCCCAGAATGGAAGCTCGCGTCAGAAATCCCTGACTATGTCTTTCGCGTTCACACTTGGGGGTACAAGCACGTCCAGGCGCGGCAACTGCTGGCAAACGGACAAGAAATCACGTTGGCTGCTCACCGTGAGTGAGGTGAGTCAGCAGTCCCATCGCTTCGCGGACGAGTAATGGAATTGTCGTAGCGTTCCCCGCGCGCCTGCTCTCATCTCGGGGCAACCTGACAGAGTTCGTTGGGCGAGTGGAACAGCAATTCGGGCAGGTTTTCTAAGTTGCTCAGCCCTCGCCCTGGCCACCGATGTTGTTCAGGGTGCGCAGTAGAGCCTCGTATTCTGCGCGGCATTCGGCGCAGACCGACAAGTGATGTTCGACAGCCCGCAACGCTTCGCGGATGGACTTGCCTGCCAGTTTCTGCTCGGCAAACTCCGCAACCGCCGCCAGGCACTGCTCGCAGTTGATTTCGACGTCTTCGGTCAGGCTGACAAGACGCAGCAGGCTATCAATTTCTGATTCAGAAAGTGGCATTGTTCAGTTTCAACCTACAAAGGTGCTGTCACGTCGCCGGCAGTGAACCCTGCCGCTTCAAGCCCCGCCTTCAACTTCTTCCGCGCGTCATGTGTCAGTTTGTAGACAGCGTTGCGGTTGCTGCCGAGATGTCGGGCAATTTCATCCTGCGGCATTCCCTTGAGTTCAGCCTTCAATGCCGTTCTTTGTTTCTCGGTGAGATCTTGCTCAATGAGCCGTTGCATAGTGGCAACCAGAGCTTGTTGCACGAGCTTTCCATCCATAGTCTGCCCACTGGTAGTAAGTTGCACAGGAGCAAAGTCTCCATCAGAGACAACCTTTTCAAGCGAAACGTCTTTCCAGCGCCGGCGTCGTAGTTCAGCCATTGCGGTGTGGATAGCAATAGACGTTGCCCACGTGAGAAACCGACTGCGGCCCTCAAATTGTTCAATGCGTTCCAGGACTCGCATGAGAGAATCCTGGACGGCATCCTCCAACAATGACTCATCGGCATGTGGCCAAGTCGCCAGTGCTTTGCGAAGATTGCGCAAGAGAGCATCCCGGAGGTCGGATAAGGCCGACTCCCGTTCTGCTCTCAAGTCCGCAACCCAACTCTCATTGTCCCGAGGCATCTTGGGCTCGTCGTTCGCCGCCAGTGAAAACACGCTTGGCCGGCTGAGTAGGCTGGCCAAGCACCACCCTCTGTGGTTACGCCGCAGTTAATTCAGGCGCTGCCGGGAAATCCACTTCTGTCTCCGCGACATGGTTGAAGTAGTTCGTGAAGACGTTCAAAGCCACGTTCGCCACAATCTCGGCAATTTCGCCATCATCATACCCAGCGTTGCGCACTTGTTGAAAGTCAGCGTCCGATACGACGCCCCGTTCGGTGACAATCTTGCGAGCGAACTCGAGCCCTGCACTTTCTTTGTTGTCACGGGCAACGCCCCGACGAGCATCGCATGTCTCTTGCTCTGAAAGCCCAGCGCGCTTGCCGAGCGCTGTGTGCGCGGCAACGCAATAGTCGCATCCATTTGCTTCACCGACGACAAGCGAAATTTGCTCTCGCAGTTGAGACGAAAGTAAACCACCGGCGAGCGCTTGACTGAAGCCAAGGTACGCATTGGCCACAGAGTGTGAATTGGCCATGGTGGCGATGAGGTTTGGCACCGTTCCCATCTTCTTTTCAACGGTTGACAGCAACTTTGCTGTGTCGGCGCTCGCCGTGTCTTGAGTGACAGGGTTGAGACGAGGCATTGTGTTCTCCTTGGCTGGGACTCGTTTTCTGTAAGGAACGCTGTCCTTTCGATGTTGTGAGGCCCAGTGGTCTTACTTCGATCATGGTGAATTTTTTCGTGCCAGCGATTCGGAAATTCGACGTAAGACTGCGCTGGTTCACCGCATCGAAGTGTTGCAAACCGTTGAAAGGCACAAGGCGCTTCACAAACGAACTGTGGGTTGCCCCACCAACTCGTGAAGTGAGATGAATTGCGAGTTCGGCATGCAGATTCAAATCAAACGCGTGTATGACGCTCCTGCTGCGACCGACGGACTGCGTATCCTCGTTGATCGGCTGTGGCCTCGCGGCCTGACCAAAAAACAGGCAGCCATCGATGTCTGGGCGAAAGAACTAGCTCCATCGGCCGAGCTGCGGAAGTGGTTTGGCCATGACGACGAGAGGTTTGACGAGTTCACCCAACGCTATGGTCTTGAACTTGATCGGGTAACAACCGAAGTCACGAGACTGCTGGCAACGATTGGTGATGGCCCAGCGACACTCCTGTATTCCGCGCGAAATGATGATTGCAACAACGCGATCGTGCTCATGGCCAGGATTCAACGCGATCAGAAACGTGCGAGGGAAAATAGCCGACGGTGAAATGCAACGGACTTTTGCCCTGGCCGCAAAACCAGCTATCGGATCAGGCGAGACCGAAACAACCAGTCACGACCTTCCCACCTGAAAAGAGGAGATATTGTCATGGACCCCCGCTTTGTCACGAAATCGCTTCACGCATTCTTGGATTATCCCGTCGCTGTCAGCCTGATGGTTGGTCCACTCTTGCTCGGGCTTGGTAGTTCCCACTCAATGGCCACATGGCTGGCAATTAGCACTGGTGTGGCGGCATTCGCCTTGACGCTGCTCACGGACCACAAACTCGGCGTCATCCGTGTGTTGCCTTACTCGTTTCACCTGGCTATCGACGGCCTGGTGGGCGTCGTGTTTTTGATCACGCCAATCGCGTTCGGGTTTACCGGTATTGATGCTGTGTACTATTGGGCCAATGGTGGGGCAGTCCTGTTGGTTGTGGCATTGCACAAACCAGAACCAGAGCCGTGCCAGGCTCCCACAGCAGCTTGATACCTGAGGAACTAGCGTTCGGACGATTGCATGCAGTTGTTCGTGGGTTCGGTTTGCTGATGCTCGCAAACCAAGCCCACGCTTCCTTCAACACGCGGGTGACGCCGGCTTGCCAGTGCCGTCGTCAGGCTGGCAACTTGGGGCACAAGAAACGATCCTCGGTCTTCACGCCCCCGAGATGGATCGGACCGACACAGCGACGAGCTGAGCGCACACGGCAATCAAGCTCAAACGAGTTTGAGCACAGCACCCTGGTACAAAATCACACATTAAAGACCGCGGCGGTTGCGAAGCGGGAGCTCCACAGGTGATGATTGCGGAAGAGAGGCCGTGCCACGGCAATCATCCATCTGGTTCATTCCCTGTTCGCAAGCGAGGATCTTGATGAGCCAACTTTCGCGACGTCACTTCGTGTTTCTCTCTTCCGGGGCCGCGGTGGGGAACTTCCTTGCCTCAGGGGTCGCTGAGGCAGGCACAGGTGACAATAAACAGGAACAAGGTTTTACTGAAAGCGGTCTGGTCACGGGGCAGCCCAAGCCACTCAAGCATGTGGAGATTCCCGGGTTTCTCAGTGCTGAACAGATTGCGCCGCATCATACGGCTCACTACGGAGGGGCGCTCAAAGGATACAATGCTGCGGATGCACGGATTGAAGAGGCGGTCAAGGGCAACGAAGCCGTCGACCCGGCGGCCTACGGAGCGCTCAAACGGGCGGTCAACAGCAAGGGCAATAGCGTGATCTTGCATGAGCTGTACTTTGATGGGCTGGCGCGCGAATCGCCAGACCCGGCAGCGGACATTCGCGCTGCGATCGATAAGCGCTTCGGATCAGTCGAGAAATGGGCGGCAGATTTCATTGCGTCGGCCAAGAACGCCGCCGGATGGGCCATGCTGGTTAAACACCCCGTCAACGGCAAGCTGTACAACGTTGTCAGCGACGAACACGCGATGGGTGTGCTTTGGATGGCCATGCCGCTGGTTGTGATCGATACGTATGAGCACGCTTTCTACATTGACTATCAGAACCGCAAGGCGGATTACGTTGAGCGGTTCATCGACCACATCGATTGGCAAGAAGCCAACCAACGGTTTGCGGCACAGGCATAGCGATGTGACGTGTTCTGCTTGAGTGCCCGCTCTGCCGAGAACGAACCTCATGCACCTGTGGACAATCCAAAGAAAGGAAGTGTGGGATCTGCTTCAGGCTGAAGGAACCTTGTTTGTTCCGCCACGGAAATGGACGCCGCCATCCTACGTGTGGATTCAAGGACAATTCCGTGAGCGTGTTGCAGGCTACCAGGGGAACCTGCCTTGGTGGGCCCACTGCAAGAAGCCGAGGTTGAGCTTGCACCGCGACTCCTATCACTATCGCGAGAAGTTTGTCCGGCTTGAGTTGGTTGTCCCGGACAAGCGTGTCCTCTCCTTCCCCTGCTGGGCATGGGACCGAGTGTTCTGTCAAGATTATCTTGCCGTCACGAAACGTGAGTATGAAAACTGGGAAACAACGCTCGCAGCTGCTGGCGTGACGGAAGACGATTATCCATTGCCGCAGCCTTGGCAAAACAAGATGAGGAAGAGCTGGTTGCGGCTATTTGATCCGAACTTACCGCGAACGACTTGGGATTCAGACGGTTTCTGGAAAGCAAGCACGTGTCGCGAAGCTGTCTTCGAATCGCTCAATCTCAAACAAGTCCGTTCGGTCGCCGTGGCACGAGGGAAGTCCCAGCGAACGTATAGCACCCTATACAAAGGACAGTGAAGTATCCGTCCGTCCGACGCGATCCATCCTCGCGCCTCGCTGAAGCCCATTCCCGTCAGTGGGAATCGCTCAGCAACACGTGCGAGCAATGAATGTTCTTTGAGCGTTTTGTGTCCTCACCCGGCTCTACTTCTCATCTCCCTCAACTCGGGATCTTTGTTCCATTCCGGAGTCTGATTGGAAGCTGGCTGGAGCCGGCTCTTTGCCTTGCAGGTGGTAGTTGAGGAATGCCAGCGCGTCGGTCGCTTGCTCGATTCGCTTGGAAACAGGCGTGCCGGCGCCGTGCCCGGCAGAGGTTTCGATGCGGATGATGATGGGGTTCTTACCGGCTTGTGCGTACTGCATCTGCGCGGCGAACTTATAGCTGTGCGCTGGCACCACACGGTCATCATGATCGGCGGTTGTGATCAGCGTGGGGGGGTACTCCGTTCCTTGCTTGATGTTGTGATAGGGAGAGTACGCGTATTGCGTTTTGAAATCGTCTGGATTGTCAGAAGATCCGTAATCGGAAACCCAAGCCCATCCGATGGTGAACTTTTGGAAGCGCAGCATGTCCATCACGCCCACGGCGGGAATGGCGGCGGCAAACAGATCTGGTCGTTGCGTGATGCACGCACCAACAAGAAGTCCACCGTTGCTGCCGCCGTTGATGGCCAGCTTTTCTTTCCGGGTGTAGTTGTTCTCGATCAGCCACTCTCCCGCAGCGATGAAGTCATCAAATACGTTCTGCTTGTTATGCAGCCGCCCAGCATCGTGCCAGGCTTTGCCATATTCGCCGCCACCGCGGAGATTGGCGACCGCGAAAACGCCTCCCCGCTCCATAAAGACAACGTTCTGCACGGAGTACCGCGGGGTGATGGAGATGTTGAAGCCGCCGTAGCCGTAGAGCAGCGTCGGGTTTTCGCCGTTAAGCGATAGCCCTTTCTTGTAGCTAATGAACATCGGAATCCGCGTTCCGTCTTTGCTCTCATAGAAGACCTGCTGGGTCGTGAATTGATCCGGGTCGTAGAGTACTTGCGGCTGTTTGAAGACGTTCGATTCCCCGGTTTCAAAGTCATACCGATAAATGGTTCCCGGATCGACGTAGCTAGTGAAGGAATAGAACGTCTCCATGTCTTCGGCGGAGCCAGTTAAACCGCTCACCGCCCCAATGCCGGGCAGAACAATCTCGCCCGCAGGCGAACCGTCCAGCTCAAACAGTTGGATCTGTGTCTTGGCGTCCACCATGTACGAAGCCACGAACTTTTTCCCAATCACACCAACGCCTTGCAGCGAATTGTCCGATTCGGTGACGAGTTCTTTCCAGGCGTTGCGCTCCGGTTGGTTGACGTTGATGGCGATGATGCGCCCCTTGGGAGCGTCCAAATCCGTGCTGAACCAAAACGTGGGCCCATCATTTCCCAGGAAAACATACTCGGCGTCAAAGTCATTCAGCAGTTCAACCACTTCGCTCCCTGCGGAGGAGAGTTCCTTGTAGAAGAATCCGTTCTCGCGCTCAGTCCCTTTTGTGACGGTGATCGCCAGGTATTTTCCATCCTCGGAAACCTCGCCGCGGTAGCCCCACGTCTTTTGGTCGCTGCGTTCGTACACCAGTTGATCTTCAGACTGCGGCGTCCCGATCTTGTGGTAGTACAATTTTTGGAAGTAGTTGACGTCTTCCAGTTCGCCACCCCCTTGGGGTTCGTCATAGCGACTATAGAAGAAGCCTTCTCCGTTAGGAGTCCAACTCAACGCCGTGAACTTGGCCCACTGAACGTGATCTTCCAGGTCCTCGCCTGTGTTGAGATCCCGGACCATGATGTCCCGCCAATCTGAGCCGCCGGTACTGGTGGCATAGGCCATCAAACGTCCATCATCGCTGACTTCGATATCGGCAAGCGAAACTGTGCCGTCCTCGGAGAATGTGTTGGGATCCAGGATCATGCGCGGCTCAGCTTCGAGCGAGTCCGCCATGTAGAGCACGTCCTGGTTCTGCAGCCCGTCGTTGCGTGTGTAGAAGTACCGACCACCTTTTTCTGAAGGGACGCCGAAGCGTTCAAAGTTCCAAAGCTCCGTTAAACGCTTTTCGATCGGCTCACGCTCCGGCAGGCTTCCCAGATAGCCTGTCGCCAGTTCTACCTGAGCACGAATCCAGTTGAGCGTCTCCTGACTACGCGGCTCTTCCAGCCAACGATAAGGGTCGGGAACGATGGTGCCGTGGTAGTCGTCGGTATGATCGGACCGGCGGGCTTTGGGATAAGTGATGTCTTGCGCTGACGTTTTGTCTTTGATTCGCACGCTTTCGGCGGACGCTGCGCGGCGCTGATCTTGTGCCAAGCCGGCAGTTGCCGTGACAAGCAGAAACGTTGCGAGGAAGACTGAAAGGAAACTGACGATTCTGGTCTTCATATCGAAACTCCCAAGGCCATGACGTTGCAAGGAGCAAAGGCTCGGATCGGCGGACCACGCGAGCTTTACACACGTGATGCTGCCACCAACATAGCGAGTTTGGCTTCCGATGACGATCAATCTCGGCGCCGTCAGCAAGCTCGCTGATTGCCGACGATCCTCGGGCTATGCATGGAGCCTTTGTACGGACTGTGAATCGGGCTACACTTGCCTGAAATTGCTGCCCGGGGATCCGACATCGGCTTAATTCGCGGCGGGCGCCGATTGAAAACCTGGCTTCTGCCAAGTACTGTGCAACCTCACCGTATACTCAGTCACAGAGTGGCCGATTGTTCATCCCGGAATCTTGTTCGTCCTCTGAATTGTCCAACATCGACCTTAGCGGCGATCATCTCGCGCATCAGGAGTCTCGCATGTTGTTGAGTAAGTCAGGCCTGACGTGCCTGCTGGTCGGAATTCTATCTGTTGGCTGCTGGGTCGCCGCGTCCACAGACGCGGCGATTTCCCCAGTGGAACACTCCTCGAAGCAAGAGGCGGCGATCGCATTTGTCGGCGCGCGTCTCATCCCCATTGATAGAGAGCCGATCGAGAATGGCGTGCTGATCATCAACGGCGGCAAGATCACAGCAATCGGGTCGGCGGATTCCGTGCGGATTCCCGCCGGCACGCAAACCGTGAACGTCTCCGGCAAGACGATCATGCCAGGGCTAGTCGATACGCACAGCCACATCGGCGGCATTGGCGCGGCCGATGGAAGCAACCCCATTCAGCCTGGTGTTCGCGTGATGGATTCCATCAACGTGCGTGATTCCGGTTTCAAGCGTGCCCTCGCCGGTGGATTGACCACGCTCAACATCATGCCAGGTTCCGGACATCTTTCCAGCGGTCAGACAGTCTATGTGAAGCTGCGGTTTTCCGAACAACCAGCATCCGTTGCCGAGATTGCCATTCGTCGAGATGACGGCGGCATTGCCGGGGGATTGAAGATGGCCAACGGCACCAACCCGCAAGGCGATCCCCCTTTTCCTGGCACACGCGGTAAGGCGGCTTATCTGGTTCGAGAGCAGTTCATCAAAGCGCGTGAGTACCAACAAAAACTGGCGGCCGCCGGCGACGATGAGAGCAAGAAACCGCCGCGCGATCTCGATCTGGAAACCCTAGTGGAAGTCATGGAAGGCAAACGCATGGTGCATCACCACACGCATCGCCATGACGACATCATGACCGTGTTGCGGCTGTCCGAGGAGTTTGGCTTCCGCGTGGTGTTGCAGCACGTGAGCGAAGGTTGGAAGGTGGCACGAGAGATCGCCGCGGCCAAGGCACCGTGTTCGGTGATTGTGATTGATTCGCCCGGCGGCAAGTTGGAAGCCCGCGACATGCGTTACGAGACATGTGCCGTCTTGGAGCATGCCGGAGCGCGAGTGGCCATCCACACCGATGACTGGATTACAGACTCGCGGCTTTTCTTCCGTTCCGCGGGATTGGCGGTTCGTGGCGGGATGAGCCGTGAGGCAGCGCTGGAGGCGTTGACGTTAGCGGGTGCTGAGATGCTGGACCTGCAAGACCGCGTAGGCTCGCTCACGCCAGGCAAAGACGCGGACTTCATTATCCTCAGCGGTGACCCATTGAGCGTCTACACAAAAGTCGAACAAACGTGGGTGGAAGGGCGCAAGGCCTTTGATCGGGCTGACCCCAAAGACCGGCTTTACGCCGTTGGTGGCTACGGAGCTGGGCACGATCAACAGCCTTACTTTTGCTGCTTCGGCCACCAGTAGTGGGCAGTCATCTCTGCGCTGACTGACCAGGTGATTCAAACCTCCGTATTTGAATTATTCATCACAAGATATCCATCATGAAACGTTCCACACTACGTTTGTTCTTGCTTTCAATTGTTGCCTGTGGTGCTTTGGTGTCCCAGGCAACTCCCGCGGCAGCACAAGTAGCTGTTCGCGGCAAGATCGTCCACACAATGGCGGGAGATCCGATCGCTGATGGTGTGGTCATTGTGACGGACGGCAAGATTTCCGCTGTCGGATCAGCAGATCAGATTGCCATTCCTGAGAGCTACAGAGTATTGCAAGCCGCTGTGGTTACGCCGGGATTGATTGACGCTCACTCGGTTGTTGGCCTGGGCGGGATGGATAACCAAGACCAGGATCAGGAACAACTGGAAAGCTCCAAGCCAATCCAGCCGGGTATGCGAGCGGTGGATGCTTACAACGCCAAGGATCCACTGGTCGAATGGCTACGGCGAATGGGCATCACGACGGTGCACACCGGACATGCACCGGGTGAACTGATCTCCGGCCAGACAATGATCGTCAAGACCGTGGGCAACACGGTAGAGGATGCTCTGATCACGGATGCCTGGGGTGTCGCTTGCACGCTCAGCGCTGACGCACAGAAGGCGGGCACACAGTCGCCAGGCACACGCGGGAAGATGATCTCCATGCTAAGGCAGCAGTTGATTGAAGCCCGCGAGTATCTGGCCAAACAGGCAGCCGCCGGCGGTGACGCGTCAAAACAACCTTCGCGCAATCTGCGGTTGGAGACGCTGGCCCGAGTGCTTCAGGGCGAGTTAAGACTCATTGTCACGGCAGACCGTGGGCAAGATATTGCCTCTGCCTTGCGGTTACAGGAGGAGTTTAAGTTCCCGTTGGTGCTGGATAGCGCTGCGGAGTCCTACACGATGACCGAAGAAATCAAAACTGCAGGCGTGCCGGTGTTTTTGCATCCCAGCATGTATCGCTCCGTAGGCGACCGAGAAAATATGAGCTTTGAGACGGCCGCCAAACTCAAGGCAGCCGGGATTCCCATCGCTCTGCAAAGCGGCTATGAGAACTACGTCCCAAAAACTCGTGTAGCGCTGTTTGAAGCGGCCATCACCGCCGCCAATGGGCTCAGCTTTCGCGATGCCCTGGCCACCATCACGATTGACGCGGCCACCATCCTGGGCATCAATGACCGTGTCGGTTCGCTGGAAGTTGGCAAAGATGCTGATCTCGCTCTCTATGACGGTGACCCATTTGAGTACACCACACATTGCATTGGCGTGCTGATTGACGGAAAAGTGGTGAGCGAAGAAGTGCGGTAAGCCGCATTCACTCTCCGCTGACAACGTCGTACTCCAGCACCACAACTCCGGACGGCTCATAGAAGCGGTGGGAGTTCAGTTGTAGCTTGATTCGAGGCGCCGGCGTTGGAAGCAAGGGAATCCCGTCACCTAGCAGAATCGGCATCACGGCCACTTCCACAGAGTCTACAAACCCTGCTTCCGCCAAGCTGCGGAAGAGCTGCCCGCCGCCGAAGAGCCAGACATCTTTACCTGACTGCTTCCGCAGGTCCTGGAGCGTTGCCGTCAAGTCGCGTGACTTGACGATGTTCACTTTGGGGTGATCCGCTTGTTCCAGTGAATCAGAAAAGACGAGCACCTGCTTGCCGGTGAAAACCGTGAACCCTTCCTCTCCCTGCCCGAGCACGGTAGCGTAGGTTCCACTGCCTAAGATGAACGTATCGAAGCGTTCGACGAGTGGTTGAAAATCGATCTCGGGTGCCTCTGGAATCCAGTCATACTCGCCTTGGGGGCCAGCAATGAATCCATCCAAGCTGGCAGCGACGGAATAGCAAACGCGTTTCATGGCTTGCTGATGGCTCAGTCGTTCGTTTTGTTATTCCATCTGATGATCAGCGTCGCGTCAAAGTGATCACTTTTTCAGGGTGCCATCCGGGGCTTTTCCGTACTTCTGACGCTCGATTTTCGTCTCCGTAAGGCCGCCGTTTACGGTCTTGCGCGTGACAATGTACAGGTGAAAGTACTCATCGCCCAACCGTTGGACTTCCTGGCCATCAGCCAGAGCGCTGACCAGCGAGGGCAAAGACCCGCGGCTGTTTGGGCTTCCGGAGTGAGCAACCACAAGCACATTCTTGCCTGCGTATTCGTCAATGAGTTTCTTTGCCCATGGCTTGGCTTCTTCGCCGGGCGTGGGCGCGTCAAACTCCTTCACGGTCTGCATGAGAGCTTCCGCCAACGGCTTCCCGGTTTCGCGCGTGCGGATCGTCTTCGTAGAGTAAATCGCGGCAATCTTCGCGTCCTTCAAACGTTCTGCCAGATCCTTGGCTCGCTGTTTGCCGGCCGCGGACAATTCCGGGTCACCAAACTCGCTGACTTTTTCCGCATGCCGAACGAGGTAAAACCGCGTGACCACGGTCTGGGGCTGTTGGTCATCACCAGCAATGATGCCCGTGGTGGAGTCCTGCTGAGACCTGACCGGCATCTCAGCTTGAGCGGGAATGGCAACCACCCAGGCGATCACAAAAAAGATGAGCGAAAAGGAGCTGGCGTTTACGGGAACTTGTCTGGCAGACATCGGAAACCTCTAGCAAGGCGTTGGCTGAAGGCGCAAAAAACGTTGGCCAAGGATTGAAAGCAATCCTGCGGCCAACGCGAAAAGTCTTGGCACGCTTGGGAAGATTTACTCGAAATCAAACCGTTGGAACTCGGTTTTGTTCGGCGCGCCCGGTGCTAAGAGCAGGTATGGCTTCTCCTCCAAGACCATGATCAACGTACCGTATGTGCCCGCATTGCAAATGGGATCAGCTGGATGGTCCTGGGAAGCTAGCGTCTCACGAATCGACTGGATGTTGATCTTGGCCGGATCATTGAGCCGTTTCTCCAGGGATTCAAATCGATGGCTAACGGTCGGCGGTTCATTTTTCGCGCGCGCGGCTTCAACGCGCGCTCGATACTGGTCCGTGTAGTTTTCGTTCACCACGGGGTGATTCGTGTGGTAGGTGTATCCGCATCCAGCGGAGGGCTCAAATCTTGTCACCACGTCTTGCGAACACTCTAAACACCAAGCTTCATTCTTTCCGCCAATGATGTAGTTCTGACCTGACGCGTGACGTACCGACCGGGCGAATGCGACAGCATCTTCCCGCGACCGGCAATCCAGCAGACCGCGAACCACAAAATCGACAGGAAGCCCCTCCGGATCTGGCTTGAGTTGCAATACGGTATTGCACGCGACTGCCACGCCATAATTGTTGATGCCGTTTGCGGCAACAATTCCCGGCAGAGTGAAGGTGTAAATCTGTAATAGCTTGCCGTCGACATCATCCTCGTGCGGCGGCATCTTAATGTGCAGCAGGGTCTGGAAGCCGTGCATGTATTCAGGCAAATCCAGATTTTGAGCAACGATGGTAGCCTGGTCGCCCCGGCGGTCGATACCGATTGACGAACAATGATGCGCGCCGAGGTCTTGCCCCATCGCCCACATTTCGTCAATCAATTGGTAAGCAAACATCGTATCGAAGTCAGCTTCCGCTCCCTCAGCGATTCCACGAACCTCGTCCAGGATCTCAGGTTGCCATTGGTGCGCCGCTTCCAGAAATCTGCTGTTGTTAAGAAAGGTCGCAATGAAATCGTCCGGGTCCTGCTTGAACGTGTCTTTGATCCAGGCTTTCCAATGGCCCATTAATCCCGCGATCTCGTTTCGCAATTCCTTGCCATGCTTCAACCCTCTCTCATACGCATCACCCTCAAGCACAACAACCCGTAGTTGCTGGCGACTCGTTGAAGCGACCGGCAGCGTGGAGTGATTGCTGCTCTGAGGAACTTCGCTGATTGCCGCATCCGCCCGGCGCAGTTCATACGCCCACGGATACATGGCGAATACGTTCAAAAGCATCACGGCCAACATTGCTACCGGGAAGGCCGATCTTTTAATCGTCTCAAGTCTGGTCGATGGCATCGTTGCTGATCCTGCTACGGGTTCAATGTAAGGGGGTTGCCGGTTTCCGGTTCCGGAGAAGTCGCCATTTCCAGGAAGACATTCTACCACAATGTGGTTGAACAAGGAGCCTTGGGGATCGCAAGCATCCTGAGAGAGCCATGACTCCGGCCCTTCCGCTGGAAGATGCAACAACGGAGACGGAGCAGGAAAGAGCGTTCCATACAGCGTCGTCAACGGTGGAGGCCCGATTAATACTTGCCAGACGACATTCTAGAGCACCTGATTCTAGAGCACCTGCCCGATTGCTGTTCCGCTCGCCCGGACGGACGTGTTAAGTCATCCTCAAGGTGGAGGCCACTCCCCATGCTCTCACGCGTACGGGCGAAATTGACATTGGTCAAATTCTTCCGTCCTCCAGGGGGGTGGCGCAAACGCTTCACGCCTATGCAATGGACCAGCAACGGGACCGCAAACATCACCGACAACCTTGACGTTACGTTCAGTAGCCTGTTAACCGTCAACCTCCTATGGCGCTCGGCAGCGCGCATGGAGGCCGAAAACACCCTCCACATTTGACCATTGTCAATTTCGCCCGTACGCCTGAGAGCATGCCGCGCGGAGAACGCCGCGGCAACTCAGTCACACGTCCACGAAGCGATGGAAACTGCCGACGAACAGAACACCAATCAGGGAGATGTTCTCGAGCAGGCTCATCAGTCGGCGATCACGGCTTCGCTGGCAGACTGCTCATCCTTGATGGCGGTTAGCAGATCTTTGCTCAACTCTTGGATTCGGGATGTGCCATGAATCAATGCCGCCGTTGGATCAGCTTGCTCACGGGTCAGACAATCCCGAATCTCATCTGCCTGACGCGTGATTGAATCGACAACCGAGCACAAAGATTGTAGCGGGGCGTTTGACGTGGACTGTGATTCTGTGGAGTGTTGCCAGTTACGATACCCACGTAGGATCGTGGCTCGCCCGATGATGCCAACCGGGACGGAACCACGCATGACGAGGACGCGGCGGATTCCCGCACGGCACAGAAAAGCATGAATGATCCGGATGGGAGTTGACTCAGGATATGAGATAACGCTCGCGTTCATCGCTTCACAAGCCTGCATCTGCCAACCGCCAGGCCGGGTCATGCGCGACATGACGTCCTTCTCAGAGACAATGCCCAAGAGCGCTCCATGCTCGTCAACAACTGGTGCCGCGTTGATGCGAAATCGCAGGAACAATTCAGCCGAGGTTTGTAGTGTGTCATCTGGCGACAGCGTCGCCACGACGGTAGACATCACATCCCCTGCTGGCAAATCCCAAAAAGAATCGGCGGCCGCATCGGCACAACCGGCAAGTTGAGCCGTTTCCGCAGCAATCACATCTCGATATGTTTTGACACGATTCCGCCCAGTCTGTTTTGCCAAGAGAAGCGCTTCATCAGCCTTGTGAAAGAGGTCTGCGGGGCTCTCACACCCATCAGAAAGTTCAGATACGCCAATGCTTGCGGTGACGCGCAGCTGCCATTCGTTGAAGTGCACTGAAGTGCGTTCAATGGACTCCCTGACTCGGTCAGCCCATCGCCGCGCACCGTCAATCCCCGTTTCCGGCAGGAGTGCGCAGAACTCTTCGCCACCGAAACGGCAGCAGATATCGGTCTGTCTCAGTTGTTCCGAGACAAGCCGCGCGATCTCGCGCAGAACGGCATCGCCAGCGGCGTGTCCGTAGGTATCGTTGACTTTCTTAAAAAAGTCGGCATCCAGTACAACACACGAGAGCTTCAGCGCATGCCGGCGAGCCCGTTCATGCTCTTTTTGTGCGTCCAAATCAAACTGGGCTCGCGTGGAGAGCCCAGTTAATGGATCTGTATGAGCGGCGTTTGTCAGGCGGCGGTAGATTTCGTGCAGGCGTAAGCCGGATTTAATAGATGATCTCAGGTCCGCCGGAGCAAACGGCTTGGGCAGAAACAAATCTGCGCCTGCCTCAAGACAGTCGCTAAGTTGCCGGGGCGATGTATTGACGCTTGTCAGCGCGATGTGAGCGACCCGTTCAAGTTCCACGGAGCGAAGTCTGCGACACAGCTCCAGCCCATCCATGTGGGGCATACAAATGTCCGAGATGATCAGGTGCGGCGAAATTCTTTGGGCCACGTCAAATGCTTGCTGCCCATTGGTTGCCGTGTGGACATTGACGCCCTCGCCCTTGACGATGGACTTCATGAGGCGCAGTTGCCCCGGGTCATCCTCAACGAGAAGTAACTCCGGCAGATGAATGCCTGGTTCAGCCATCGCCTGCTCCGAAAAACGCGCTTTTTCCTGAGTTTCAAACATAGCCTGCCGTCAACTTTGCGCAGCCGAAATCCGGGAAATGTTTGACCAGGCGCGCAAACGGCGCAGCCGCTGCAAACCTGTTGATCAGTGAAGAGACCTCCCCAGCGGTCGCCGAGAAAAGCGAACGCTCGGGATCCGGAGACAGCCACAACAGGGTGGAGGGCAATTCCCTACTCGCGAATGCCAGCCAGCCGCAGAATGAAAGTATGCCGGAAGGCGATTTCCTTGAGCCGTGAGAATCGTCCGGACGCCCCCCCATGCCCGGCCGACATATTCGTCTTCAACAGCAACAGGTGGTCATCAGTCTTGAGTTCGCGCAACCGAGCCACCCATTTTGCCGGCTCCCAATACTGGACCTGAGAGTCGTGTAAGCCTGTTGTCACCAAGATATGCGGATAGTCAGTCCGTCCGACGTTATCGTAGGGAGAGTAGGACAACATATAGTCATAATATTCTTTTACGTTCGGATTACCCCACTCGTCGTATTCATTTGTTGTGAGCGGGATTGAGTCATCAAGCATCGTCGTTACAACATCAACAAACGGCACATCCGCCACCACTCCCGTAAACAGATCAGGACGCATGTTGATCACAGCGCCGATCAACAGCCCACCCGCACTTCCGCCCCGAGCGAAGATCCTTCGCGGATTCGCGTAGTTGCTGGCGATCAAGTGTTCCGCAGCATCAATGAAATCCGTGAATGTGTTCTTCTTCTCCAGCAGTTTGCCGCCTTCATACCATTGTCTTCCCATTTCCTGGCCACCGCGAATGTGGGCGATGGCATAGATAAAGCCCCGGTCAATCAAGTTCAGTCTGTCCGAAGAGAACGAAGCGTCCATGCTCGATCCATAAGAGCCGTAGCCGTAGAGCATGAGCGGCGCGGAGCCATCCAGCGGTGTCCCCTTGCGGTAAACGAGCGAGATGGGGACTTGGACACCATCCCGAGCCGTGGCCCAAAGTCTCTCCGTCACGTAGTTTTCTGAATCGAATCCACCCAACACCGGATCTTGCTTGAGCAACGTGCGCGTTCCAGATTTCATGTCGTATTCGTACACAGACGAAGGCGTCGTCATGGACGTATACGTATAGCGAAGCTTATCCGTACTGACCTGCGGATTCTGGCCAACTCGTGCCGTATAGGTCGGTTCTCCAAAATCCACGGCCTCACCTTCCAGCGCTTCCCAAGGTCGAACACGGATCTGGATTAGCCCTTGCTCGCGCTCCTGGGTCACCAGGAAGTTTTCAAAGAGTGTCACTCCTTGCAGATAGACGCCGTCACGTTGTGGAATGATTTCCTCCCAATGCGCCAGCTGTGGGGAATCAACTGGTGCTTTAACTAGGCGGAAATTTTCAGCTTCGAGATTCGTCCGAATGTAGAAGTGATCCCCAAGGTGGTCGACGGAGTACTCAAGGTTCCTCTGTCGCGGCTCGACAATCCCAAACTCGCCCAGCGGATCATCGGCGTCGAGAAAGCGATATTCATCCGAAAGCGTCTGAGAAGACCCGATCATGATGAACTGCTTGGATCGCGTCTTGAAAACTCCACAGCGAAAGGTCTCGTCCTTTTCTTCATAGATCAACTTGTCTGCTGCGGGATCGCTTCCCAGTTGATGTCGAAAAACGCGGTACGAACGGAGCGTTTGCGGATCTTGACGTGTGTAGAACAGGGTTTGATTGTCATTGGCCCAAGCCACGCTGCCCGTAACATCGGCGATCTCATCGGGATAGATTTCGCCGGTGGCCAGATTCTTGATCCGCATCGTGTATTTGCGACGACCGACGTAATCGACGGCGAAAGCTAGCAAGTTTCTGTCTGTGCTAACGGTGGTCCCGCGTACCGCACAATAATCGTGTCCCTGCGCCAACTGATTGACGTCCAGCATGACCTGCTCGTCCGATTGGTCACGGCTCTTGCTGCGGCAAAAGAGCGGATACTGCTTTCCTTCTTCAAACCTGCGGTAATACCAATAGCCGTCATCCTGGTAGGGAACGCTGGAGTCATCTTGCTTGATCCGCGCCTTGGTTTCCTCAAACAGCTTGTTTTCGAACGCTTCGTACTCCACCATCTGCGTCTTGAGGTATGCGTTCTCCGCTTCCAGGTAAGAAATCACCTGCTGATCATCGCGATCGCGCAACCAGTAGTACGGGTCGATTCGCTCGTGCCCGTGCGCTTTCAGAACGTGCGGTCGCTGTTGGGCTTTGGGGGGCTGTGCGTTGGCGGTTCTAGCAGGCATGGCTCCAACTGCGGTGATGAGGACAAGCAAGAGTCCAAGGACTGACGCGAACCGGAGAGCATGAGTCATTGCAATTCCTCGGAGCGTACAAAGAAAGGATTCAAGCGGAAGACAACCTATGCGGGCACACAGTTTCTAGGTGCATAGTTTTCTAGGCGCATAGTCTAGTCGTGATCTTCTTGTGGTGAAAGCGCCCGCAAGCTGTCCGCGTCAATCGTCGCCGAACGCCTCTCCGGCCCAAAATGTGGCGTCAGGTCGCACTTCGTAATCGCAATAGTGTTCTTCATTTAACTGTTGGAGTTCCGCGCGAGATTATCCCTTAGCCGGCCAACGATGAGCTACACTCTTTATGCCTTGAATTCGCGCGCTGAATGCAGGCTGAGGACGACCGATGCAATCTGCACAATTTGAACTTCACGCACAGATCGAAGACCGTCACTGGTGGTTTGTCGCCCGGCGTCAAATCATGCAGTCACTGATTGAGCAAGTCTTGCCGCCTGATGGTAACTCGACAGTCGTCGATGTCGGCTGTGGAACTGGTGGCAATTTGGCGACGCTTGCGGACAGTTATCAGTGCATTGGAATTGACGCCTCGGCGGATGCCATCCATCTTGCCCGTGGCAAGTTTCCCGGCGTCGAGTTCATTCAAGGTCTTGCGCCCGAAGACCTCGAGAACCGCGTCGCTCAAACAAAGATGTTCCTGCTGATGGACGTGTTGGAGCACGTTCCGGATGACTTTGAGTTGCTTTCGAAACTCTTTGCCGCGTCATCACCGGGAACATATTTCCTGATCACCGTACCGGCGGACATGGCGCTTTGGAGCCAGCACGATGTTTCGTTTGGGCACTACCGCCGCTATGACCGAGCCCGGTTTGAACGCGTGTGGAAAGACATGCCTGCTCGCCCATTGCTAGTTTCGTACTACAACGCGCGGCTTTATCCCATCGTACGAGCGATTCGCACGAAGAACCGGCTGCTTAGTAGGAGCCAAGGGGAGGCAGGCACCGATTTTGATATCCCGTCGCCTCGTATTAACAAGACGCTCCAGCGAATCTTCGCGGGAGAATCGAAGAAACTGGTCAACGTGTTACGTGGCAAGAAGAAGCATGGATATGGCAGGGGAGTGAGCCTGGTTGCTTTGCTCCAGCGACAGGCAGGTGAGGCGCCCACATTGCAGAAACCCGGTGATGTGACGCCCGACTTCTTCGATCCGCAAGAACCATCTAACGAAGAAGCACTCGTGACCGCAATCTAAACCAACGCAGGATGAAACAAGCTGCCTCGTTCGGCGAATATCGGCCAAAAATGTGCTGATCGCCCCGCTTGAGATTCCGCTCACGGGGACGCCCTTTGACGATCGCGCGGTCCGCGCGTAACCTGAAGGCGTTGTGCGTTCTTTGCCAACGCGGCCCCAGTTCAATCCTTCGGTCAATCGATTGCGATGCAGCGATGAGTGAGTTTTTTCGTCGGAACCGGTCAGGGATCTTCTTTCTTGTCTGCGCGGCCGTGTTTGTGGTCGTTGTTTGGCAATCGCTCGCGGACGATTCCGATCCAGACATGCAGGGCAATGCCACCGATCCCCATGAAGCCAAACGCCGAGATGCAGGTGGTGCCAACAATGCCGATCAAACCGCACAGCGACAAGCTGCCGCTGTCGTCCTGGAGACGCACGATATCGGACAGTACACAATTATGAAGCTTGGCATGGGCGAAGAAGAACACATCTGGGTTGCTTCACCGCCTTTGCAAACACGGATAGGAGATCTGGTCGTTGTCGAGAACGCCGCGTTAATGACTGACTTTTACAGTTCGTCGCTCGATAGGACATTCGCGGAAATCTATTTCGTAGATGCGGCAGCCGTGGTTGATCAGGACCGCAAGATTATCCGCAAAAGCCGACCACCCACCGCTGTCCCAACGCAGCCCGCTGCCAACGTCAATGTAAAATCCCTGACTCCGCCTGAAGGCGGAATCTCTATAGCAAAGCTGAACCAGAGTTTTACTGAGTTGGACGGTCAGGAAGTCAAGATTCGGGGAACAGTCGTCAAAGCGACACCGGCCATCTTGGGAACCAATTGGTATCACATTCAGGATGGCTCCGCAGAAGGATTACAGGGCGATGTGATTGTCACCTCGGATGACACGCTGGAAACCGGCATTGTGATTGCAGTCACCGGTGTTGTCGAAATCAACCGCGAGAAGGGTGAGTTCATGATGCATGAGTTCGTTGTCAAGGCAACAAACGTCATGACAGAGCAGGAATCTCCATGAGCACCCGTGTTAGCTCTCTTCACGCCCCTTGCATATTCGCGGCGATCCTGCTAGCCGGTGGGTGTGGTTCAGAAAAAACTCGCCCGGAAACGGTCGTCAACTCGCACAGCCCGTTTGAACTTTCACTTACGGCGGAGGAAATTGCGGCGGGATGGATCTCCCTGTTTGATGGCGAATCGCTCTTTGGTTGGACAGCGACGAGCAACGCGAATTGGACAGTCGTTGACGGCGCGATCACCGTCAGCCAAGGCGACGCAGGCTTCTTGAGAAGCAACAGCCAATTCGCCGATTTTGAGTTGAGCGTGGAGTTCAAAAGCGCTCTCGGCACAAACAGCGGCATCTTTCTGCACGCTCCCGAAGAGCCCAACGATCCGTTAGCGGATTGCTACGAATTGAACATCGCGGATGTGGGTGTTAGCCCTTTTCCCACGGGAAGTTTCGTGGGCAGGCTGGGGGCATCGGGAAATGAAGCTGAACGAAGAGCCCGAGACAAACACGAATGGCAATCATTTTACATTCGGGCTTTGAATGGGGTCTTTACTGTGGAGTTGGATGGTGAACGCGTTCTGGAGTACACCGATCCGCAACCACTCGGTCGCGGGCATATTATACTGCAAATGAATTCTGGTGCCGTCGCGTTCCGCAACATCAAACTTCGGCCGCTGAGACTGCGAGACATGATGACAGAGTCGACATACGCGAACGCCTGGACAGGCACAAAGGGGCGGTCCGCCACGTTTGAATTCGCGAACGGCGAACTCAGCGTTCAAGGAGGTCCTGGCCAACTGGAGTCACGCGAGCGTTTTTCAGATTTCATTGCTCAGACGGAAATCAAAGTGAACGGCGAGGGATTGAACTCTGGGATCTTCTTCCGCAACATCCCTGGCGAATTCCAGCAGGGCTACGAGAGTCAGATTCACAATGGCTTTGCTGACAATGACCGCAGCAAGCCGGTCGATTTTGGAACCGGGGCAATCTTCCGTCGCCAGGCCGCACGACGAATCGTGGCCAACGATCACGCCTGGTTCACAAAGACCCTGATCTGCACGGAAAATCACATGGCCGTCTGGGTAAATGGATATCCGGTCACTGAATGGACAGACGAACGGCCAGAGCACGAAAACCCTCGACAAGGATTGCGGCTGACTGCAGGAACTTTTACCCTCCAGGCGCATGATCCGACAACCGATCTCAGCTTTCGCAAATTCCGTGTCACGGAAATGCCAAAACGCCGAGATTGACGCCACAGTCACAACTTGATTGTCACTTCTTCTTGTGCTCTATCGATCATTCGGCTTTGGAAGAAAGTTGACTCGGGAATCGGCGGGGCGGACACTGGATCTGCGCGTACGTGGCCACGAAACGACAATAGCTGAATCACGCCCATGTTCTGTAAATCCAATCAATCGGATCGAAATACGACTGACGCCACAGGAGCTCGATTGCGATACCGAATCGCAACACACATAGCTGTCGCGATCTGGCTCGGATTGTCAATTCAAACGGCAGTTTGTGGGCAGGTTCAGCACGAAGGCAGCGTGCCGAATATCGTGCTCATTCTTGCTGACGACATGGGCTACGGCGATGTTCGCGCGATGAACGCGGAGTCCACTGTGCCGACTCCAAGTTTGGATCGCCTTGCTGCTGACGGAATGACTTTCACCGATGCGCATTCGCCGTCAGCGGTTTGCACGCCCACGCGTTATGGATTATTGACGGGTCGGTATTGTTGGCGAAGCACGCTCAAGCGTGGTGTGTTGGGTGGATATAGTCCACCGCTGATTGATCCGGAGCGTATGACCGTCGGCAAGTTGCTGCAGGATGCCGGTTACCATACAGCAGCGGTCGGTAAGTGGCATCTGGGGATGGATATGCCCGAGCGGAGTGGAACGAAAGTCGAGATCGACCGGCGGGAGGGCGATGGCAATGTCGACTTTGCCGGTACGATCAAGCACGGACCAACGACGCGCGGTTTCGATCACTATTTTGGCATCAGTGCCTCTCTGGACATGGCTCCTTACGTCTGGATTGAGGACGATCGATTCACCATGGTTCCAGACAAGCAACAGCCCGCGCAGAGGTTCCCAGGATTCATTAGTCGAGGCCCACGATCAAGCGATTTCATGATCGATGAAGTCTTGGACCGCATCGCAGACCAAGCTTCCGGCTACATCCGTGAACGGGCAAGCTCCGGGCAACCCTTCTTTCTCTACTTGCCGTTGACCGCCCCGCACAAACCGGTGACTCCGCACGAGCGGTTCGCCGGCACCACCGAACTTGGGCCCTACGCGGACTTCATCGCCCAAGTGGACAATACGGTTGGACGGGTCTTGAAGTCGGTTGACGACGCAGGCGCTCGCGAAAACACACTTGTCATTTTCACCAGCGACAACGGGTCGTTCATGCGCCGTTTGGAAACAACAGATGCGCGCGACCATGCTGACGATGAGTCCATTCAGGCGTATCGAGCGGATCGGCATCGCCCTAACGCGATGTTTCGTGGTACCAAAGCGGATGTCTGGGAAGCCGGGCACCGCGTTCCATTTTTCGCGCGTTGGCCAGGAGTGATTGAATCTGGTTCTCGTTGCGAGCGGACCATCACGCATACCGATTTCTTCGCCACAGCGGCGGAAATGATCGGCTCTCCACTGGAAGACAATATGGCGGAGGATAGCTTCTCCTGGTTGCCACTCTTTCGGCAAGATGAATCTGCTCCGTCGCGGGCACCGATCATCAACCACTCAATCGATGGCATGTTCGCGATCCGAGATGGCCAATGGAAACTTGTGCTGGGGAACGGCTCCGGAGGACGGCAACAACCCAAGGGCAAACCGTTTGAGCAGCCATATCAGCTGTTTGATTTGACAGTAGATCCTGGCGAGTCGTTGAACGTCGCGGCCAATCACCCAGAGATTGTGGAAGCGATGACAAAACGTTTTCATCAAATCCAGAATGCGGGACGAAGCCGATAGATCTTACATGTCGCTAGGAGATTCACCGCCGCGTCACGTATTCAACTGACTTGTCCGCTCGTTACTGCCCGTATGGAACCTGATCTCAAATCCCGGATCAAAGAGACCGCGTTCGCTTTTCGCGGGTACAACATCACCAATTCCGGGCGCAGCGCCGAATTATTGGCTGCGCCAACTTATCGCGAGACGATGGAACGCCTGTTGGGTGAAGCCAACGCCATCTGCGAGGATTCACTCGGTCGAGAATGTGACCTCCTCGGGCAGGTTCGCCAGGCTCGGCCAACCACGCTCGATACGTTTGCCGAAGATATCGCCATTATTCTGGCAGTAGAGATCGCCCAAATCACGATCGCGCGTGAGCAGTTCGAGATTGACTTCGCCAGCGCTCCGCTGACGTTTGGTTACAGCCTGGGCGAAATTGCCGCATTGGTTTGCGCCGGCGTCTATCAGTTGGCTGATGTCCTGCCGCCACTGTTGGAACTGGCGCCCGGCTGCGCAGAATTAGGGCAAGATGTCACAATGGGCATCATCTTTTCCCGAGGGCATGAACTTGATTTGATCAAGGTTGAGCAAATTTGCCAGCAGATCAATTGGGAAGGTCGTGGCGTGATCGGCATTTCCGCTCACCTTTCACCAAATACCATCTTGGTGTTAGGGCAGGCAGATACCATCGAGCAACTGGCTGACCACATGGAAGAGGAATTTCCCAAGACCGTCCACTTACGAAAGAACGACTCGCGCTGGCCTCCGATGCACACCCCCATTCTGTGGCAGGTCAACCTTCCCGCCCAAGCGCAGCATCGGATGCTGACAATTCGCGGTGGAATGACTGCTCCACAACCGCCGGTCTTTTCGTTGGCCACTGGAGGAGAAGATTATACAGAAACCAACAGTCGCGAAATTATCGCTCGCTGGCTCGACCGTCCGCAGAAGCTGTGGGACGCCGTCTACGCGACATTGGCCGCAGGACATGAAATCCTCGTGCACGTGGGACCGCAGCCTAACTTGGTCCCAGCTACGTTTCGGCGGTTGAGCGACAACGTAGAAGCCCAACTCAAAGGGCGATCTTGGAATAGCCTTGGCCTGCGAGCCATGTCAACCATCTGGCGACCCTGGGTCTCGCGCTGGATTTCCAAACGCAGTGCGCTCTTGCGTGCACCGTACTTGATCCACGTCAACCTGGAAGACTGGTTGCTGGATCATCAGCCACAATAGCACCGGCCCATCTTCGGCTACGGGTAGATCTCGACCTCTCCGCCGGCTCGCGTGCAAATCGCCGCCAATGTCCTCAGGTCCATCTGTTCATTGAGAAAATGAACGGATCCGCCGCAGTACAGGCCCATCGCGCCACCGGGGTGCAGACTGCGAATATCGTTCTCAAACGCCGGCGCCTGGTTGATCGGGAACGCTTGGTCAAAGACATTCAGCCCGTTGATCCATTGAGCGTCTTTCCAGCCCGCGTCCTCGGAGACGATCATCGTGTGACTGAGTCCGTCCAGGATTTCACTCATATGGATGGCCCTGGTATAGATCAGCACTCCCTTGGCGGGATTGTTGGGGCCGGTGATTCGTTCTCCGTAGATTCCGCCATAATCGGTCACGGCACGGCCGTCCACTTGCAATTCAGGATGTGTTACGCTCGGACACAGATACACGGAAAGCACCAGGCCCGCCGCTACTGCGTTCTCAGGGCTGTCGAATGCGTGGGAGACGTCGATCTCATTGTGCAAAGCTTCCTGCTCCAGGTACGGCAGCAGCAAAGCGGACCAGGCAATCTGAACGCCATCGGGGTATAAGAGCGAACCATCGGTGTTTCGCAAGGCTCGCATCTCCAATGAACCAATCGGGAAACGCCCCTTTGCGTCATGGTAGAGCTGCAAAGCCACGCCCATCTGATGAAGGTTGTTGGAACACTCCGTGCGACTTGCTGATTCGCGAGCGGACTGAACAGCCGGTAGCAACAGCGCGATCAAGATTCCAATGATCGCGATCACGACTAAGACTTCAGGCAAGGTGAAACCCGGCCGCGCGCAGGACCGCGCTCGCCGAAGCTTTTTCCACGTAAGTTGGCATTCCGGATGCGATCGCACGGAGCAGTCGTTCCTCATCGCGATCTCCTTCTCCGACGGCAGCGGAACGCACACACGGTGCCCGCGCCCACTCCCCACAGCAGCACGCTTGTGGGCTCAGGGACGGAGCTAAGTCCCGTCAGATTGTCCAGCGCAAAGTAGGCTGGCGTGTTCATGCCGAAGGCACCCACGTCACTTGAAGTCAGTGAGAACTGGAGTGCCGCCACTTCACCCAGTGAACTAAGGTCAAGCCAGGTCCATTCGTCCCGGATGAAGTCCTGACTATTGTCCGCAAAGCGGTAATCAGCCAGATAGAGTTCGACGGCTCCGGTTTGCCCACCACCAGAATCAAGTCCGGCCACGGTCAGCAGAAACCAGTCGGGATCATTGCCGCTGGGTCCACCAAACTTTTTGGCGAAAGCATCGCCATTTTGCAGGGAGAGCGCTGCGTACGTCGTGTTCGTAAAGAACCCACCAGCGAACGTTGCTGTTCCACCGCCGGCAGGCGTGATCGTCGGTCCGTTGGAGAACGGCTGAAAGAAAACTCCGTATTGTGCGGAGCCATTGACACCGCCGCCCGTAAATGCGGAGTACTGATTGGCAAAGCCTGGAGTAGTAGTGTCTGTGGTGTTGGAAAAGGCCCAACTATCCCAAGAGCCAAACGTAGAGTTGAAGTTGTTGGCGAAGTCCAATCCTCCCGAAGTGAATCCTCCGCTGCCGTCAGAACCATTCCAATAGAGCCCTCCGCCCGGTCCGACGTAAGTTGTTGTTGGACTTACATCCTCAAAGGTCGCTAGCAAGTCGGCACGTGCTTCGGTAACACCAAGCAACGTAAAAACAATGCATACTTGTACTACCGCTACAAAAACGGGAGCGCACCGCTCGGCCAGCGATCGCGCAAGCGTAAAACGTCGCATGAGAAATCTCCACATCGGGCGGTCGTACACCAGGCGCAGAAACGGCGTACGAACCGCAGATCACTTCAGAACGGCTCACGTCCCCCGATTCGATCAAAACGCACCAGCATGTCTTTTTCGACGTCGCTCATCTCACGTACCGCGAAACAATGCGGACGAATGTAAACAACGGGGGCGTAAACCAATCAGCGAGACGAAAAACTCCGTCCGACAAGCCACTTGTCCCTCGCTAAGCGCTTGCCTGTGGTGCGACGGTAGGTCTTCTGACTTCCAAGTCCTCTCAACGGTCTTCTCATCGCCGAAATAGCGACAATGACCAGTTAGCGTGTTGAGAGATCCCCTTGGTTACAGCGGCGGGGCCGTCCCGGAATTTCACCGGAGTTCCCTGTTTGTCAGCTGGAGGAGAACCTCCAGCCAACCACCGACGCGACGAGCCCATAGGATAGCAAACAGGAGGTGCAGCGAGCAAGGGATACAGACAAGAGACGACAGGCTTGGTGGTGGAGGGAAGCGGTGAAATACTTGGGCGAATGTTGATTGACACATATGGTACCGCTGTACCGCAAGGACGGCCCTCCGGCAGCTCGAAATTGACTGTGTTTCCTTCCCCGGTTGGCGAAATCGGGTTAGACTCGGCTGGAGCCAATGATGGGGTCTCCCGCAGTCAAACGCGCACTGCCTGAACGGTCTTCAACGCAGCTGATGACGGCGGTATTTATGAATCGTGCCCAGGCAATGAGTGCTTGAGGATCGCAGATCACCTCCGCAGCGATGCGCAACACCTGACGCAAGCCATCTGAATCCTTGACAGCAGAACCTCTCTATCCTGTGTCTCGCGAATCCCGCCATGAGCGCCCTGCCGAGGAGAGTGCTGCGGGTGGGCAGGACATGCGGTCGACGCTTGGCACGCAGTTGACAGCAGGGTTGTTGGTTGGCTTGGCAAGACTGCTCAGCGGAGCGACGAGTCGCTGGATTGATTGCCAGCCTGATACTTGTCAACGCGTATATTTTGCCAACCACACCAGCCACTTGGACGCGATTACGCTGTGGTCGGCGTTGCCGCGGGAATGCCGGCGCTTGACGCGGCCCGTCGCCGCGCAGGACTATTGGCAAAAAGGGCCCGTGCGTCGATATCTCTCCAACAAGGTCTTCAACGCGCTCTTGATTGATCGTCACAACGTCAAGGTGCACCAAAGTCCCATCGATCTGATGATCAAGGCCATCGGCGATACGCATTCACTCATCGTCTTCCCAGAAGGCGGGCGCACATCAGGTGAAGAGGTCGGAGAATTCAAAAGTGGCCTCTATTATCTTTCGAAAAAGCGGCCGGACCTGGAACTTGTGCCCGTACACATGGATAACTTGAACCGTGTACTGCCGCGTGGCGAGTTCCTGCCGGTGCCGCTGCTGAGCTGCATCACATTCGGCCCTCCCATCTGGCTGCAAGCTAAAGAACCGAAAGTCGAATTCCTCAAACGAGCCCGTGAATCCGTGATTCGGTTGAAAGACGAATGATTGAGAAAACGCCCGAACCGACAACAATCTGGCTCGTCGGCGGCGTCCTGGTCATCTTGGCGATCGCAACTGGCGCGGGGCAAATCCTCAAGCGCCGTTATGACACGGTGCTTAATCCGGCCATCGTTGAACAGTTTCACTTGCGGATTCGATCCTGGTGGATCATTTGTTCCGCTCTCGCTGCTGCGTTCATCCTCGGACGAACTGCTACGGTGATACTCTTCGGCGCGATTTCCTTCTTCGCCCTTCGCGAATTTATCACCGCTACGCCAACACGACGGGCCGATCACCGTGCGCTGTTCTGGGTCTTCTTCTTTTTCACGCCATTCCAGTACGTCCTTGTCGGCTTCAATATGTACGACTGGTACGCCGTGGTGATCCCCGTGTTCGGATTCCTGTTCATCGCGGGCAGAATCGCACTGGCTGGCGATTACAAGCGGTTCCTGCAGAGGATTGCCGTTATTCAGGCCGGGCTGATGATTTCCGTGTATTGCCTGAGCCACGCTCCTGCACTCTTAACGCAAGACCTTCCCATCGCGGATCCGTCAAACTCCACAACCAACCAGCCAGCCATCAACCTCAATGGCGACAGTCAGACGTTGACTGAGGAGACGGAATCCTCGTCCCAGCAACGCCTAAACTTGGAAGACAAAGCGAGGCTGCTGTTTTTCTTTGTATTGATGATTCAACTGGGCGACGTGGCCCAGTATCTGTGGGGCAAACTGCTGGGTCGGCGAGTGATTGCCCCGGAAATCAGCGGTGACCGCACTTGGGAAGGGATCTTCGGTGGAATCTGCACAGCAACCGTCTTGGGGGCACTGCTGTGGTGGGCGACTCCCTTCCACGCCTGGGAATCTGCAACCGCGGCGGCCATCGTCACGGCGATTGGATTCGCAGGCGGGATGACGATGTCCGCCATCAAGCGGGACCGGGGTGTCCGCGACTATGGAACTTTGGTCGTCGGTCACGGCGGAGTCCTGGACCGGATTGACTCCATCTGCTTTGCCGCGCCAGTCTTCTTCTACCTGACGCGGTTGCTAACAAGCCAGTAGCAGTCACCTCAAGGCCTCGCGGCACTACTCGATCTCAGCTAACTGTGTGAGCGCGAGATTCGCACGACTCGCAATCACGCCACCTCTTTTTCGTGGCGATTGGGAGTTCCCAACGGGAAACTCACAGTTCCCTGACGAGATCAACAAGCCCCTTCAGCTTGTCAGCGACTGTGGCCCACGACCGCTCTCTTCAGAGTGCGAAGACTTTGCGCTGTGACTCCCGTGTTGTTTTTCGGCAACAGCGCCTCGTTCGGACAACACGCGCGTTGACATCTCGCCACGCCACAGCGACGTGATTTGGTGAGCCGGAGCGAGAAATGGTTCATCGCAAATCGTCGTTTTTAAACGACTTACGATAACCACACTTCTTGGGTGTTCACCAAGGGAGACACACCTCGGCATCCCGCTTGCTTTTCATCGTTGGCAACGCCTTTGAGACCGAATGCCACGAGAGCCGAGAGCAACGATGTCGACTTTTCCCACCGCGCCAATCAAGTTGCCTGAAGATGTCAGCCGAGTCTTCAAAGATGGGGCAGTCATCTTCCACCCCCGTCGCGAAGCTCGCCACGAAGAGCTGCCTGAAGTACCCAACGCCGAGGAGAAATCTGCCTATCTACAACGGCAACTGGTCGATGCACTAACTGACGGCGCGCCGCTGGTTGGACCTGCTGGAAACCGCAGCCGATCTTATCAAGCTGTTAAGCGTGGGCTTGATGTCGTTGGCGCATTGTTCTTCATCGTGCTGTTCTCGCCAATTATGTTGGCTACCTATATCACTTTGCTGATAACCACGCGAGGCAAGCCGGTTTTCGTTCAAGAGCGGATTGGATATCGGGGGCTGCCGTTTCGCATGTACAAGTTTCGCACCATGCGATTGGATGCGGAATCCGTCCAAGCGGAAGTCAAGAACGAGCAGTCCGGCCCAGTCTTCAAGAACCGTCGCGATCCTCGCATCACTAAGATTGGTCGCTGGCTGCGAAGTTTCAGCATCGACGAGATGCCGCAGCTATTCAACGTCCTCGCCGGCGATATGTCTCTGGTAGGCCCCCGACCGCCAGTGAGTAAGGAAGTCGCCAAGTATGAACGCTGGCAACTGCAGCGGTTGGCCATCAAGCCGGGGCTGACATGTCTGTGGCAGATCAGCGGACGTTGCGAGATTGGCTTTGATGACTGGGTCCGGATGGATATCTGGTACTTGGAAAACCAGTCATTTTTGGTCGACCTGAAGCTGCTGTTCAAGACTCCCTGGAGCGTGCTAAGCCGTCGCGGAGCGTACTAGGCAAAACAAGCCTCTCGCTCAATAAAGACTTGCATACGAGACACTCCCATACCAAACACTCCTCGTGGCGTTAGTGGGGAGGTCCAAAGGCCCTGGCTTCTGGACCTCTCCGCTCTTTGCTGCCGCATGTGAATCACGGGCGCGCTGGTGGCAGTTGCTAGGTCTGCGTAACCAGCTTTTGCCGCACGATGGATTCAAGCTCTGCCATCACCTCCGCCGGTGTCCGGCCATCAGTTGTCACATGCAAAGCGTCATCGGCAGGGATCAGCGGGCCGACATCCCGAGACCGGTCTCGCTCATCGCGAAGGTTCTGCTGGCGGAGGATTTCCTCGTAGTCGACAACTTCTCCCCGTGACGCAAGGTCTTGCTTGCGTCGCCGAGCGCGTTCCTCCGGGCTGGCTGTAAGAAAAAACTTGCACTCGGCCTGGGGAAACACCACCGTTCCTTGGTCACGTCCCTCGGTCACGATGTTGTCTTCGCCGGCTGCTTTACGTTGTAGTTGGACCAGTTGCATGCGCACGGCGGGATTACTTGCAGCGTAGTGCGTGATGGATGTGATCCGCGTGGTGCGAATCTCGCCGGTCACGTCTTGGCCATTGAGAATGACACGATCCCCTGACAACTCAATCTGTTGCGACTGAGCGAATCGCGCAAGTTCTTCTTCGTCTGCCAAATCAAGTCCCGCTTCAACAGCCGCCAAGGCGACGGCACGGTACATCGCGCCGGTGTCGAGAAAACGAAACCCCAGCCGACGGGCAAGTTCCCGCGCAGCGGTGCTTTTGCCCGCTCCAGCGGGTCCATCAATGCAGACAATCATTGGTAAGTAAAGACGCGAAGATCAACCTCAGGCTCACAACGCGCGTTGGTGCGGGGCCCGTCACAATGCAACTGTTCTATCCCCAGTAAGCTTCCACTTCCACCCATTCGCAAGCGTCCAACTCCACCGCGACAGCGTCTCCGCTCACCGATGTATCAGCGAGCGTCGCCCCGGTGAAATCGACAAGTTTGGCATACTTGAGCTTGCGCATGGCCCGCAAACTGGTGCGCGTCGATCGATTTGCCGTCTCCAGCAAACGAACGCGGAAGCCAACAACACGATTCCCTTCCGCAATAACATCCCAGTGGGTCGCCACGATGTTGGCCGCATCCAAATGGAACAGCCAGCCACTGGCGGGGCCTTCCGGTGGACCCAATGAGGAGACGTGCTGGCAAGTCTCTGACATAAAAGCCAAGGCGTCCCTCGCGGAGGATTTGAGGTCAATGCCGATTCCCAACCGGAACTCACGCATTGTTTCCCCTCGGCAGATCAACATGGTGTCGAGTATTCGGTCATCAATCACACGATGGTACGGCATGCCGGCACAAAGAACGGTTGTCCGTTCATGGCCCGTATCGGCCTCGACAAATAACGGAGCCTCGAATCGTTTGCGCTCTGTCTCTAAAGCGAACATTCCGACGGACCTTCGCCAACTCAAGCCGACATCAGGCCAGGCAAATCGGCAAGCATAATAGGAATTCCACGGGTCTGCGCGCGGCTCCTCGTCAATGTCCAGCTTGATCTCCAGCTCAATGACAGGTGCACTGCGCGTGATCCGTACTGTTTGTTCGAAACCGGCCAGCCGATTACCCTCGCGATCGAGCAACCGCCCTTTGCTGACAATTTCTCCTCGGACTAGACCGTTGGCCGTGACTTTGACCTCATCCGCAGCCATGACGGAATACACGCCACCGTCCTGCGGACCGTGGAAGCCGTCTCCGTGGTCGTGCGTCTTTTCAGATTGACGACGAAGTGAGATTTGTTGTGAGAGCCGATTGCCACGATGCTTGTAGTCGCGCACAGATTTGATCGCGCCCGTGTCTGTGTCGATGCGCACCTGGGCGAACTCGTTACATAGAGTCATCGTTTCGGCGTTAGCCAAAGACGGCGTCTCAGTCGGTTTGCGACGGAACCAACTTCGCTTCGCCATGGTCGGAGTGGGTTTCTCCGTGGAACTGTCACCGACCACCCAGGCGTATCCACAGGCCGGGACATCCACCAACGCCAAGGGAGGGTCTTCTTGCACGGCTCGAACTGGCGATGTGCCGTCTGCGCGAGGAAGTTGGTTGAGCGTGCCAACATTGACGACCAGACGGCGAGCTGCCGAGAGCGGGTTGAAGACCATCACGCCCGTAGGCTGCTGCGAGTCATCATTCGGCGTGCGCGGCCAACATTCGTCAAGCCCGGCGAGCGTTTCAGTCCTTTGTCTGGGAACTTCCCGGCAGCTGTGATTCGGCATCGCCTCATCCAACCCGCCATCAACGCCTGCGCTATCAATCTCATCCAGGATGGTCTGTGTGTTTGCCAATTGGGTTGCCGCGGCATCGCTCGAATCCAGCAGTCTGCGTAGAACGGCCAGTGTATGCACGTCCTCCATCCGATGCCGATTTGTGTGGGCCTCGGCGACACGTGAAAGCGGGTCACGTTCGTGGCGAATAATGGCCTGCTTCAGATAGGGTGAACGGTAGCGGTCAGGTCCAAACCGGCTGCTAGGCGCGGTGTCATCGACCTCAAAGTATTTCTCCAACGTGGCAAAGCGACCAAGCACCGGAGCATACTTGCCCGCCCGTTGCAGATCTTCAAACCAAAGGCTTTGCTGACCGGGCCAGCGGGCAAAAACGAGGGTCGCGACGTGGTCCAAGTCCATTGTCTCACCGATCCGCTCGCACAGCCCAACAAACGTCTCCGGTTTGACTACATCTAGGGGAATGCGCGTCAAAGCTTGGATGCCGGCGGGCGAGGGGCCGTGCCATTGGCTGCTGGCCTGTTCTCCCTCTGGAAACTGTCCATCATCGAGCGTGAAGTGCAACGCCGCTTTAAAACCGCATCGGGACAGGGTCTGCGGTAAGGTTGGGGAGAGACCGTAGCGGCGGCGAGCGAAGATCGAGGGCGTATGGCCAATCAACCGGTCATACGATTTTGCCGCAAGCCGTAACCTCCGTGCTGTCATTTCCATCGGCTGTAAAGGAAGAGAGTCTTCCGCCAGATCTCCGCCTACGATGATGCACGTTTCGGCAGCAATCGCCTGTTTGATCGTTTCCAGTACATCTCGGGTGGAAGAGCCTGCCGCGGCGGCAAAAGCTTCCAGTACGTTGGCTGACGCGAGCAGATTGACCGTTGAACCCCGCGCGAATTCATCTCGCAGCGCGTCCGCTGAAGAGCTCTCCGCAAGAAGAATCAGGTCCAGAAAATACGCATCGACGGGATAAAACCGGTCCCGCGCTTCTGCCAGGACATCGAAACACGCTTGAAGTTTCTCACGAGCTTCGGCATTGTCGCCGCGACATGCCGCAGCGGCAGCAGCTTTGGCCTCCGCGCAAAAATGCGGCTCGTCCAGATTGCTCATGTATCGCATCTGGCGGGTGAGCAATTCTTCCTGCAGATAGGTATATCCCAAGGCCAGGAAATCCGCTGCCAGATCACCGTCAACTTCCGGCGGCGAATCCAGGCCGGCGAGCGCTTCACGGATGATTTCGTCCCGAGACTCGAAATCCTGGATCACCATCGCGCCTTCACGCGCGGCTCGCTTTGCCCAGCCAGCCAACAGCAAAGCCCCGGATGTGGAAGGGATGACCAGTAACTGATTGGCAGTTTCTTCAGGAGGCTCGTCCGCGCGGCTCCAACTCGGGATGTCTTCCACAGCATCTATCAATGCTGGGTGCCACAGCGCCGTCCAGCCATGTAGCAAATTGGCAGCCTCGTCCCCCACGTAGTGCAGCGGAAAATCC
>JALCBR010000119.1 GCA_028066245.1 Pirellulales bacterium | reverse complement strand
CATCGACAGCGCCGTGAAGTTTCTGGTCACCTAAATCTGCCGCGCCGGTGGCTATCACCAGGTCCAACAGGCGGTTTGAGTCCAAACGACTTACGACGTAATCACGAAGTGTGTTCGACTTCTCGCGAAATGCACCTCGGAGAGTGCGTTTCTCTACAGCTTCCTTCCCGAGGTCGAGCACCTCTTCGAGCATTGCTCGAAAAAGTGGAGTACTTCCTGCAAACATCTCGCTTTCGACGTCACGAAGTGCGTCCAGGAATTGACAGTCGAATTTTGCGAGCGATTCGCTGTCTGCAGTAACCTGCGTTTCAGCGTTGCCAGCGTATAACCGAGAAACGAACTTCGGGAGGAACTCTTCGACGACTTCGAAGAACTGGTCGCGATCATTCGAACCGTCCAGGGCAGATGTGAACTCATTCAGGTGCTGCTCAGGCAGAAAAAACGAATACGTCAGTTGTGCCTCCCACTGGACATCGAGCTTGGTCAGCCAGGATGCAACCAGAGCTCTATCGGCTTCAGTATCATGCGGTGACGACCGAATCGTGACCGCCACGGAGATGGTGGGAGGCTCGTTGATTGGGGTAAGGAGCCGGTGGAAATCATGTGCGGTCGGTTTACCGCTTCGGCGGCGGTCAAAGACGAGCGAGAGGGTCTTTAAGAGCGTCGTCTTTCCAGAGTTATTTTCTCCGATGATGACATTGAGGCTAGGCCGAAACTCGACGGCGGTGTCTTGAAAGCAGCGGTAGTTCTTGATGTGGATGTTAGAGACATACATTGGATGGCCCTGCTTAACGTGTGTGATGTCCCAGTTTACGCGGTTTCGTGATGTTTTCACGACTTCGATGCATCGTCAAGCATCAATCAAGGTCAGGTGGTCTGGCGCACCGAGCCTCAGACAACGTGCAGGCACAGGACGAACCGTCCTGTGTCACTCACGCTCGATGGCCGAAGAATACTCTGCGAAACGCAGGGGTGTCGCACCCAGGCGATCCCCCGTTCAGTTTCGAGCCGCTGAAGCGCTCGGCGGATGCATCGGTCGACGCGGCTAGGGATTCCTGCCATCTGCAAGCGGTGTCCACGCTGACGGCACACCGCTGAAGTTACGTCTGAACACGAAGACGCACGAGATTGTCCAACCTCGGTCAGTGTGAAGATGAGACAACTCGCGTCGGTCTTTTCGACCGAGGTCGTTACAGTTCTGGTTAGCTAGAGAAGATCACGGCACACCGATGCGCGCAACTGCACTGGCATCTAGGTACGGTGGTCGCCGATCTTACGAAAGAAAAGATCGCGCGCTGATTGCCCCGGGCTGCGAGTCGCTATGCTTCGGGGAGGGCGACCGACGTGGGTTTCGCGGACAGGAGTACCGATCCTGCGAGTGTAACCACTCCGCCCATATTGAGCAGTCTTGGTTGGCTGACAGTCCAGAGGCAACCGCTTTGCCTGTCGTAGCTGGAGGTGGCTTGGGATTCGTTTCCGAGCTAGAGGCTCTCGCAACCCCACTCCCGTCCATCCGCTCGCGTGGTGCCGCATACCTCCCAGATGACGCTCGCCAAGCCGACGAACTCCCTCCGCTATCGCTAGCGGGAACAGACCCAACCGCGAAGCATTCTACGTTTTTGTACCCCCACTTACCGACAGACCTGCTAACGGCGGACCGCGATTGCTCGCTCAATACTCGTCAACAAACCGTGGATGAACCCAATGGAACTCACGACGTTTGTTCTGCACGCGGACCAGTCCGCCGAACCCAGGGTCTTCCCGCTTCAGAATTGACTGCAGCTCGCGAAGCGCGGCACCTGCGGCTCGTATCGCGTCGGGCATGTCCGTTCTGTCTACCCCTTGTTCACTTGTTCGGAGAGAATTAGCACATTTCTGGCCGAAGTCTAGCTGCCTCGCTATGCGCTCGTAAGCATCATCGTCAGACTTGCTCTTTCGCGATGGCCGATGATGGTAATTGAGTTAGGAGATAGGAGTTGGTTCCACCGGATTGTGACGATTTTCACGCACAAGGAGTGAATTTCAGGTCAGAATGCCACCTACAGAGTGGGCATTTGTCCGCTGCTGATCAACGCGGAGATTGGCTGCAGCCGTCATGGACGGTGCTCAATGGCCGCTTCGCAGACGCATAATCCAAAAAGGGCGATCGCGGATGTCCGCTGGGACTCGCAAAAGCAGATATATGCCACAAGAGGAGCTCGCGGTCCCATCTGAGGAAGGCACGGCCCTTATAGGTGGCCTAGCGACGGAAATTCTTGGTAGAATTGAGTTTGCGTTGTGGTGGCCTCGTAGCAATCGCAAAAGAGACGGGATTCCGATGAACATGCCCATCCGCACTGTCTGGCTGGTGCTTCTTGCGTCGATGATTCTGGTTGTGTCTTCGGCGGAAGACGCAACTGCGCAGCGGCGATACGCCGTGATTGTTGGGATTAACGAATACGAAGATCCGTCCAGCTTTGGCAATCTTGAGACGTGCGTGGCAGATTCCATCGCCATGTATGACACGTTGACTAAGAACTGCGGCTACGACGCTGACAATGTCCTGCTGATCAATGACTGGGGTGGTACTGAAAAACCAGAAAACCTTAGCCTGGAAGACTTCCGTAAACTCCAACAGCGGCTTCCAACCAGCACGAATCTTCGTCAGCGTATTCCGCGGTGGCTCGCGCTTGCCAAACCGGAAGATACCGTGATGGTCTTTTTTTCCGGCCATGGAATCCTGTTTGAAGGTGATGGTGTACTGGCCACATCCGATTGCCGGCTGGCAGACGCGGATCGCTCAGGGCTTCCCACAGCTGAACTCCAAGAAATGCTGCAAGTCTGCGCTGCGGAGCGCAAAGTCCTCGTGCTTGACTGCTGCCATGCCGGAGCTGCGGCGGATAAAAGCGGCGGCCAAAACACATCTTCAGAAGAGTTGGCGACAATCTTCCAGCGAGCCAAAGGGCTCGTCACGCTGGCCAGTTGTGGACAGAACGAGAAATCCCAACAAGACCCTAAGAAGGGCTTGAGCCTATTCACATACTTCCTCACGTTGGGCCTCAAGGGCGAGGCGGATGTCAACAATTCTGGGGAGCCAGGCTTTGGGGTCGTTGACCACGTCGAACTGCACAGCTACGTCAGCTATCAAGTGCAGAAAACGATGGCCCAGGTTTACTCCAACGTTGAGCAAACCCCCAAACTCTTCGATGAAGATTCCAAAGGGCTCTTCGCGCTGGCACGCGTCAAACGGACCGCGCCAACAACAGACCGTGAATTCATCGGCAACAATCTCAACAATGCTGCGCCGCCAAAACCAGGTCAGGCCGCTGAGGAAGCTTTTGTTCGCTTACAGAATCAGCGAACGAATGATCCAGTGGAAGAAGTGAAGATCCTTGTCGCCGAGGCCATCAAACTCCGGCAACCCATCATAAAATCGGCAACCCCCACGCCGACAACACGCAATCCGTTCTACAACGATGATCGCACGAATACGGTCTTTGAGTGGCTTTCCACAGCCAGCAACGCCAGCCAACAATCCGGCTCGCGACTCGAACGAAATCTGGAGTTGTCTTTGAAGACATCTCAGGCGTTGGCAGCCTGGTACAAGCCGGCGCGAGATACGGCGCTCGCCCGCAAACTGGTGGATGAACTCTACCCGTTCGATCAATCCTCCGACATGCGCGACGTGCGGGCACAGTTGTTTTTGCTGCACGCTGAAACTCGCGATTCCTCGCGTGCTGGTCAAATCGCCGCTTTGGACAGCTACTCACGGATCCTCACGCTGGCCAGAGAGCACGAGTTGGCAGCAGGGGAAGAGATGTCTCCCGTCGAGTTGCGGCAAGATGTCGTTAATCAAGCTTTGGCTGTGACCACGGACTTGGGACAACCTGCCGACGCGAAAGTTCGTGCCCAACTGGCCGCCATGCACGGAGCGTTCGGAGAACTGGTCGATCGTAACCCGCTGTTGTTTCCTCGTGATAAAGCGATAGCCAAGAGCAATCTGGAGAAAGCGATTTCTCTCGATTCCGACGCACCCGAGTATCCACGTAGCCTGGCAAGTATTCTTTTGCAGATGCCCAAACCTGACTACGCCCGAGTGCGCGACCTAGCGGAAACAACACTGGCCAAATCACGCGGTAGCCTGGACACGTTGATCGCTCATCGACTTGTCGGCCAGGCGTGGCTTGATGGCTCGCGCAGACTGACGGACGTGAGCAAACGCAAGTCAGACGTCGACCAGGCCATCAACGCGTTCAGTAGTGCGGTCGATGCGTACCAGCGCGATTTTGCCAACAAAGAGAATGTGTCCAAGCTCGCGGCTAAGCACTATGTTGATTCCCTCGTTCAACGTGCTGATGCCTTCAAAGATCAAGCCAACTTCCTGCTCGACTTCCGTGGTAACGGACGCGGCGAAGCCTTGGACAAGGCGATCGCAGATGCGCGCAAGGCCACGGAGATTGACAATGAACGATTGCAGCACCGTGCCTGGAAGGCGCTCGGGAACGCTTTGGAAGATAGCGCCTGGTTGGCTGGGCGAACCGAAAACTATGCAGAGGCGGCGGAGGCTTTCCGGACGGCCGCGAAAAAGAACCAGTTGAGCGCTCAGGCCCATGTTGATCTCGCGCGGTGTTTGATCAAGTGGGAAACCGAGGGCGGTGAACGTGGACACCTGTCAGAAGCCAAGGCTGAATTGGAATACGTGATCAATGACCTTTATGAATCGTTGCCGCGTGCCCACGCGAAGTTTTGGCTAGCCAAGATTCACATGCATCTAGGCCAAGATCTGGCCGCTGCCGATGAAGCGCTGCGGGAAGCCTGGGAAGGCATGAAGAACGATCCCGACGTCAACGAGTACAACCTGGGAATCTGCGTGGAAAACAGGGCCAAGCTCAATCTCCAGCGAGCCGCCAAACTGATCGCCAAGCCGGGAACACTTTCTGCAAAGGATATTCAGGAAGCGAGATTGTATCTCGGATTTGCTGACTTTAGCGCAGGAGAACTGGCCAAATTCAGCCGCCCCAAAGCGGCCGGACTTGAAGCAGATGTCGTCATTAAAGAATCGCAGATCTTGGAAAACCAAGGGCAATCAGCACAGGCACGGACGAAGCTGAATGAAGCAATGGCGAAGTTCGCCGAGCACTTGAATGCCGCAGAGCTCACCGATCGCGAGCGCTGTGAGATTCTCCTTGGCCGATGCAGCTTGATTATGGGGACAAGCCTCCGGGAGGAAGATGTCTCCAAAGCGACTCCGCAAGCTCTGGCGGATGCCAACGAAGCCGCCGAACTGGCAAGTACAGAGGTACACTTTGCTGCCGCCAAAGGTTGGGCAGGCTATATCCTCTATGAAAACTGCTTCGCTCGCCGCGTTAGTCCTAATGACTTAGACAGCAACCCGATCTACTCCAAAGCAATCAGTGACCTGGAAGAGGCAATTCAACTCGCCCCCAAACATCAAAGCGCGGGGCGCTGGTATCTCACCGCTGGCAGTATCCTCTACATCAAAACGGCCGTGACACGCAGTAAAGGCCAAGAGATTCCGATCGAGCTCTCACAGCAGGCCGACAAGTATCTGGAACTCGCCGCCGCAACGGACGCCAGTCTCAAAGGTGAAGTCCAAACGCTGAGAGCCAACTTGCGCCGCGCCGATCCTCGACTGGACGGCTAGCGGAACCATCCAGCAAAAGCCAGCCGCAGTGACAAAATCGATCGCTCATCCGCCAGCATTTCCCACCGGCCGCGCAGTCTGGGTGAGACGACTCGCCTGGTCAATCAAGTTTGGGTTTGGCATCTTTTGTACGGTGGTGGCGCTTCATTGTGCGTTTACATCGGCGGCACTCTCCGATGAGCAGATCAATCAGGAGACAAATCGCACAATTCGCCGGTCACCTGTCTCTGCACTCGCGCTCTCACCGGACGGTCGGCAGGTGCTTGTAGGCGGGCAATTTGGCGTTGAAATCTTCAACGTCCCGGCTGAAGAACACAGCGCGACGATCCAACCAGCGTCCGAACTGCGCAAGCTTGTTGGTGCAATTGATGTCGATATCGTCAATGTTCACGCCATTGCGTTTTCGCCAGATGGGCAACGTGTTGCCATCGCCGGCGGAACGCCCGCTGACGGCGGGGTGTTGGAACTCATCGCGTGGCCATCGTTGGAGAAGCTTAATCACGTTGAACCTCACACGGATGTGATTTATGACGTCGCGTGGAAACCTAATGGCAAGCAACTTGCGACCGTCAGCTATGACCGAGAAGTCATACTGATTGACGCCGATGATGGCAGCACCATACGTAAACTTTCGGCGCATTCCCGCCCGGTGCTGGCTGTCCAATGGCTGGCTGACGGAGCGACGTTGGTGACGGGGGGAGTTGACCGCAGCTTGCGGGTGTGGAACGCGGTCAGCGGTGATCTGATTCGGTCTTCCGAGAATCACACACAGACCATTCATGCTTTGGCTGCACGGCCGCAAACAGATGACAACGTGCGACCGATGATCATCTCCGCCGGTGCGGATAAGACGGTTCGCTTCTGGCAGCCAACGATTGGTCGCCTCGTGCGTTTCGCTCGATTGCCGTCAGTTCCCCTTGCGATTGCATGGACGCCTACGGGTGAGCAGGTGATCGCAGCTTGTGAGAACGGACAACTGTACCACATCGCCCCAGAGACAGCAGATGCCGAAGCGATTGGGCAGATCTCCAAGGCGAGATTGGAGTGTCTGGTCATCATTGAAAGTGATGATTCCGCTAACACGGTCATTGTAGGTGACGCGGATGGGCGTGTTTGGCGTCGCAGTCTGGCCAGGAAATTGCACGAGAAACAGTAGCGACACAATCCTTCAATTGAATGGAACCTGCGATCGCGTTGCTGTCGATTAACTCTTGCGATCAACCATCATCTCGGGATGTCGATTTCGCAGCCTCGGCTGAGTCCCCTTCCGCTGGCTCGTTAATGATCACGACAAAGTGCGCTTGGTCGACGTAACTGGCTGCGGTCGGCTTTGCACCTGCTTCGATGGTCTCCATCGACACAACACCAACCTGCAGGAGGGGGCTCCGGTCCACCAATCGAGAGACGGTGCCCAACCCTCCGTCGCTATGAAATTTACCACACAGGTGAATTACCAATGGTTGACGGTGAGGGTGCACAGCCAGGTAGTCAACAATGGCCTCGGCCATAGCGTCATCCTTGAGACACTGAGCCTGATAGAAAAGCCGCACTGCATCGCCGTTGTCAGTGCCGCCGTGCCCGCTCATTGCTCCTTGAAAGTTCTCCCAATAGCCGTCCTCAGGGGCGGATGTCTGGCGGGCGATATAGACGGCGTCTGCCGTGGCGGGCGCATTGCCTTTGGCAACTTCACTGGCAATCCGGCGCGGCACGTTTCCGGCGATGACGTCCACGCCGTGCTCTTTGGCGTACTCAATGATTGGTCGGTAGTGATCTGCATAACTTGGCCAAGGCCGCGCATGTTTGAGAAATTCCTCTTCATCAATGCGGTCCCCCAGGTAATCATCAACCACTCCTTGCACATCGCGCTCGAACATCTCCATTGATATAACTAGGTCGGCACGTTCCTTATGCATATCGCGAATGAGCGCAAGCTGCATCTCATGTCCTGGGGTGCTATCGTGTTCTTCTCCCAAGAAGACGACGTCCCGGCGGGCAAGCTCCTCGGCCGCATCCCTGATCGAAACAAATTCGTCCGCTCGTGGAGATAAGATTCGCGGCACGTTGGCATCCTGGCTTTCTTGCTCAACCGAGGAATCAGCAGGGATGACAAGGAGCAATGCGGCTAATAGTGTGTTAAGCATTTCATCGCATATTGGAGGGATCGATGCCGAGAGCGGGCTTCGTGCGACCGCCGACCACCTGTTCGCGGTCGCTGATCGAAGGCGCGCTCACCTACCCAAGACTAAGTCGCGAGCATTACCGACGCCATGCCCAAGCGTGGCAAAATTATCCTGCGAGTAGGGATTCCCGCGCATCAAGAGACTATGCAGCCCGGCTTGCAATGGCGGAACGTGTAACTCAAGTCACTGCCGCCATTTCCTGCGACTCTTGACGGTCTTCCGCAGCAGAGGTATCCGCAGCCAGCGTAATCTCGACTTCCCAGGCCCCGTCGCCCTCAGCCAACACCGTCCAGTGAGGTTGAACGACCACGGATTGGTGCACGAGTTCAAATCCCCCTTCAGATTGACTGACGGTCTGGATGGGAAACGCCCACAGTCCGGCAGCTCGCGAGAAGTCGAGCTGCGCATCGATTCCCAGCCATTGGTCGCACAGGGCAATTTCTTCAGCAGCCGGGAGATCTAGCTGGTGCCCCAATTGTCCGAGCCGTTGGTCGCCCTGATGGAAGAATCGATCTTCCGCGCCCGCTGGCAAACCGGCGAAATTAAACTCCGGCGCAAACAGCAAAGGCTCGTTGGGGAGCTCTTCCAGTCGATACGCAATTTGAATGATCGACTGGCCTGTCTTGAGTGTGATGCGTTTGATCAACCGTAGCGAATGCGGGCCAACGTATCCGCGTCGTGCGAGTTCGACTTGCACACGTGATTGCCCTCGTCGCAGCCGCGCTTCATAGACTCCATCAGCAAAGTCGCCAATCTCTTGAGCGTGATTGTGCCTGACCTGTTGCAAGGTTGCGTCAGGCGAATAGAAGTGATCGATCAGCGATTTCCGCGGGCGGGAATCGTAATGCAGGTGCTGATGCAAGTCTGGTTGTTTGAAGACCACGCGATCATGAATGCTGGCAACATCCTGATCGCCGGCTTGCTGGTGTTCCAGGATCTTGCGGTGATAGGCTTCCTCCCGTCGCGCGAGTGTTGCTAACAAGTTATGGCGAATGGAAAACACGTCTAGCTCGTAGACCCATCCTCCTTGCGCCGGGGAAACCAGGACGGACAAGCGCTCGTTCTCCAGTCGGACTTCCCGCCGGGCGTCCAAGTTATAGTCGTCAATGGTCGCGTCCACCCAAGCTTCATCTTGGTGATCTGCGAGCTCTCGCAGGGCCGCTTCCGCGGCGATGATATTCCCGTACACCGCGTTGCGCAGGTGCGGCAAATAGATGCCTCCAAAGGCCCCGTGCCAAAATGCGCAGTTGCACTGCGCCATGTGGAGTGATCTCTGAGCTTGTCGGAAGTGCTCGGTTTCGGCAACGCCTGCCTGGCGCTGCTTCTGCAAGGCGGTACTGATCATCAACATTCGGGCGTACATTTCGTCCGCTTCGGGATACTTGGCCTTGAAGTTCCGCCAAAACCCGCCGCGAAGGAATGGCGACAATTCATCGGCCAAGGCGGCGTCCAATTGGCCGCGCGTATCCTCCAACCGATGTTGAGATTCGACCGGCAACGCCCATTCGGTCATCTCGCGGTAGCTGCAATCCGGCAGATAGATTTTTCCTCTGGGCGGGGTATTGGTGATGGCTTCGGCCAACGTCGTGATTTGCAGCCACTGGGAATTCTCTGCCAGCGCGGCAAAGAATCGCTCCAGCCAATTCTCTTGATAGACGTGCTTGTGTGTTTCCGGCCAAGTGCCAAACTTCTCGCCATCATCCGCGAACACGACAACCGCCTGCGGGTGGGCTTCCGCTATTGATCGCAGGTAGTTAATCGTTTCTTGAGGATCGGCGAAGGGAATCATGTATCGCAGGCGCTCATTGCCGGGAAACACGAACAACAACTGGCCTGCATCCTCGGTCACGTAGTGTTCGTGCAATTCATCTTCAGAGAGCCCGGCGGTCTTGAAATGGAAGTCATCCAGCACGGTGTACTCGATGCCTGAACTTGCGATATCGGTGGTCAAGGATTGTTCCCACACACGCTCTGCGACCCACATCCCGCGCACCGAAGTGTTGAAGTATTCCTCCAGCTTGTTTCTGTAGGTCAAGATCTGGTCCCGGCGATCCCGCGGCGACAGCATCGGCAGGATGGCCTCGTAGTATGCGCCGCCGAGAATCTCGATCCGTCCAGAACTTACAAGCTCGGAAAGTTCATCCAGGTATTCTGGGTGAGCGGTTTCCAACCAGTCGAAAAGGCAGCCGCTGGTGTGCAGCGACATTTTCATCCCGGGTTTGCGGCGAAAGACGTCCAGGAACGGGCGATAGCTATCCTGGAAGGCAGCTTCGAAGACCGATTCAAAATTGCCCACAGGCTGGTGGTTGTGCAGGGCAAGAACGAGTCGCAACTGGTTGGGCATGACGATGTTGTGCTGCTGAATGAACTTTGTGAATGCCCCAAAGTCGCGAGAACTTCGATGCCAACTGGGGCGGCTGAATTCTACGGAGAAACCACAGATTTGGCAGCCGCGGTTTCCGGGCATCAAGCTGAGGAGGCGACGTTCCCGCGCACGCTGGCAATGGCGCGGCGATACAAAGCGTGATAGGCCTCCGCGCTCCTCTTCCAGGACCAATCCTGCCGCATCCCGCGAGTCTGCAACTTCCGCCAGACCTCGGGTTGTTCGAATGCCTTCAGCGCTCGCCCTACGGCATCATTGCAGCCATGCTGGCTTAGCGGCGCGAAGGAAAACCCGTTCGCCGTCTCCGTCTTCGAGGACTCGACTGATAAATTCGTCACGGTGTTGGCCAGCCCGCCCGTGGCATGCACGATTGGCGGCGTGCCGTATCTCAAGCTGTAGAGTTGGTTGAGTCCGCACGGTTCATAGCGGCTGGGCATCAAGAAGATGTCGCTGCCAGCTTCCAGCAAGTGTGCCAAACTGTTAGAAAATTCAATTCGCGCGCCAACCAAGTGCGGGAACTTAGCAGCCAGGCCGAGCAATGCCTCTTGATAGTTGGAATCACCCGTTCCCAGGAAGACAAACTGAGCGGTGTCCGCTGTGGCCCAATGGCGAGCTGTGGCGACGGCCAGGTCAATTCCCTTCTGTTCGCTCAATCGGCCGACCAGTCCAATCAATGGCACATCCGCGCGCTCGGGCAGCTTGAATTCTCGCTGTAGCGCGGCTTTGCAGATTGCTTTGCCGGAAAGATCATCAGCCGAATAGTTGGCCGGAAGGTATTCATCTGTTGCCGGGTTCCATTCGTCGTAATTCACACCATTGAGAATACCGACAAGGTGATTCGCCCGGTACTCAAGCACAGATTCCAAGCCGCAGCCGGCTTCAGCCGTTCGAATTTCTTCGGCGTAGCGTGGGCTGACCGTCGTAATCCAATCGGCAAATGTCAAACCTGTCTTCATGAGGTTCAGGTTGCCGAAGTGCTCCATCTGCTGCCAGTTGAAATACTTCCAGTCCATTCCCGTCAACAGCATGTCCCAATGCCAGAAAATTCCCTGGAACGCGAGGTTGTGAATAGTGAAGACACTCGCGGCGTTCTCCCAACTTGGCACCCC
>JALCBR010000118.1 GCA_028066245.1 Pirellulales bacterium | reverse complement strand
GAGCATTGCCGCGACCGCAGCCAAGGCAATCGCCGGCAAAAAGAGGGAGAAGGTCGCCATTGCGTTAGATGGCTGGAGTGACGAGCTTGTCGCCGCGGGAGTTTGCGGCGCCACCGTCGGCTGCGTGGGACAGGACTTGTACCGTGCCAGCAAGAGTATCCACTCTTTTCATGAAATCGCCTGGTCCGGAGCCAGCCAGCAGGCGCTCGATCGCGGCGCCATCCTGGGTGATGCCATGAATCTCACGCGGCGCGTGGTCAATGAGCCACCGCACGCCATGTACCCGGAGAGCTTTGCCGTTGTGGCCACGGAAATGGCCAACCAGTGCGGGCTGGAATGCGAAGTCTGGGACGATAAGCGGCTCAAGCAGGAAAAAGCCGGCGCGCTGCTGGCCGTTGCCAAGGGGTCGGACCGTGACCCGCAGTTGGTCATCTTGCGACATAACGGGGGAGGCAAAGAAGCTCCAACTCTCGCCCTCGTTGGCAAGGGAGTGACGTTTGACTCCGGGGGGCTGTCGCTCAAACCCAGCGATTCGATGAAAACCATGAAGTGTGATATGGCCGGCGCGGGAACGGTGCTGGGCGCCATGCAGGCCATCTCGCGACTGCAACTTCCCGTCAACGTGATTGGGTTAATGGGTTTGGTGGAAAACATGCCCGGCGCCAAAGCGATGAAGTTGGGCGACGTGCTAACCGCCCGTAGCGGCAAGACGATTGAAGTACTCAATACTGACGCTGAAGGCCGGCTGGTGCTGGCGGATGTGCTCGATGTGGCCGTGGAGCTGGGGGCGGATCGAATCATCGATCTGGCGACATTGACTGGCGCGTGCGTTGTTGCCTTGGGGAACGATGTCGCCGGCTTAATGACCAATGATCAATCGTTTTGCGATGACATCTCTGCGGCAGCGACGCGAACGGGCGAGCAAGTCTGGCAGTTGCCAATGTTTCCGGAGTTCGCCGACCAGATCAAAAGCCAGATCGCGGATATCAAAAACATCGGCGATGGGCGATGGGGTGGAGCGATCACCGCCGGCAAGTTCTTGGAAGAGTTTGTGCAAGGAAAGACCTGGACGCACATCGACATCGCCGGACCGGCCTTTCTGGATAAGCCCAAGCCGTGGTTGGACGGCGGCGCCAGCGGCTGCCTAGTGCGGACGCTGGTGGAAGTTGCGGAAACAGGATAAACGCACAAAGCACGCCGTCACGGCAAAGGTCGATTGCAGGTGGCGCAAATCTCTATCGGCTTCTCTGCGGGCGATCTCAGCAGGCAATGCACCTACTCAGGCTCGACGCTTTCTGAGCTTTCCGGCCGAACGTCCAAGTCACGTTCCGGACGAATGCCCGTGTCCAACTGATCAGCGGCATTGCGTTCAGTAAGATGATGTTCACCAGGCGTTTCCTCACCGTTGGCGCCATTGTCAGAAGCATCGATGTGTTGCGACGGACGGTTAGAGCCATTGCGACCATTGCTGCGCGTTGAACCTTCTTCATTCAGCTGAGCGTAAGCGTCGTCCAATTGCGCTGGCACACGGGGTTCGCTCTCGGATGTTTCGCCGGGATGCGTGACCAGTTCGTCGTTCTCTGTTTGGTCGTCGTCAGTCTGACTGCCCACCACAGTCACTTCATCATCCGACGCAGACGGTGTTTTCGCGAGGGCAATCTCCTCGGCCAAATCGACCTTGCGAGAACGGCCAAACGTAAACGTTCTCTCGTCCGCTTCGTAGCGGTCGGTCTCGCCATGCACGGTGAAGTCCACGGCTTCCGAAGCGCCTGAAAAATGTCGGGCGTACGACTGGTACATTACGGGAACCAGAAGCAAGACCCATACGGTGGCCATCATCAAGCCGTAGGCTAGCGCCGCGGCCATGGGTTGCACCACTTGGGCCTGCAAAGATGTCTCCCAAAGAATGGGCATTAGCCCGGCAACCGTTGTGATTGACGTCAGCACAACGGCGCGAAATCTCTGCTGCCCAGCCGAAAGCAAAGCTTCGCGCAAGTTCATTCCTTGTCGTCGCCGTGCATTGATGAAGTCAATCAGCACAATCGAGTCGTTCGCCAGCACGCCCATGAGCGCGACGATTCCAAAGAAGCTGAACAAGCTCAGTGTCATCCCCAACAGCAGATGCCCCAGCACCGCTCCAATCAGTCCGAAGGGAATGATTGCTAGGATAATGGCAGGCTGTGCATACGAGCGAAATTCGATCGTTAGCAGGAGATACATGGCGAACAGGCAGACGATGGTGCCACCCATCAGGCTGACCATCGATTCGCGGAATTGTTCTTGCGCGCCGCCCCAGGCCATGGTCACGCCAGGGAACTCAGATTTGAACTCGGGTGTTTCCACATGTTTTTTGATCTGCGCAGCGATGACTTCCGCATTGGTCTTATCGGTGTCAATATCAGCGGTCACTGTGATCGCTCGCTGCTGATCGACACGATTGATAGCTGCGTATCCCAGCGCTTCGTCACGTTCGGCCACGGACGTCAGCTTGACCTCTTCCCCATCTGGCGTGCGCACGCGAATCTCACCAAACGAGGCCGCGACGCGCTCGTTGGGCGGATAGCGGACCATCAGCTTGACTTCGTTACGGCCGCGCTGCAGTCGCATGACCTCTTCACCATACAGGGCCGCACGGACGGTTCGGCCTAGTTCTGATTGACGAATGCCAAGGCTTTTCGCTTCCGGTTTGACGCGAATGCGAACCTCGCCTTTGCCGGGGTCATCGTTGTCTTCGATATCGTAGACACCGTCAAAGCTGGCGAGCTTTTGCTTGGTGCTTTCCACGGCCGCCTGCAACATCCGCATGTCGCCGCCTTGAACCTTGAATTCAACATTGTTGCTGGCGGGCATCATGTCCGGCTTGACGAAGGTCACGGACTCCGCGCCAACGGTTGGACGGACGCGATTATGCCGTTCCCGCCAGCGATTGATGATTTCCTCGCTCGTGATATCACCGCGGTTCTCGACCTTTTTCAACTCCACCCAAACTTCACCGAAGTGCTCAGCCATGTTCTGGAATCCACCGGGTTGCAGATTGCTGGAACTGCCGACACTGCGGAAGATCAGCGACGCCAACGGACTGTCGCCTTCATCGCGACCTTCGGCTTCGATTTCCGCCAAAGCCTCACGCAGTGATTTTTCCAAATCCGCGGTGGCTTTGTCCGTGACATGGCCGAGCGTGCCGGCGGGGAATCGCACCCGGACAGAAACCATGTCACCGTCAATTTCCGGCGCAATCTGCACAGGCATGAAGCCACCCTTGTACAACCCGCCCAGCAGCAGCAGTGCCGTAACGGCCAAGCTGTAGACAATCAGAGAGTGATTCAAGGACCAGCGCAAGGTCGGCAAGTAGTAGCTGCCAATGACCTTCTCCAGCGCTCTGTTCACAACACGGCGGGGTGCATCCGCCCAAACCAGCAAAACACCAAACGGAGCTACAAACCAGTGCACCACCTTTTGCCATAAACGCCTGGGGCCTCCTTCATCTTCACCTGGGCGATGACGCAGATGGCACGGCAAAATGATCATGCTCTCAAACAGTGAGATAATCAGCATGGCGATGATCGCCAACGGCATCACTGAGATAAACTTGCCCATCATGCCCGTCACAAAGAACAACGGCATAAAGGCAATCACCGTTGTCATCACGGACGCAATCACGCTCGGGGCGACTTCAAGCGTGCCGTCAATTGCGGCTTTGACGCCAGACTTGCCCATCTGGCGGTGCGAATAAATGTTCTCGCCGACCACGATTGCGTCATCGACGACGATTCCCAGCCCCATCACAAACGCAAACATCGTCAGCATGTTCAGTGTGTCGCCGTTGGCGAGCATGACGGCACACGCACCAAAAATGCTAATGGGGATCCCTAACGCCACCCAAAACGCCAGGCGGATGTTGAGGAACAGGCTCAATACGATAAATACCAGGATCAGCCCGCTGATACCGTTGCGGGTGAGCATGCTCAGGCGATCTTGGACAATCTCGCTGGCATCATTCCAGACATGCAAACGATAGCCTTGCGGCAACTCCGCTTGCCTTGTCTTGACGTACTCCTTGACCTCATCGACAACCTGGATGATGTCTTCTTGTGACGTGGTTTGCACCTCGAGGGATAGTGCCTGTTCGCCGTCTACACGGTTGTACATGGCGGAATCTTCAAACCCGTCACGGACCGTACCCAAGTCACCGGCGCTGAGAACCACGCCGCTACGATCCGTGACGACAGGCAACCGGGCGATGTCCCTGCCGCGCGTGTATTTGTTGTTGCCACGCACAAGGAATTCTCCGCCGGCAGTCTTCATGCTGCCGGCAGGCGTTTCCACGTTCTCACGACGAATGGCATCAGCCACATCAGCCAACGTGAGGTCGTACTTGCGCAGTGTGTCTTCTGGGATCTCGATATCGATTTGATAGGGCCGCGCCCCCATCAACACCACTTGGCTCACATGCGGCAGATTCAAAATCTCATCGCGAAGCTGCTCAGTCAGTTCGCGGAGTTGCCACTCATCGGCCACATTCTCGGGCTCACCGCCGATCACGGCGACCCGAAGGGCGGGCGATCGCATTGTGATTTGCCGTACGACAGGGTCTTCCGCGTCCAGCGGCATACTGGGAATGTGGTCAATCTCGGAGCGTATTTCGTTAAGAGCCCGTTGAGCGTCCGCATCGGCCAGCAGCTCGCAAATGACTGACCCACTCCCCTCTGACGCGACGGAGGAGACCTTCTTCATCCCTTCCACGGACCGTACAGCTTCCTCAATCTTCTGGCAGATGCTCTGCTCAATGTCCTCTGGGCTGGCGCCGGGATAGGCGACCGTGGCGATCACGACCTCCAACTGAAACTGAGGAAACGTCTCTCTCCGCAACAGCGCCAACGAGCCGATCCCCACAACCAACACGGCAATCATGATCGTGTTGACTGCGGGCGAGTTCTTAACGGCCCATTTGATAGCGTTGCGAAGCATGTCTAAGTGTTCAATTTGCCTTGGGCGGTAGCGTCTCGTGGAGGCAAGTGCGTGTGGCCTATGATGATACGATGCGAGGGAGAGCCCGCAGAAGTGGCTGACTGACGGGGTGCTAGTCGCCTGGCGCTCCGTCATTTTGTGCTTCGCCCGCTGTCAGGGGTTCGATCTCTACGATCATATCTTGAGTAGCAAATTGCATCGGGGAGGTAACCAGCCTTGCTCCTGGTGGCAGCGGTGGCTGGATGGAATCCATTTGAACAATCACGGCTCCAGGAACAGAACGGGCAATTGTCACTGTGTGAATGTTGAGCACGGCTTGCCCTTCGCTCAGGGAAACACCTTGCGGAATGCTACTTGCCGAATCCGTTGTCGTGTAAATGCGCCCATTCATCCGCAATGCTTGTTCCGGAATGCGGACCATGGTGCTGGTGGGCGGAACATGCAATGTCACGGAGACAAACATGCCCTTGGCCAGGCTCGGCGGTGCAACTCCGCCGTTGCGCGACTTCGGCTGCCCGCATGTCACGCGGCAGGGAACGGTTCGGGTTCCCTCATGAAGCGCGGACCCTTCCAGCCGGGAGAGCTTGCCTCCCCATTCAAATTTCTGTTCGCCGACAGCCAGCGTGATCGTAGCGTCGATGTTGGAGACGTCGTAGTACATCTGCGCCCCGTTTTGAGACCCCGATTGACCGGCGTCTTGCGACATGGCCCAAATCCAATACAAATCCTCTGTCAACAGCCGACAACTGACCTCCATTTGCGAAACATCTTCCAGCACCAGCAACTCCGTGCCCCGCTGTGTGAAGTCTCCTTGCTCAATCGATTCTGACGAGATCACACCGGAGATGGGCGCACTGACAATCGTCCGGTCTTTGTCGAGTTGAGCGATTTGCTTTCGTGTCTCTGTCAGCGATTTTTGAGCTTCTAGTCTTTCCCTGCGTGTGGGAATCAAGTTCTTCGTATTCTGCAGCGTCTGTAGCGTGTTTTTGGTCCGCGTAATCTCGCCTTGGGCCGCGTCGAGTTGAGCATCGGTGACGACGTTGGCAATCGTCGACTTGCGGCGAGCTTCTTCCTGTCGGGCCAATTCTCGTTCTGCGCGTTCAACATCCTCTTGGGCAAGGGCGATCAGCGCGTCCGTGTTTTTCTCCTCCAAATCGAGCTGGCGCAGATCAACGTCAACCTGAGCCAGCTCGTTCGCTAGTCGCTGTAACTCAAGCTCATAGGGCTCTGAATCAATCTGGCAGAGTTCCGTGTTCGCCTCGATAAACCGTCCGGCGCGAATGCCCTCCAGCTTTTGAGTGATCCGCCCGGCCACTTCCGCCGTTATCCGGATCTCTCGTTTTGGCATAACCGTTCCATTGACTTGGATGTCGATCATGCCGACGTTGTGGTCGATTGGTTCTACGTTCACCTTGGGGATGTTAGATCCCGGTGGTTTGGTGGGGACGTCCGCCTTCAGAAACGACAGCAAAAAGAACCCGCCCACGCCAAAGGCCAGGATGAGAATCGGCGGCGCGAAATGGTTGAGGAATCGCATCAGAGAGTCTTGTTGTTAGAACAGGGCCGTCCGACTGGCGGCGCGAGCAATGCGCGGAGCAGCCTATCGAACAATTGTAGGCGATGGCCGAGGCGGAACTATGTGAAATGTCCCAGTACACCGCAAAAACACGTGTTTCTAGCCGAATATTCGCATGATCTCGGCTGAGATTGGCCCGCTTTTTCCACTGAAACGAAGTTAGCCTTCGGACTCAAGGCTGCCTCCAAGCACTAGGGAATACTGCGTTTGAGAACAATCGGATTCACATTTCGTCGGGCTCCGCCTTTGCGGCACGAATTCTGTGCGCCTTTCTGCAAGCGGAACTGGCTCACCCAGTGAGAATGTGAAGTGTTCATCGGCGTTCTCAAAATAACGCGAAGGTGACGGATGATCGCTTGAGGAAAGAGTGTCGGACTGGCCACAGAGGTTCGCAAATAACTCAAAATTTCCGATCGATGATCAATTGGCGGACCACTCTTCGCCAAGTCACTGCTGAACCTTCAGCGTGCCGGCTCCCCAACCGTGGAGTGCTCGATTTTCCCTTCTGGTTGCAGGAGCCGGTTCTGCAAAGTCTTCAACAGCGCAAAGAAGAATGCGGCCGTGAGCGGACCGACGAAAATCCCCCACAACCCAATGACCTGTAACGCGCCGATCACCGTCACAAAAGCGATCAACGGATGCATGTTGGCCTTATTGTGCAAGATGTACGTGCGGACCACGTTGTCAGAAAGTGAGATGATGCCACCGCCGTAGGCGACGATAAACAACGCGCTCCACCAACTCTCTTCAAAGGCCAGAAATACTGCGACGGTAATCCAAACGGAAGCCGCGCCCAGGAACGGAATCATGGCGAAAAACATCGTCAGCACGATCAACAGCCAAACCCACTCCACGCCAACGATGGCGAACCCGATCCCGGCCAAAATCCCTTGCACTAAGGCGGAAACAACCGTCCCCAACACCACACCGCGACAGACCCGATCAAACTGGTTGAATAGTTCTTTTTCTTCCACGTCATCCAAGGGAGACAGCCCGCAGACTGATTCCATCAACTTGTGCCCGTCAGCGAACGCATAATATAGCGCGACCAGCATCACGCCCAAACCAATCGCAAAAGCCAGCAACCCGCCTGCCAGGTCGACCGTTCGTTCATATACAGTCTTCGTAGCGCTAGCCAGAGATTCTGCGGCGATTGTTCGGGCCTGCTCAAACTGCTTGTCGTCAAGGTTCTCGCGGAGAAAATCGTTGACTTCAGCGATGGCCGGGTGCAACGCAATGTCATCGGTTGAGCGTCCGTTCTGACTTTCTTGAATCGCTTTGATGGCTTGCTCGCCGGCGGTGAATAACTGCATTCCGGCGACGGTCAGCAACCCTGCCGCTGGCAACACGATCACGCAGACGATACCAGCGGTCGTGGCGATGGCGGCCCAGCGCCGGCGTCCACGAAACAACCGAACGACCCATTCATAGGCCGGCCAGAAGAGAATCGCCAGCAGCCCAGCAAAGAACAGCGGCGCAATCAAGGGCCAGATCACGCGGAAGAACAGGATGCCGATGACGACAACTGTGCCGGCAACAATCAACAAAGACGCACGACGTGACATGGTTCTTCCTCCTTGAACCCGCATATTCTAATCAGGCAATGCCTGGGCGATGCAGTGGATTCTTTGCCATTCTCTCTTTGGGAATCTCGTGTCCCGTTAGCCAGACGGGCTCGCCGCCATCTCTCTAACGCAGCAAAGAACGACCGCTTGCGGGGTGATAATTCCCATGTGATATGTGATGGGCAAACGCACAAGCATGGAAGCCGCCAATGAGGATCCGAGAATACAACGTGGGGGGAGTACCCGTTGGAACGGAAACCGAGACAGTCTACGCCATGTGAAGTCCCTCAGCAGGGGTACGTACGCGGCTTGTCGCCGCTAGGATGCCCTGCCAGAGCCTGCTAAACTGGCGTTTCAAGAAATACTTACATTTGAGCCCTAAATACTGAGACCACGTTGGATTGATCAATGACGTCCGAGCAAGGTGAACAGGTAGATCAAACTCAGGTTCCGCAGGCCGACCATGAGCCAAGTCAGCCTCAACAGAGTCAGGCAGAGCAAGCGGTCGAGTCCACTGAGAAGCCCAAGCGGCGAATTCTGATCGGTTCTGAGCGGCCCGCCAGCGCTGGATACCGAGCTCAGCCGCAGCATCGCCCGCTCTCTGTTCCTAGAGCTGGCGATGAGGAGAGCGCTGATTCCTCTCCGCCGCCGGAAGCGTCAACCGCGGTTCAGTCAGCGGCGCCAGCCACCGAGCAAGTCCCCACATCGCCACCCGTTGAGAATGCGGCGGAGGAGTCGGTCGATCCAACCAGCGAAGCTGCGATTTCCAATTTCGATCCATCGAGCGCGGTGGCACCACCACCGCCTCCCTCGGGCAAGCCGGTTCCTGCACCATCTCGCAGAGCTCCGTTGCCGGAAGACCTGGAGCGTGAACTGGAACAGGCGCTCGGCGATATGTCGCTGGACGAAATCGTTGACGCGGAGACAAAATCCGGGGCGACGGCCGCCGCGGGAGTCATCCTTGAACGCGAGACCCGCCACAAGGGACGAGTACTCTCCGTGAGTTCGGAAGACATCTTTGTGGAACTGGGGCAGCGGCAACAGGGAGTTGTGCCGCGGAGCCAGTTTGAAGAGCCACCGGAAGTTGGCACGGAGTTTGAATTCGTCGTCACCGGCTTCAACCGAGAAGACGAGCTTTACCACTTGGGATTGCCAGGCGCGGCCATGGAAGTGGCTGACTGGTCCGACATCCATGAAGGTGGTGTAGTGGAAGCCAGCATTACCGGCCACAACAAGGGTGGCCTGGAATGCAAGGTTAACAACATCCGCGGTTTCATTCCCGCCAGTCAGATTTCGCTGTACCGCGTGGAAGACTTTGCCGAGTTTGTCGGCCAGAAGATGGCCTGCATCGTCACGGAAGCGAAGCCAGAAAAGAAGAACCTCGTCCTCAGCCGCCGGGCCGTTCTGGAACGCGAAAAGGCCGCCGCCAAAGAACGCTTCTTGAAGGAAGTCACTCCCGGAAAAACCTTCGATGGAACCGTCCGTAAACTCATGGACTTTGGCGCCTTTGTGGAATTGGGCGAAGGGGTCGATGGATTGGTACACATCAGCAAGCTGAGCTGGGGGCGCGTCAATCATCCCAGCGAAGTCCTGAAAGAAGGGGACAACGTCAAAGTGCGTGTTGAGAAGATCGATCCCGAGTCTGGCAAGATTGGTCTCAGCATGAAGGATCTGGCGGCCGACCCCTGGTTGAGCGCCTCGCGCGAATACTACGTTGGCGCTCGGGTCACTGGTCGTGTGACAAAGATCATGGAGTTTGGCGCTTTCGTAGAGTTGCAGCCGGGCGTGGAAGGGCTGATCCACATTTCCGAGTTGCAGCATGGCCGTACATTCCGCGTGCGAGACATTGTCACCGATGGGCAGGAGCTGGAAGTGCAAGTGCTGTCCGTTGATCCTGATTCCCGCCGCATCGGGCTCTCGCTCAAAGCCTTGACGGCCGCGCCAAACAAGGAAGATCAAAAGAAGGATGAGGTGCCCGAAGTGGAGGACACCGTCCACAATCAGCAAGTGGAAGAACTGCGCAAGCAACGGAAAAAACCACTCAAAGGCGGAACAGCCGGTGATCGCGGCGGAGCACAATTCGGCTTGAAATGGTAAGGGCATCCCGGCGAGAGTTTCTCATGTTCGTCCGACAAGAGATCGCCCGCATGTCCGGCTACACGCCTGGTGAACAACCGGGCGCGCGGAAGATCATCAAGCTGAACACCAATGAGAATCCGTATCCGCCGTCACAAACTATCGCGCCGGCGGTCGCCACAGCGGTTCAAGCTGGCTTGCAGAAGTATCCGGATCCACACGCGACCGCTTTTCGTGCGTGTGCGGGCGACGTGTTGGGATTTGATCCGGAGTGGATCCTCTGCGGCAACGGAAGCGATGACATTCTCACCATCTGCACCAGGGCATTTGTAGGCAGCGGGGAAACCATCCGCTTCCCGCATCCTAGTTATTTGCTCTACAAAATATTGGCTGACATCCAGGGGGCGTGTGTTGAAACTGTTGATTTCAACACGGACTGGACACTGCCGGACAAGTTCGCCGCCCCAAGCGAAGGCCTGAAACTGGTCTTCCTTCCCAATCCCAACAGCCCTTCAGGGACCGTGCTTTCGCCTGAGCGAATAGCAGAGTTGGCAAGGCAGTTGGATTGTCCGTTGTTGGTTGATGAAGCGTATGCCGATTTCGCCGAGGTCAACTGCCTGAGCCTGGTTCGCGAACATCCCAACGTTTTGGTGTGCCGTACTCTTTCCAAGTCGTATGGGCTGGCGGGACTGCGGTTTGGTTTCCTCGTCGCGCAGCCGGAGGTTATCGCGGAGCTCAACAAGGTCAAGGATTCATACAACTGTGATGCGCTGTCCATCGCCGCCGCCACGGCGGCCATCCATGATCAAGCCTGGCTGCAAGACAACCGCCGCAAAATCACCGCCGGGCGAGACCAACTCGCCAACGGACTCCGCGAACTCGGCTTCAACGTTCCGAAGAGCTCCGCCAACTTTGTGTTTGCGATCCATCCAACGGCCAAAGCCAAGGATCTCTTCGACGCTCTGAAATCGCAGGGCGTTCTCGTCCGCTACATGGCCTATGACCGCTGGCCTGAAGGCATACGCGTTTCTGTCGGCACGCCGGAGCAAAATGAGTTGCTCCTAGACATGCTCCGAGAGCTGACCGCGTGAGCAACTTCAAGCTTTCTTGGTAGCGCTGCGCAAAGTCTTTAGAAACCGCGTCTTTAGAAACCGCGTCTTTAGAAACCGCGTCTTTAGA
>JALCBR010000010.1:65314-76196 GCA_028066245.1 Pirellulales bacterium | reverse complement strand
GGTCAAACAACTCCCACGGAGAGCACTGCTGGACAAGCCAGCAGTGGCACCCGGCGCCGGCCAAGCAGACGTACGGTGGGTGAACCCGCCCTACAGATACTCTCGTTGCCGAGTGCGCTCAGGGGCCGCCCACGCTGGTTGCAACGCCTGGCGACATCTTTCTCCGTTGCCCCAAATCTCACGGCGCGCAATGACAATTCGGCCGGTAGGGTGGATGAGTGATGAGAGGTCAGCGGTCAGAGACAAGAGAAACGTAGGGAAGAAGGAGCAAGTTTGGCTGCCTCCTTTCTTTTGTCTCTGACCTCCGGCCTTTCATCCCGCATCTCTTGCTCCATTCACCTGACCTCTTTCCCTTCACGCCGAGCCGACCATGCGAACCCGCACACGAAAAGAGCGCGAAGTCCATTTGCGGCTGCTGGAAAAGGCCCTCGTTGATGGCGTTGAGCCGGATGACCTGGTGACCGCGGCGCCGCAAAAATTCGGCATGACCACCACGCAGGCCAAGCGAGATTTGCACACGGTGTACCGGCGGCTGGCGGAAGCTGGCGAGCGGATTCGCCTGCACGCGGATGAAAACGTCTCGCTGGCGCTTTCGCTCAAGCGGCGCACGCGCGTGTTGCGGGACGCCATCGGCCAGGGAGAACGCAAGCTCGCGCTGGAGGCCGAGAAAGAGATTTGCAAGCTACTGGGCATCTATCCGCAGGAAAGAACTCACCGGGCGGACGTAACGGGAGGGCAGGACCTTGAACGCGCACTCGACGCAGCGATTGAATCCGAACTGGCGAAACTGGCCGCCGCATCTGAAGCGGAAGCTGCTCATGCGACTCAGACAAATGGTCGCACAGAAACTGGCCGCTTTGCCGTTGTCTGAATGGGCGCCTCGCTTTTTGCCCAACCACTTTTCTCTGCCGCCCAGCGAGATGCATCACTGGCTCGCTGAGCGGTTGGAAGCGCTCGACACCGGCGAACGGCTGGCCGTGATCGCCGCCCGAGACTCGGCCAAAAGCACGTGGATGTCGCTGGCTTTGCCGCTGTATCGCGCGCTCAACGGGCAAGAGCGCTACATCCTGCTCGTCGCCGAGACGGAAGATCAAGCCCAGCGCTATCTCCGCGCACTCCGCGTTGAACTGGAATCGAATGAACTCCTGCAATTGACCTACGGAAAAGCGGCCACCCGTGGAGGGCAGTGGAACGCGGAACGCATCATCCTGGGAAACGGTGTCGAGATCGAAGCTGTTGGCACCGGCACGGCCATTCGCGGTCGCAAGAACCTGGACGCCCGACCGACGCTGGTGATTGTGGATGACCCGCAAAACCGCATGCATGTCGCCTCCGCGCAAGCCAGGGAGACGCATTGGAGCTGGTTCACTCAAGACCTGCTGAATGTCGGCACAAATGAAACCAACATCCTCGTCGCCGGCACCGCCCTGCACCGGGAAGCGCTCGTCGATCGGCTCACCCGCGAGCCCGGTTGGGAGACGCGCACCTTTCCGGCCATCGTCCAATCACCCTCGGATGAAGAACGTTGGCGGCGTTGGAAGGCCATCTATACCAACATGACCGATGAACATCGTGTGCAAACCGCGCGGACGTACTATCTGCGCAATCGTCAGGCGATGGACGCCGGCGCCGTGGTCTGTTGGCCGGAACGCGAAAGCCTGTACACGCTGATGCGGATGAAGATTGACCTGGGCGAGACCGCTTTCGCAGCGGAGAAGCAAGGTCAGCCGGTCAGTTCAGAGCTGTGCGAATGGCCGCCGGACTACTTCAGCAACACCATCTGGTTTGACAACTGGCCGCTTGCGCCGTTGGTAAAGACCATCGCGCTTGATCCTTCCAAGGGAACGGACGCCCGCACAGGCGATTATTCCGCCTATGTGATGCTGGCGGTGGACAAGAGCGGCACGTTGTATGTGGATGCCGATTTGGAACGGCGGACGATCGAACGGTTGATTGCCGATGGCGTGGTGCATTACTCCCGTTTTGTTCCGCATTGTTTCGCCTGTGAGGCCAACGCCTGGCAACACCTGCTGGGCGAGCAGTTCACGCTGGCGTTTGCCGCGGCGGGGCTGGCGCACGCGCGGACGGAATTGATCGATAACCATCAGCCCAAGCTGCTGCGGATTCGTTTGTTGGGCAAACACCTGGCCGCCGGCGGAATCCGCTTCAAACGCGGGTCGCCCGGCGCGGAACTGCTTGTCCAGCAGTTGCGCGATTTCCCCGTCGCCGCGCATGATGACGGACCCGACGCCCTGCAGATGGCCATCCAACTCGCCGAACAACTCCTGCGACCACCGCGGAACGATGGGCTGGGAGGCTACCTGCGCGTGGGCTGACGGGGAGAGATCGAGATTTGGAGGTGAAAAGCAAGGAGAAGAAGCTGACTTCGAGGCCAACCAAGGAACAGACCCATGCCATCACAGAGACACAACGATGCCCACGCATCGGCGCAGCAAGGCGTCGATGAAACGCTCGACGAAGCCTTGGCGGAACGGGGGCGGCTGCTCGCCGCCGCGGTGAAGGAGGAGAACCGCATCTTGCGAGAATCGTTCTCCGTGTTGCAAGGATTTGTGGACCCGCAAGAGGCCTATCAGCATGACGGCGAGTTGTGGGAGCCGCTGGATGCGACCGCCCCGCGGGCACTCCGTACCGGCTTTGCCAATCTACGAGAATTGGCCGACGCCCGATCGCGCTGCCGAGAACTGGCCATGACCAATGAGTTCGCCATCAATGGTCATGAGAACCGTATCTCGTACGTCATCGGCAACGGTCACCAATACCGCGTCATTCCCCGATCGTCGCTTCCCCAACCAGGCCAGGACGAAAACGACAGAGGAACAACGAGCGATGGCGAGACATCGGATACACATCGCGCCGCCGCTGACTCTCACCTGATCACAGCGGCTCAGGATGTGATCGATGAATTCCTGGAACTCAACGCCTGGCGAAAGAGACAGACGGAAGCTTTGCGGCGCATAGACCGGGACGGGGAAGCCTTCCTGTGGTTCTTTGTCGACGAGCTTGGCGTGACGCGGGTGCGATTTGTTGAGCCGGACCTGGTGGCCACGCCGGATCACGTTCGTGTTCCTAATGCTGGCGATCAACTCAACGGTGTCCACGGCCAGGGAGAATCAACGTCATTTGGCGTCGTCACGGATGGACAGGACGTGGAGACCGTGCTGGCGTATTGGGTAGACGGAGAGCAGGTGGACGCCGCGGAGATCCAACATCGCAAGGCGAACGTGGACGCCAACATCCCCCGCGGCGTGCCGCTGTTCTATCCGGTGTTGCGGACGTTGCGTTGGGCGGACAACTTGTTGCGAAACATGGCCGCCGTGAGCGATATCCAAACGGCGATCGCCTTGATTCGCAAACATCAGGCCGCAGGCCGAAACCCCTTGGAAGCCTTGCGGTCCAGCGCCGCCACGCTCACGACGGAAAGCCCGACCGTCGGACGCGAGTACTTTCAGGAATACAAGCCGGGGGCCATCCTGGATGTCTATGCCGATACCGAATACGACTTCCCCGCGCGAGGCCTGGACGCGGCACGCTACGTCCTGGTGTTGCAGGCGATCCTCCGCGCGGTGGCCAGCCGGCTGGTGATGCCGGAGTTCATGCTCACCAGCGATGCCTCAAACGCAAACTACTCCAGCACGCTGGTGGCCGAAGGCCCGGCGGTAAAGATGTTTGAGCGCTTGCAGCATGACATGATGGACGATGACCGCGCGGTGATGCGACGCGTGCTGCGCAACGCCGCCACGGCCGGACGCCTGCCCGAAGACATTCTGCGACACGTGCGGATTCAGATTGAACCGCCCCGCGTCACCACGCGCAATCGCCTGGACGAGATCCGCGCCGATGCGATCCTCGTCCGCAACGGTGCGATGACCGCGGAACAAATGGCGATGAGAAATGGATGAGGAGGCCCAATGGCGCACGTTGAGATGGGTTTCTCGCCCTTCGCCCAGGCGCCCGGTGCTAGTGGACTTTACTCACTATGCATCAAGACACGAGATTCTGAGGAGACGCCGTCCCCATGTGTGCCATCAATCGGCAATCGGATAACGAAGCGCGTTCCAACGCCCACATCAGACTTGCAGGTGATTGTTCCCGCATGCTTGTCGACGACGACAGACCTGGCGATTGCCAACCCTTGCCCGGTCCCCTTGCCGACCTCCTTGGTTGTATAGAACGGATCATACATCTTCGCTTGAACGTCCGGCGGAATCCCTTTGCCCGTATCGGCGATCTGTATTTCCACGCATTCCTCATCTTGGCGTGTTGTGACCGTGATGGTTCCCTTTTGCGACGTTTGGTCTTCTATCGCATGCGCCGCGTTCACAATCAGGTTCAGGAATACCTGGCTCAATTCATCCGGGTAGCCCGATATTTGTGGCACATCCGGATCGTAGGTTCGGGAGATTTCCGCCACATGCTTCCACTCGTTACTGGAGACGGTAATTGCCGTTTCAATGATCTTCGCCACGTCAACAAGCGTTTGCGAATCCCCACCAGGGTGAGCGAACTCTTTCATGGCCCGAACAATCTTGGACACGCGTTCAACGCCGTCAAGTGATTGGTCGGCCGCAACGGGCATCTCATCGAGGACATACTTGATGTCGATATCTTGCAGCGCTTGGTCCACGTTGGCGACGAGCTCTGGCGTGACTTGGCTCGCTTTTGCGGCTTCGAGCAACTCATCGAGCGTTTCGAAAGTTTGGTTCACGTCATTGAACGCTGACTTCAAGAAAACCAGGTTGTCGCCGATGTACTGGATCGGCGTGTTGATCTCATGCGCGATCCCGGCCGCAAGTTGCCCGACGGACTCCAGCTTATGAGCGTGTGCGAGCTCCAATTGCAGGCGCTTTTGTTGCGAGTTGTCTTGAGCAACGCAGACAATGCCCTGCAGTTCTCCTGCCGAGTTTGTCATCACCGCGCCGGAAAAGTTGACCGACACCTCCGACCCTGCTTTCGGCTTGTAGTGACATTCAATGTCTCGAAGCACACGCTTCTTGGTCATCATGGCAACAATGCCTTGGTCACTGTTGGGAACGTGCGCAGCTTCCTGATCAAAGACGATGATCTCGTCGACAGACAACCCAATGATCTCTTTCTGCGAAAACCCGAGCAGTTTGCATGTTGCGTTGTTGACGGTCGCAATGCGCCCGTCCGGCCCAACAACAATCAGGCTGTTGATCATCGATCCCAGTATGTTCTCAATGTAGTTTTGGTTCTTGCGCAACTCTCGATGGACCTCCGTCAAGTCGCCCGTCCGTTCCGACACCTGCTTTTCCAACGCTGCCGCGTTCCGTCGAAACCTCATCACCACAATCCCGATGCTTGCAATGGCGACGGCAAGAAACCCGACGGTCAACAGCCCGGCATTCCGCCTGCCCGCCTGAGCCTGAGCGAGAGAAGACTCCAAAGGGACAACGACCTCAAGAATGCCGCGGACATCTCCCACTTGCCAATCGTTCTTGGGCGATTCCGGGTGCGTGTTGTGACATTCGATACAGCTCGGACGCATCACATCGGCCCGCGCGAATCGCAACACGGCACTGCCATTTATGTCTTCAAAGCGATAGAAAGGCCGTTCCGGAGATTGATTGATCTCGCGCCACGCGTCATCTGCAAACTCGTCACGCAGTCCACCTGCCTCGGCCCGATGCGGAAACGGATAAGGGCTGTAGAGTTTCGTTTCGCCCTCACCATGGGCCAGGCGTTCGCCCAAGAGCATGCTGAGGGTTGCCGGGAGAGGAAGTGCGCCTTCCCGATCAGCATAGTCATGAGAAATCTGCAAACCTTGCGACTTCGCCGTGGAGACGACTTCGGACGAGTACAACGAGCGAAATTCTTCAATCGCCTTGATGTACTGCGTCGCGGACTGGATTGCCGATGACTCGATGAGTTGTGATTGTTGGTGTGACTGATACCAGATGAGAGCAATGACGGCCAAGCTAAACAGGAGCGACAATCCGATGATCGCGGGATCGCAAAGCCACTTGGGAAATCTGTGCAGTCGGCCTTTAGGAGTTTGATCTCGCATTGAAGGGTATTCCGATGCTTGTCCGATACAGCCGCGACCGCCGGCCGGCCCCGTTTTTGAAAACGCACCGTGGCGTTTCCCGCCGAGTGTGCGAAAATGAATTTCGCGTTAAAAAATATACGTCGCTGAAGAGCATCGGGGCCTAATGCGTGTCACGGATGCACGGAATCTGTGGACCCGCACTTTCGTGTTGATCATCGAGAAGATTCCGGCACTGAGGTCTCTCCGGTGCGGGGGATTTCTCACCGGCGGATTCCCTCGCCGCCTGAATCTGCGAGAATTTCCCATCATCCTTTGCTTCTTTTGTATTCCCTCGATCGTCCATGCAAGTTCAAGCCGCCGTTCTGCCAGCTCCGGGAAGTCCCTTTCAGCTTGAGGAATTGACGCTGCTCCCGCCCCGTGCGGGCGAAGTGTTGGTCCGCGTCAAAGCCGCCGGCGTTTGCCATAGTGATTGGCACCTGGCCACCGGGGATACGAAACATCCGTTGCCGCTGGTGGCAGGTCATGAGGGCGCTGGAGTTGTCGTTGAGACGGGGCCCGGCGTCACGCACGTTGCATCGGGAGATCACGTAGCGCTCAACTGGTCGCCATCATGTGGGCAGTGCTTCTACTGCCTGAACGAAACACCTTACCTCTGCTCTACGTATGTGGAGACCGTTTGGGGTGGTGTGCTGCAAGATGGCGAAACCCGTTTGCGGCGCGGTGACGAGCCGGTCTATCACTACTGCGCTTTAGCCTGCTTTGCGGACCATACGGTTGTTGATCAAACCAGCTGTGTGGCACTGCCGAAGGAAGTGCCCTTTGAAGTGGCGGCGCTGATTGGGTGCGCTGTGACAACAGGCGTGGGCGCTGTGCTCAACACGGCCAACGTGACGCCAGGGTCAAGCGTGGCCGTGTTTGGGGCCGGTGGCGTGGGACTGTCCGCGATCATGGGAGCAAAGCTGGCCGGTGCGCATCCCATCATCGCCATCGATCGCAACGAGGCGAAACGGGAAACTGCCCTGGCTTTTGGTGCGACGGACTTTGTTACAGCGAAGGAAGCCAGCGGACGAGAATACGAGGCGTTGACCGCAGGCCCGGTCGTGCAGGGAATTCGCCAGCTGACAGCAGGCCGCGGCGCGGATTACACGATTGAAGCCGTGGGACTTTCCGCAGTGCAGGAACTCTGTTTGGCAGCCGCCCGACCAGGCGGGACCATCGTGCTGGCCGGGCTTTCCCCGATGGGCACAACAACCAACCTGCCAGGAGCCGTCATCACCCGGGAAGAGAAAACCGTCAAAGGTTCTTACTATGGTTCCTCGCATGGGCCCCGCGATTTCCCTCAATACGCGGAGTTCTTCCAGCGAGGCCAGCTTGACTTGGGCCGGCTGATCTCGCGGAGGTATCAACTCGCTGAGATCAATGAAGGTTTTGCCGCGATGCTGGCCGGAGACGCCGCGCGCGGCGTGATTACTTGGGACTGAGCAGGTCTGCGCAGTTCGAGCACGAAAGACATTCAACAACCGCAGCGTGCGGCTATTTTTGAGCGTAGACACCCGGTCGGGCAAAACTGGGCGCGATCACTGCGTCACGCCAATCAAGTCCGGCTGCTACTTTGCCTGCGTTGTTCAAGAAGGAGTTATCAACGCCGCTTCCAGCATCAGGACTGCGAACAAACGCGACCCGCCCGGACTCAAACAGGAGATTCTGTCCCCAGATCCCGTGGTTATCGCTGGAACCGCCATCCAAACGTGCGCTGGGCGTATCGCCCATGATCGCAAAGTGGTCACGATTCAGGTTCCGCGTCGGCAGGTATTGACCGTCCGAGCCCACATGTCCCAGGTTGTAGCCGTAATCCCCTCCCATCATCTCATGATAGGTGCGGAGATAAGACTTGGCCGAAGCCAGCTCTTTCATGGACGGGATGATCACGCCATCGCCATGATGCGGAACAGCCGGGCAAGCCAACAAGCGGAAATCTGTCAGCAGACCATCTTCGACCAACTTGGTGGAAAAGATCCCGGCTACACCAGCCTTGCGATCTTCCGCCGTTGCCTGGCTCGTCGGAATGATGGGAAAGTAGCCAGCGTGCGAGCGACTGTACATGGTCATCGCCGAGCCCACTTCGCGCAAATTGTTCTGGCAGCCAGCAACTTCAGCGTTGTATCGCGAGTAACTGATGGCCGGGAACAACATGGCAAACGCAACCGAAGCCAAGGCAAAGACGGTCAGGAACTCTCGCAAGCGAAAGCGCCGACTGCCAGAGTCACCGGAAAGGACCTCACGCGGTTTGACGGGCGACAATCCAAACCGTGGCTTGTTTTTCTCCGGCTGACCGTTCTTGTGGCCGTTTCCATTGCCGTTAGAACTGGCTGCCAAGACGCGAGACACCGGAACCGAACGCACAACTTCGTCGACCTCGGACGGGCCCTCTCCGAAGATGGCCATTTGGCCCTGTAAGGAAGACTGCGATGAACCAACGGAAGATTCCGTGTCATCCAGCGCCGCGATCATTGCGCAGGTGGATTCCACCAGCCCAGCCGGCGGAGCGTAAGGTTCAGCATCAACGGCCAACGGAGCAAGCATGCCCTGCAAGCGATCAAGCTCTTCCAGCAAGTTGGGATTTTCACTGATCGCGCGATCCACTTCCGCACGCTCTTCTTGCGAAAGCGCTTCGAGCAAGTAGCCCAGCAGTTGTGGTTCAAATTGCCCGCTCATTTTCGGAATAACTCCATCCGGCCGAACGCTTCAGTCAGCTTTGTTATCGCCGCGTTGCAACGACTCTTGACGGTGCCGATGGGAACGTCCAGGATTTCCGCCGTCTCCTGGTATTTCATTCCCTGGTAGTAAATCAGTTCAATGACGTTTCTTTGTGCTTCGGGCAAACGGGAGACTGCCTGACGAACATGCCGCCGTTGCTCGGACATATCCATGACATCGGAAGGCTCCCGCTCATCACTTGGTGAAAGCTCCGCTAATGAAGCTGAGTCACCTTCGTCCTTCCTTCGGCCCGGCTGATCCAAACTGACCATCCGGTGCCGCTTGCTTCTCCGTTGTGCGTCAATCGCTTGATTCAAAGCAATGGCATATAGCCAAGGTTTGAATTTCTTCTCCGCGTCAAACAGGTGAACTTTGGAAAACACCTGAATGAATGTGGTCTGAACTGCGTCTGTGGCGAGGGCGTCATTCCCCAGCCGCCGGCGAAGATAACTGTAAATCTCGCTGTGATAACGTTTCACAAGCAGCGTACTGGCAGCCTGATCACGGTCTTCCCGATATCGCAGCAACAATTCTTCGTCAGTGGCTGGCAAGGAGTTCGGACCCTTCGGTGTATTCTCCGATTTGCCTTGCAGCATGCCAGACATCCACACACCTTCTGTATACGCACACGACTGCGCTTCCGCCCAAGGAAACCTCGGGGAAAATCGACATTTTCTCACCGTGGGTCGTGCGTTGCCGGACGCCCGGACGATCAACCAAGTGAGATATCTAAGTTGCTATGGAGCAAAGGGTTATCGAAATAAGCCCGCCGGCGCTGCGCAAGATTCCCCGGGAACTGTTGTGAGATGGGCTAAGGTGGGGCAAAATCGAACAATCGCGATGAAGGGAATAAGAAGAGTCGAATTTGCTAGCGTTGATTCTCGCAGAAATTGTGCTTCGCGCCAATCTTTTCCGCTTCAAAGACGGGATTTGTTGCCGGGATAGAGCAAGCTTGTTCGCCGTAAATCCAGAGCAATCATCATGTTTGAACGCGTGCTGGAAGCGGAAGTCATGGACTCCGCTGAAGAAGCCTTGGCCTATGACGCCATGGACCATTCTGCCGTCAATCTGGCATTTTCCCAGGATGTGCTGCTAGCGTGCCAGCAGTTGGCCATTGGCCCGGCTGGCGACTACCTCGATCTGGGGACCGGCACAGCCTTGATCCCCATCCAGTTTTGCCAGCTTGCCGAAAACACTCGCGTGATGGCAGTGGATGCGGCCACGCACATGTTGGATCTGGCCCGCAACAACGTCTCCGTCGCTGGGCTTAACGAGCGGATTCGCGTGGCGAATGTTGACGCCAAAGATCTGCCGTTTGAATCGGCCTCCCATGACCACGTCTTTTCTAACAGCATTGTCCACCACATCCCGGAGCCGATTGACGCCCTGCGTGAAGCCTGGCGGGTGCTGGCCCCGGGAGGGCTGATGTTCATTCGCGATCTGCTGCGACCATCGTCCGCGGAAGCGTGCCGCCAGTTGGTGGAAACCTACGCCGGCCAAGAAACGGACTATCAACAGAAGCTGTTCGCGGATTCACTGCATGCCGCGTTGACAGTCGACGAGATGCGCGAGTTGGTCGCGGAATTCGCAGCGCCGCCAGAAACCGTTCAAGCAACCAGCGACCGCCACTGGACCTGGGCGATGCAGAAGCCTGAGTGATGGGCGAGAGTGTTTCTCGAAAGAGATTCCGGCAGCCAACGGTGGGGTGAGACAAAATCCGTTCCTCCATCGGGAAGGGACTGAGTCCTCAAGCTAATGCTCTCGATCTCCAGAGTTGAACTCGCCGGGTGCCACTGCTGGCTTGTCCAGCAGTGCTCTCCGTGGGGGTTGTTTGACCTTATTCCAAACCGCCGGTCACTCACCTTGCTGAGCTTCCATGAGGAGGCGAGCTATTCGTGGGAGGTCGCGCGAACGGACGACCGCCCAAAGAAGAGCACTGCTGGACAAGCCAGCAGTGGCACCCGGCGCCGCCAGAAACCGTTCAAGCAACCAGCGACCGCCACTGGACCTGGGCGATGAAGAAGCCTGAGTGATGGGCGAGTGTGTTTCTCGAAAGAGATTCCGGCAGCCAACGGTGGGGTGAGACAAAATCCGTTC
>JALCBR010000010.1:0-65214 GCA_028066245.1 Pirellulales bacterium | reverse complement strand
CGGACGACCGCCCAAAGAAGAGCACTGCTGGACAAGCCAGCAGTGGCACCCGGCGAAGTCACGGTAATTGTCGGGAAAACGATTACCAATTGCACTCTCAGTCGCTGCGATGTCACGCCCGAAGAAGGCTACAGCAGCGGCGCGTTGAATCCAAAGGCAATGGATCCGATACGTGTCAATCGGGAGACGAGTGAGCTATGGTCTGCTGGGTTACGCTGCGTTAAACCCAGCCTACTACGATGACTCATGACGCGTCTGGGTTTTCTTCTTCGAGGCTCTTTGCGAGCTGCTCAAGCCCCCGAATGGTCTGTCGAAGTCGTCTGCTGGAGATGCGGCTTCCCAAACTCGTCGCCCATTGCTTTTGCCGGATATTGATGCGACGAAAGATCGATCTGCCCTCGTCGGTTAACCGGAGCTTTTCCGATCGCTTGTGGTCTGGGTTGCCGAAAAACTCAACGATCCCGGCAGACGCCATCTCATTCGCCAGTCTCTGCACAGCTTGACGAGTGTTGCCAATGCGTCGAGCGATTTGGCTCACGGTCAGCTCTTCCTGGGCAAGCTGTCCCATGACTTGCCATCTTGCCGGCGTCTGGCCAAACGGCGCAGTGATCCGTGCTCCATTGTCGTGGAGTGTTCCGTACACGTCCAAGATCAACAGGACAAGCTCGGTCACTTCTTCCGGCGATGCGGGATCACTCATGACTCTTTGCTAAGACTTGTGATGAAACGGTCGATCTCTGCGGCGATCCTTCCGCCTGAGCCAAGGATTGGGAAATGCTCCTCCAGCGGAATGATCGCGACTTGGTTTTGCTTGAAGAGTTCCTTGAACCGGCCGATCGACCCCACGAACCGCATGGGATCGAATTGGCCGAAGAGTATCAATGCTGGCTTGCCGCGCAAAGCCTGTTCCGCTCGCTCAGCGGCGGCTTGCATAAAATCAGCGTCACGCCCCATCTGCTTGAAGACGTCCAAGATGCGATCACGCTTCTCGCCAGTGTCAAACTGAGAAGTCATTGCCCGCCGCTGATCTCGGTTGAATGGGCGCCACATAGGCGCCAGTGTCGCGACCATCCAGGCCAGCAGGTTTGTACGACGGTTGAGTTGCCTCATGATCGCCGAACCCATGACGCGGCTAAGAATCCAGCGTACCGGTGTGGCGAGGCCCCGAATTGGCAGCGACACCGTGTCTGAAACGACTACGCCCCGAAGTCTCGCAGCGATTGCAGGCGTGGCGTGAAGACCGATGCAGCCACTTGAGTCATTCACAAACAAGATAGCGTCACGCACATCGATCGCATCAAGGAACTCTGCGACGAACCTCGAATAGTCTTGAAGTGAGTAGCTGAAGCCATTGGCTCCGACCGACATTCCGAATCCCGGCATGTCCGGCGCAATGACCCGGTACTTTGCCTCCAGCCCCTGAATCACTCGGACAAAGCCGATTGAGGTCATGGGCGCACCATGGAGCAGAATGACCGGCGGTCCGCTCCCTTGGTCGATATAAGAGATCGAGCCCGAAGGGATCTTGACGACGGATCGATGCAGTGCGTTGGGCACTCGGTCGTTCATGTTTGTTCTCGCTTCTGATGCCTTCTTCGTTCTCCTTGGGTTGGTCGTCATGATATTGTCTTATTGACAGTATATTGTCAATATAGACACCAGGGAAGACCACACCATCAGTGCGGTGCGGTCATTCTGATGGAGTGTCCGGCGTTCTGCTGGACAAGCATCAGTTGCCCGGCGGCGAGAAGTCGCGAATGGCAGCCCAAGCCTGGAGCGTGAAGTGGCGGGCTATCGCTCGCGGATTAACGTTCTTACCTGCCGTTCAATCCCCTTTAAGATTTCTTCGGCGCTAGGGTGCGGCGAAGCAAACGCCGGGCGGAGCGGAAGCGGGACACCGTCCATTCGGTAGACTGTGCCAGGCGTGTTGATGCCGTAGGTTGCCGTGGTGAAAGCAACGGTCGCTCCGCGCATCGTCCGTGTGTCTTGGGGATCAAGCACGATGTAGGGGATCTTGGCCAAGTGTTCTTGCGCGGCTTGTGGCAAGTTGGCCATTGGGTCAGCGGCGACGATCATGGCCGCGTCCGCTTCTTCGCGACCGAGCGTCTCCGCGGTCGTGTACTCGCCGGGGTTGAACCGGGGATAGCCTCGTGCCAAGTTCACACCGAAAGGATACCCGGTCTGCCACGAGATGACGTTCTCCGCGCCGGCCACATTGCCCCGTCCATGATTGGACAGACAGGCGAACCTTGTGTGCTGGTTCATGTCGCGAGTGAGAGCCAGTAGAGCCTGGCAGTTGGCGTGCTTGCCGCGGGTCATCGCCAAACCAGCGCCAAAGAAGATGACGCCAAACCTGGCCGCCTGCATGCGTTCCATCAAGTCTTGCCAAACGCTCAACGAAACGCCGGTGCTTTCTTCCACAACTTCCGGATCAAGGTCAATCCCTTGGCACAACGCGCGGAGTGCCCCCAAGGCTTCCCAATCTCTGCCCGGCTTGATCTGCACAAAGAGATCAGCTTCTTGGGCGCTATGAGTCTTGCGAACATCAACGACCACGCAAGTGCGGTCCTTCCGCCCGTTAGGAACGAACATCCCCTGGGGCATCAAGCTGTACTTGGTGAAATGCCGCGGATGGGTTTCCGCCGGGTTGGAGCCCCAAAACATGATGAAGTCGCCGCGGTTCATCACTTCGCCCAGCGTGCAGGTAACTTTGCCGATTGTCTGCAAGGCGATCTCCGCAGGTCCATGGGCGACGCTCGCGGCGGAATCGACGCAGGCGCCAATCCAGTCGCCAATGGCAACAGCCGCCTGCTGGGCTGCGCAGGTTGCCTCGGCAAGTCCGTCGATGATCGGATACTTGGCGTCCGTCAAGATGCGCGCAGCCCGTTCGATGCCGTCGGCAATGTCTGCTGGCTCGCCCTCAATCAAACAACAGGGACGATCATCGATTCCGTGGCTCAAAAACCAGGACTGTCCCAGCTCGCACGCCCGCTCAGCATGCGTGATCTTGCTCCCCTTGACGGAAAGATCGATGTCATCGCACAGGCAGCCGCAGAACGTGCACGTGGCATCCTGCACAATCTTCAGCGGTTCTTCACCAGCGGAACCGGACGACGCATCGGTGAACGCAGGCTCCGAGGGCGTATCAGCAGCCATGGGAAATCGAGTCGGTCTTAGGTGCTCATCGTCGATTGTGGCGCAGTTCACGCAAACCGCGAGATTGAGGGCGGTCGACGAGCGCGAGGCGAGATATCCACTCTACAATAATCGCGTCTTGCTTGCGCGGCCGCGCCGGTCTGACTATAGTGGACTGGCAATTCCTCGCCATGTTCTCGCCGCCGCGCGAATTCGTATCGACTGACTTTCATGAGTGCCACCATCACGCGAAGATTCCCTGAGACTCAATTCCACACCCAGACGCCGAGATTCACCATGACCTACCGGCCAACGTCTGCTTGGACATTTCTCCTGATTGCTTTGTTGTTTGTGGTTGCCGTGATGGCGACCAGTCCTGGCTTTGCCCAGGATTCCCCCCAGGATGCAAAACATCGGGCGGAAACCAAACGCGGGTTGCAGCCACAGGATTTCTACAAAGAGGTCACAATCGAAAGCTCGGCCCTTTCGCCGGATGGCAGCCTGTTGGCGTTCACGGTAATGACGATTGTGGAAGAGGAGAATACTCGCCACCGCGAGATCTGGATGCAACGGCTGGCTGACGGCAAGCCTGTTGACAAACCCTACCGGTTCACGTCGCCAGCGGTGGAATCCAGCGGTCCCGCATGGTCGCCCGATGGCAAGTTGCTGATGTTCCGTTCGCGGCGCGGAGGCGACCGCAACAGCATCTGGTTCTTGCGTGTCACAGCGCCCGGCGGCGAAGCGTTCCATCTCGATGGCGTGGACTCCACGCCGATCTGGTCACCGGATGGGAAGTGGATTGCCATGGTCAAACGTGGCGAGCGCAAGGATGACGCCGGGCCAGAGAACAACAAGAAACGCAACAAGCGGAAAAAGCGAAAAGAGGACAAAGCCAAAGATCAGTCCCAGGGAGAACCAGATGTACGCGGACGGGAAGGCTGGATCTCTCCTGACTCCGTCAGCAAGACGCTCTCCAAACAACGGTTTGACGGACGGGTCATCACGTCAATGCGCTACAAGCGAGACGGCGTTTCCAACTTGATTCCGGATCGTCCGGATCGCGAAAAATCGCAAGTGTTCATCGTTTCCGCAAAGGGTGGCAAACCCAAGCAGATCACAGAGACGCCGTTTGATGTGGGCAACGTTGTGTGGTCCGCTGACAGCAAGTCGTTGTACTTTGTCGGCAATGAACAGCAGGACGACGAATACAACATCGAGTACACCAGTGAAGTCTATACCGTGGCTCGCTCCGGTGGCGACGTACGCAAAGTGACCAATCAACGGGGGTCCGAGCGCGGGCTGGCCATCTCGCCTGACGGCAAACAGATGGCCTATTTGTTTTCCCCCGAGCGCGGCGCTCAGACGGACCTGTACCTTGTCGAACTGGCGGACGGCCGTTTCCGCGGGGAGCCTCGCAACTTGACCGCAGATTGGGAATATTCGCCCGGCAGCCCCCGTTGGATCAATGACGATACGCTGCGAATGTCCGCGCAGATGCACGGCAACTCGCACGTGTTTGAAGTCACCGTGGGCGATGGCCGGTTGCGCCAGGTCACCGCAGGCGATCGCACGCTGACCGCGTTCACGCAAGCCCGTGACGCGGATTTGATCGCTTATGCCAGCAACGATCCAACGCACGTAACCGAACTCTATCTGGCTTCAGCGGATGGAACGGGAGAAACCAGACTCACCAGCTTCAATGATGATTGGCTTTCTGAGGTGACGTTGATGCCGGCGGAACGCCTGACGTGGACGGTCGCCGATGGGACTGGTGTGGAAGGATGGTTGATAAAGCCCGTTGGCTATGAGCCCGGCAAGTCCTATCCCATGATTCTCAAGATTCACGGCGGTCCGCACTCGGCCTATGGCAACTATTGGTTCCGCACGTTTCATATCTTGTCCAACTCCGGCTTCTTTGTGCTGTATACCAACCCGCGCGGTTCCGCCGGTTACGGTCATGATTTCACGTACGCCACCCGCGACAAATGGGGCGAGATGGATTCCGAGGATTACCTGACCGGTGTCGAGACCGCCTTGGCCAAATACCCGGATATTGATCCCGAGCGCCTGGGCGTCTCTGGCGGCAGCTATGGCGGGTTTATGACCAACTGGCTGACGGCCACCACCGACCGCTTCGCCGCGGCGGTGACCAGTCGCTCCATTTCCAACTGGAACAGTTGGTACGGAAGTTCAGATGCGCAGGGACTGACCGAATACGAATTCCACGGCTATCCCTGGGAAACCCGCGAGACCTACAACCGGCTTTCCCCGTTGAGCTATGTGGAAAACGTGACCGCGCCCACGCTCATCATCCATAGCGAAGAAGACTATCGCACGCCCATCACGGATGCCGAGCAATGGTATATTGCGCTCAAGAAGCGCCGCGTCCCGGTGGAGTTTGTCCGCTACCCGCGCTCCAGCCACGGACTTTCCCGCACCGGGGAACCCTGGCTGCTGGTTGACCGGCTGGAAAGGCTGCGCAGTTGGTTTGACCACTGGCTGATTGGAGAGCAAGGCGAATAGACGCGGCTCGGGGAACGGAACACCGATGGCGAGGCAGTTTGATCTGGGGGCACTCTTCCGCCTGATGACGGTGATGGGCTTGTTGTCTGCCTGGTTGGGCATGGCAAGAAGCGGAGCTTTGCCTGAGGCGATCTTCGTTGCTTTGGTGATGCCCGGCGTGTTCATCCTTGCGCCGCTGGTTGTCGCGCGTCGCCAGACCGAGATTTCATCAAGATTTCTGACGGGGTTAGGGTTTGTCATCGGCTGGAGTGGAGTTGCTCTTTACTTGTCCGTCGTTTCCATTCTGCTTAATCCCTATGTTGTCGATTGGGATGAAATCTACAAAGAGCTATGGCTGGACGAAGTCACCGCATCCGCTGTCGCCGTGTATCTGTTCATTCCTGCCACCGGGATTGCGTTCTTCTTGCATAACGCCTGGGTGAATTCTCGTCGTGACAGAACCGATTGAGCACTCTTGAGATTGAGCAGGATGACGAACGTCACTTGTCGGAGTCGTCGGGCTTCTCGTCCGCGTCTTCTTCGTACGGTTTCCAGCCGGCCTTGATGTTCTTCTCCCGCATGGCGTTCCAGAGCCGTTCGATCTGCTCGCGCGAATCGGAGACGCGGATGTCACGTTGCAAGGGCGTCTTGCGGTTTGAACTGAAGTCCGTGTAGTAGGCCACGAATTTGGGGAACTCATCATTGCCATCGCGCGGCTTGTTGGTCTCCCAAAGCAGGAACTTGCGGACCATCAAACTGCCGCGATGCTCTTTGACGTAGACCTCACGGTTGAGCATCTGACTTTTGGGTGTGGTGAATTGCCCGGCGTTCTGGTCAGCCAATGGGACGTCGACCATCTGCGAAACCTGCGCGATCCGCACGTCAGATGGCGTCACGCGCTTGTCCTCGCGCCGGCGAATGAACTGCGGTGAGATCACGCTTGCCAAAGGCAATCGCCGCACCACCCGGTACCCGGGGTCCTGTTGATCATAAGAAAGCACCATGCGGTTGACCGGTGCTCCGCGCGTTGTTTGTGAGACGAGATCAAGGTAGCTAATCTCCACCACCCATTCCGGCCGAACCATCTGATAGGCAACATGGTCCGAATTGACCTCGGTGTATTCGCTATCGACCGTCATGTCCTTGAGGTCGGAGAGCAGCTCGCGGCGTTGATCATCGGAGAACCCTCCCCCCACGCGGGTCAGCACATGCAATGATTCATCTGACCTGCCCACGGCCAACAGCATGTCGTGCAGCAAGCCTTGCCGGTCGTCGCTGGCTTCGGTGAAGCCGATCACGGCAGCGTCCAGGTTGTGGCGGGGTTTAATCTTGTACATCCCGGCGGTGTCGCTGCGGGCGACAACACCTTCGGCCCCTTCCTTCTCCACCCAGTTGTGAAAGATCTTCTCAATTCCCGCGGCATCCTGAGCCGGTTTGGTCTCGACGGGATGAATCAGCTCTCCGTCGTCAAACCACTTCGCCAGCAAACTCCAGCACTCGTCAAAGGTTTCCGGCGGATCCTCTCCATTGAGCTGAACCAGATCAAAGGCCGCGAACTTGAGCCGGGCGAGTTCGTCTTCTGAACTGGGATGCCGGGCGATCTTCACCACGTCGTGCACGCGCGGGCGGCGCGCACTTTCGGCAGCCACATAGAGCTCACCCATGATCAACGCCTGGCGAACGCCTGCGGCAGCGAGTTGTTCAGCGGCGGCTTGGTGCCAAGGCAGGTTGACCCGGACGGTTCCCCCGGGATTGACGCTGATGGCTTCACCATCTTGGAAAGAAAGTGCCGTGAATTCGCCATCGAACTTGCGACTGACTTGATAAGCTGCCGGCGGAATCTTGCGGCGAATATCTTCTTTGCCGATGGGATACATTCGCCCGGCCACGTGCCGGCGATAATCCTGCACTCGTGGCAACAAGGAGAGATCCGTCAACGCCGTGGGTGGCGCAGTGGCGTACTTGCCCAGGCGAATCTCCAGCCGTCCGCGGTCAAGTTGTCCAGCACTACTCATCGGGCGTCGTGGATTTCAACTCCAGGTTGGAAAGATGCAACAACAGGCAATATGCGTCACCTTGCACGCGACCTTCCAAGAACCCGCGGTGGGGGACGCCGCCGCGGCGCAGGATCAGCGGTTGTTTGGATTTGGGCCCCGCACCCAACAGCATCAGCGCGTTCCGCTCCTGCAACTCCTTCGCCATCGCAAAGAGGAAGTCATACGTCAGACCGTTGATGTGCTGAATCTGGAGCTTGTTGACGAAGACAAATCGCCGGTAGGCCTCCTCCTTGGCGATGAAGACGCCTGACCAGCGGAGCGAGGAATCGCCCGTCACGTTGGGCGGCAACAGGTTGCGGGGCCGGCGCTCGCGCTCTTTGCCGTCAGGACCGCGGATCACTTCCCAGTGATTGATGCGGTGAACGATGTTGCGCTTGTCGTCAATGAACACACGAGACGTTTCCTTGAGCAGCGCGCCGACGACTTCGAGATCAACCTCCGGATCGCCATCCATCAGGGCATGCGCGACTTCGGCGTTAGATCCAAACTTTTCAGCTAGCGCCTCAAAGTCCTGGCCAATGGTGGACTTGAGAATCCGCACACTCTGGACCTGGCGCCCGGCGGAATCAACCCAGCGGATACGGCGCGGTTCAACGACGTTTTCCGCGTCAACAACCGCGTCTCTGCCGGCACTGTTGGCAAGGTTGATTTCGGCCATGGAATTCGCTCTGGAGAAGTCTCACCGTTCGTTGAAAACGCCACCGTTAACGCCACCGTGACGTGCTCAACTCAAATCCGTGTGCGAAGGAACCTCGCACGGCTCACCCATCGTGGCACAACAATTCACGGTTGAGCGCAGCACGATTGGGAACCCGATCTAAGGGATTCTCGCGCTAGATCGCTTCGCCGCCCCGTTCGCCTGTGCGGATACGAATACACTCTTCCAAGGGGAGGACAAAGATCTTGCCATCCCCGATCTGACCTTGCTCGCCGGAACGTCCCCCTTTGATGATGGCGGAGATTGTCGGCTCGACAAATTCTTCATTCACGGCGATTTGCAACTCGACCTTTCGGGTCAGGTTGACTGAAATCTCGCGTCCCCGAAAAGAGTCCGTTTGACCTTTTTGTCGCCCGAAGCCTTGCACGTCCATCACTGTTAACCGAAAGACTTCGACGGCGGTCAGTTCTTGCCGCACAGATTCCAATCGGTTGGGTTGAATGATCGCAATGATCAGCTTCATGGTCGCACGCTCCAAGGATATCTTGCTTCAACTCGACAAATCCTAATTCTGCCGCGCCACCGTGACAAGAAATCGTGATCAGAAACCGGCAACGAATCCCCCATTGAGCTTATCGTTCCGGTTGTTGCTGCCCCGGAAATACGAAAATGGGAAATGCTGGGCGCTCCCGGACCGATCGTGAATCCGAACGCATTGCAATCGCCAGGCAGGCACGGCTGGCTTTCACATTGGGATGAATCCAGCCTGATTTGATAGCATGGAGAAGCTGGGCATCTCGCCACGCTGTCCGTAATTTGCCGCGTATTGGATTGAGATCAGGGCGTGTCTCAGCGGAGTACGAATGTCGACCATGACCAGTTGGATCAAGAAGATTCGGAAGCTGCTGCTGGCGATCGGCTGCTGCTATTTGGGGATCATGATCATGATGACGTTTTTGGAAAAGTCGCTGATCTTTTTTCCCAGCCGTAAAGGCAACTGGACGCCCACTCACGCGGATGTTGAAGATGCGTGGTTTACGGCCGCAGACGGCGTCAAGATTCACGGCTGGTATTTCGACCACCCGAATCCTCAGGCGGTGATTCTGTTTGCTCATGGGAACGCCGGGAACCTGATCGGACGGGCAGGGACCATGGACAAGATCCGCCATTTGGCGGATGCATCCGTGCTGATCTTTGACTACCGCGGATACGGTCAGAGCGACGGCAAGCCGGACGAACCAGGCATCCTAGCTGACGCGCGCGCCGCGCGAGCCTGGCTGTCTGAACGGGCGGGAGTGCCGGAGAGTGAAATCACACTGATGGGACGGTCGCTGGGCAGCGGAGTTGTGGTCGACTTGGCTGCAAGAGATGGAGCGCGCGGACTGATCCTGGAGAGCGCTTTCACTTCTTTGCCAGATACGGCCGCCGAGCACTATTCTTGGCTGCCGGTGCGTTGGCTGATGCGAACACGACTGGACTCCGCTGCCAAGATTGCCAGCTATGACGGACCGCTGCTGATGAGCCACGGCGATGCCGATCGAGTTGTGCCCTACAAGTTAGGCCAGCGGCTGTTTGAATTGGCGCCAAGTGCGCAAAAGGAGTTCGTGACGATCCGAGGTGGCGACCACAACGATCCTCAGCCCGGCGAGTACTACACCGCTTTGGCCACGTTTGTCGCTACGAATTCGTTGCGTTCGCCTATCGACTAAATCCAAGTCGTTGGCAGCGGTGCCCTCGGAAAGATCATGCCACCGCATGATGTCTGCGTGACGACGGACGCGCCGAAGTTGCGTGACATCTCGGCGACTACGCCATCCAGAACTCGGCTTGCAAATCAGGAGATCATCAGCGAGCGCGAGGCTGCGTGGAAATTCTCAGCCATGAATCCCTAAGCCATGCAGAAATCACGGAAGCTGGCGATCACTTCGTCCAAGTCCGTGCTGATCTGGACCGGCTCATCGGCAAAGTCTTGCAACCAAGCCATGCCTTGTTCGTGAGCTTGTGCCAGGGCCGGAAGAATCTCCGCCAGCGTTCTCGTGACCATCATTTCCGGACGAGACGGGGTTTGATGGGCGTTGTCAACAAACGTCTGGAGTTGAACCGTGGACATATGGCTGGCCTATGGGCTTGGAGCGCGATCTTTGTGTTGGCTTTTAATCAAGCTTGCCATCCTTTGAGGGCGGCTGACTGATGTCCCCGGTTATCGGGCCTTCTCCGTGTGAAACTTTGACGATTTTCAAATTTAAGGCATCATTTCAGCCGATCCATTACCCCCAGGCTGCGCATTCGATGCTTCCGTTTTAATTCGCGCCAATTTTGCATTCAGTGATAGCTTCGCGCCTGCAGGCAGTCTAAATTCTCATATCGGCAGGCAATCCGTTCACCAGATCCGCGCATCAACTTTCGCACTTCAAGGACTCATCCCCGTGAATCGGCAGCACAACACACAGCAGGTGACATCCCTGAGAACGCAGCTTGGGATCGGATATCGGTCTTTCCTCGTCATTCTCTTGCTGATTGGGATGGGAAGCTCGACTTCGCAGGAAACACTTGGCCAAGATGCCCAAAAAGAATCGCCCTGGTTGCTGCCGCTGCCAGAAGTGGATGCAGACGCCCAGATCCCCACGATGAAAGACGTTTTGGGCTATGACTGGGGCGACGACGTTTCCAGCCATGCGCAGCTGCTGCAATACGTGCAAGCGCTGGCTGCCGCAGCGCCGGAAAGAACTCACTTGTACCAATACGGCGAGTCCTACGAAGGCAAAGAGCTCTACCATCTGGTCGTCTCGTCGGCGGACAATATCGAGCGCCTAGAGGAACTACGAAAGCAAAACTTGCTGCTGGCTGATCCTCGCCAGACAACGTCACAACAGGCTGCTGAAATCGCCAAGACAGCGCCGGCAATCGTGTTACTGCAGGCGACCGTGCACGGCAACGAGATTTCACCTTCCGACGCGGCATTGCTGACGGCCTATCATCTGCTGGCAGACAAGCGCAGCCAGACAAAAGAACTGCTTGACAACGTGATCGTTGTGATCGACCCGGTACAAAACGCGGACGGCCGTGACCGCTTTGTTAACGGATATCGCAAGGCGCGGGGAGAATTTCCCTCCGCGGAAAGGTTCTCCTTCGAGCATGACGAGCCCTGGCCTGGCGGGCGGACAAACCATTACTACTTTGACATGAACCGCGACTGGTTCCTGCAAACTCAACGGGAAGCGGCCGACCGAGTTGCGGCCTACCTCAACTGGCAGCCGCACGTCACTGTCGATAATCACGAGATGGGCGCTGATTCAACGTTCTACTTTCCGCCGCCGACCGACCCCATCAACAAGTACATCTTGCCACGACAACGAGATTGGCTGGAACGGTTTGGCCAGTTTCAGGCAGGTTGGTTTGATCGCTACGGCTTCGGCTATACCACGCGGGAAATGTTTGATTCTTTCTACCCAGGCTACGGCGAAAGCTGGCCCACGCTGCAAGGCTCTATTGGCATGCTGTGGGAACAAGCTAGTGCGCGCGGGCTGGTCATTGAGCGCGCGGATGATCGCAAACTGCATTACGCTGACGGAGTGCGCCACAACTACGTCAGCGCGCTGGCCACCATTGAAACGGCGGCAAGAGATCATGAAGAGTTGCTGCGCGACTTCCACGAGGCACGCCGTGATTCGATTCGGCTGGGTAAGACCAGCAATGTCAGCGATTTCTTTCTGCTGAACGGTTCGCGCCCCGCACGGACAGCGCGATTGGCACAGTTGCTGATTAATAACGGGATTGAAGTCTATCCCGTCACCGAAACGGTCCACGTCCGCGGTAGCTTCGTCAACGGAGAAGAGATTGACGATCGCGCGATTCCCGCTGGCAGTTATCACGTGCCGGTCGCTCAGCCCGCCGGTCGTCTCGTCCGATCCTTGCTGGACCGCGAAGTGCAGATGGACAGGGAATTTGTCGAGCGGCAACTGGACCGCGCGAAACGACACCTGGGCAACGAGATCTATGATGTCACCGCGTGGAGCTTGCCGTTGGCGTATGACGTTCCGGCGGTTGCGGCCAGCGAATGCGACGTGGCGTTGTCAGAGCCGCTTACAGAAGCAACAACAAAGGGCGACCTTCCGCGCGGAAAGCCGCACGTGGCTTACTTGATCCCCGCCGATGATGACAACGTGTTGCCGGCCGTTGCTGGCTGGCTCCGCGCTGGATTGCGTATTCACGTTGTGGATCAACCCTTTGTGGTTAACGGCCGCGAGTACGGTAAGGGGACGTTGATTCTCAAGACAGCGGAAAACGAAGGCGATGAATTGGCCGCCGCCGTTAAGCAGGCCGTGGAAGAGCATGGGATCAAGGTTCACAAAGCCGATAGCGGATATGTCGACCGTGGCGTCAGCTTTGGCGGGCCGGAGGTGCATTGGCTGGAGCCGCCGCGGATCGCCATGGCGATTGATTCGCCGATCGGCGCGGACGTGGGACACACCTGGTACCTGTTCGATCAGATCTGGCGATACCCCACAACGCGGATGAGCGTCTCACAACTCGCGCAGGTGGATCTCTCGCGGTTTAATGTTGTGGTCTTGCCTGCGGGTTCCTATGGACGAGGTTTCAATGACAGCGCGCTGGTCAGACTGCGCGACTGGATTCGCCGTGGCGGTACGCTGGTCACGATTGGCTCGGCCACAAGCTGGGCAGCCAGTGAGAATGTTGGCTTGCTCAACCTGACCAGGAGAGAGAAAGTCAAAAAGAAAGATGACTCAAACAAAGAAGGCGGGAGCGCCGGATACCCGCAGCGCGTGCCTGGCGCGTTCCTTAGAGCGAAAACGTATGACGATCATTTTGTGACCTTTGGCGTGGATCGCAACCTGGAACTTCTCTTCAACAGTAGCTTGATCTGCGATCCACTTGACGACGGCGACGGGCGGAACCTAGTCACGTTTTCTGCGGACAAAGAGCGCGTTGTTGCCTCGGGTTTCTGCTGGCCGGAAACGATTCCAACGCTCCCCGGCGCGGCCTATACCGTTTACTCATCGCGCGGCGGTGGTCACGTGATTGGCTTTACCGACAATCCAAACTTCCGTGCCATGTGCCCCGCAACCCAACGATTGTTTTGGAACGCTGTGTTCTTCGGCCCGGCACATTAATGCCCGGTTGATTTTCAACTGGCTCCGTGAATCCCACGGATGGGATTTCAGCGGCACGAACGTATCGCGAGTGTGAGCTGCGAGAGATTGTGCCGGTAGCGTTGGGACGTATGGCTGTATATGCGATCTCCGCTTGATGGTCCCGTCAGGCAATGAGCCGTTCAAACGACATAAGAATTGCACTGCGCCCCGGCAACTGTGATTTCATTGTGACAAGACTTGGCACGCGATTTCTTTGCCATAGGATGGCCGGTTCGTCTCTCGCTTGACGTTCGTCCGAAGATAGAACGGATTCGCCTCCGCATGTCGCTCAATGCCGCGCAGCATGATGCCGTGAATACACTGGCAGGGCCGATGCTGGTCTTGGCGGGCGCGGGGACAGGCAAGACTCGCGTGGTCACGCAACGGATTGCCAAGCTGATCAAATCAGGGACGCCGGCGGACCGCATCTTGGCGGTGACCTTCACCAACAAAGCCGCCGCGGAGATGCGGGACAGAGCAATGGCCAGTTGCGGCAGCAACCGCGCCAAACGCAAGCCGTGGATCTCAACGTTTCATTCGCTGTGCCTGGACATTCTCAAGCGTCACATCGCCCGATTGGGCTATCCCAAGCGGTTCACGATTTACGACCGCGGCGATCAGGAATCAGCAGCCCGGGCGACACTCCGCGAAATTGACGCCGGTGAGATCAGTCTTCGCCCTGGCGACCTGCTGGCCATCATCAGTAGTTGGAAATCGGCCGGGGCTCGGCCGGCGGATGCTGCGCGAATTGCCGTTGACGACCGGGAGCACATCGCCGCGGCCGCCTATCGGCGTTATCAGTTGAGTTTGAAGAATTCCGCGGCGGTGGACTTTGATGACTTGCTGCTGTTGACGGATGAGCTGTTCACACGTTTTCCGGACGTGCTGACGGAGGAAGCCGGACGGTTTGACCACATTTTGGTTGATGAATACCAGGACACCAACGGCGTGCAGTACCGCGTGGTCAAAGCGATGGCCGCACGGCACCGCAACCTGTGCGTTGTGGGTGATGACGATCAATCGATCTATTCTTGGCGCGGCGCGGAAGTGCAGCACATCCTCCGCTTCAACACAGACTGGCCAGATGCCAAGGTCATTCGCCTGGAAGAAAACTACCGCTCCACCGGCCCTATCCTGGCAATGGCCAATGAGTTAATCCGCTTCAACGGGCTGCGGCACGAGAAGTCTCTCCGCACGGCTCAGCCGGGCGGAGAACGCCCTCGCATTTTGCAATTTGCCGATGCCGAAGCGGAAGCCGCCGCCGTGATCGAGGAAATCCGAGCGAAGCTGAAAACTAAACAAGCTGAGCCGCGCGATTTCGCCATCTTGTTTCGCACCAATGAGCTGACCAGGGCGTTTGAGACCGAGCTTCGCAAACGTGACGTCCCTTATGTCTTGATCGGTGGGCAATCATTCTTTGACCGCAAAGAAGTTCGTGACGTGCTGGCGTATCTCAAAGCGGTCTCGCAACCGCGCGATGACGTTTCGCTGTTGCGGATCATCAACACGCCCGCCCGTGGCATTGGCCGCCAGGCCGTATCAAAGCTTATCACCCAGGCATCCGCGGCAGGCAAGCCGGTGTGGGAGGTGATGGCCAATGGCGAACGCTCCCCAGGGATCAGCGAATTCCAGGCGTTGATCGACCGGTATTACAAACGTCAGCATCAACCCAAAGTCGCTCATTTGATCCGTAGCCTGTTGGCGGAAACCAACTACCAGCGGGAACTGGAGCGGCTGTATTCTGATCCCAATGAGCGGGCCTCCCGTTGGAACTCCGTCGAAGAGGTCGTCAACGCGGCCAGCAGTTATGAACAGCACGCGGCAAAACCTCGCCTGGCGGATTTTCTTCGAGAAGTCGCGCTCGATGATCGACCGGCAGGGAACGAGAAGGAAAAAGAACTCGCCCGCAACTCCGTGGTGCTGTTGACGCTGCACGGCGCAAAAGGGCTTGAGTTCCCTCACGTCTACCTGGTTGGCATGGAGGAAGGCATTCTGCCGCACCAAAAGAGCATTGACCTGGACGATGTCGAGGAAGAACGCCGGCTGTGCTACGTCGGCATCACCCGCGCCCAACAACGACTGACCATGTCGTTTCCGTTGGCGCGGACCAAGTGGGGCAAACCGCGTCCCACCATTCCCAGCCGCTTCCTGTTTGAAATGACCGGCCAAGCGGACCGCATTCCGCCGCAACGTAAAGTTGGCCAGGGGAAATTGAAGAAGTCCAGTTCTCAGCGCAAGCGCAAACCGGCCAAGCGGTAAGAGTCGGCAGCGCGCCATGTGATAACATCGCGCACACAACCGCGTTCCACATTCACGGCGTGGGCGCATGCGCTGCTGTGATCTCACCTGCGGCCAAGTGCAGGCGAGACAAGCATCACAATCAAGGCATCATTCGCCGCCGCCAGTGCTGACGGCGGGAATATCTTTCTCCTTGACCAGCTTGTTGAACTCGGGAATGCGCTCCTCGACGATCTTCTTCAGCTTGGCCAGTTCGATGTCGATCAATTCCACCAATTGACTGCGAACAGCAACAGCTTGATCCGTGGGACGAAATGCCCCCGTGGTCACAACGCTGGCCAAAGCTGCCAGCCGGTTATTCAACCGGATGGGAAAGTTGAGTGGATCCTGGCCGCTTTCGTTCTTCGTTTGGTAGAGCGCTTCTTCAATAACGGTCAGTTCCGCGTTGATCGCTCGTCCCAGATCGTTGAGATCGCCCATGTTTCTCTCGCCGCGAGCTTTCGCGAGAACGTCGTTGATCGCATTTCGCATCGAGCGAATCTGGCGGATGCCACGGTGCGTTTCAGTCAGCTTGTCCCGGACTTCGATCAGGAAATCAAACTGAGCCTGTAAATCTTCCTGCGATGCTGAACTGCGGGGATCGGCCAGAACTTCAAAAGTCCTGGTGTGCGTGGTTCTCCCCACCGTTAGCCGGGCTTCATACGTGCCGGGAACTGCTCTGGGTCCGCGTGTGTTTCCTGACCAGAGGATCATGCCCTGGAACGTCTCCGCGTTGGGATAGCCCAAGTTCCAGACGAAGCGGTTCAGCCCGGCGGAGACTCGTAACGGCCCCGCGCCGCCTCGGCGCCGTGTGCTGAACGTGCGGATAACGTCTCCGTCGGCCTCACGGATTTCCAACGTGACGGGCTGGTCCGTGCTGGCAAGCTGGAAGGTCAGGACCGCGCCGCCGGGTGCGTTTGTGCCTGCTGTACGACCGCCACCTCCACCACCGCCAATGCGGTAAGACGGTCGTGGCTCGTAGAAGTGCGCGTCCGCCGCGAGCACGTCCGCGGACATTTGATGCAACGGCGTCAAGTCATCCAATACCCAGAACGAACGTCCCTGCGTGGCGACAATCAAGTCGTGGTTTTTAATCGTGAGATCGGTAATTGGCACCAACGGCAGGTTCAATTGGAACGGCTTCCAACTGGCACCATCATCAAAGGAGAGATACATCCCGTTTTCTGTGCCGGCGTATAACAATCCTTGACGACCTGGGTCCGCTCTGACAACGCGCGTGAAATGCTCGGCGTCAATCCCGGTTGTGATTTGCGTCCAGGTCTTGCCGTAGTCTTTGGTTCGATACAGATACGGGCGGAAGTCATCCAGCTTGTAGCACGTGGCGGCCACGTACAGCCCGCCGGGCTCAAATGGGTCCACCTCCACGCTGTTGATCATCGCCCACTTGGGAAGATCAACCGGCGTAACATCTTCCCAGTTTTCGCCACCGTCCCGCGTAACGTGCAGCAGACCATCATCAGATCCGCACCAGATGACGCCCTGTTCGTGAGGGCTTTCTTGGGCGGCAAAGATCGTAGCGTAGTATTCAACGCCAGTGTTGTCTTTGGTGATGGGACCGCCGGACGGACCCAATTTCGACAGATCATTACGGGTGAGATCAGGGCTGATGGGGATCCAGGTTTGCCCTTCGTTATGACTCTTGAACAACACCTGGCTGGCCGTGTACAGCGTCTTGGGTTGATGGGGGGAGAAGAAGATCGGGAAGTTCCATTGGAAGCGGTGTTCCAGGTCTTCCGCGCCGTGGCCCATGGGATTGTCCGGCCAGGCGTTGATGTTGCGGACTTCACCGGTGCGGTGGTTGCGGCGGATCAGCAGTCCACCATAGGACCCGCCGTAAACAATGTCTTGATCATCCGGATCAATGGCGATGTGGCCACTTTCTCCTCCGGCGGTTGATTCCCAATCGTTCTCGGTAATGGAGCCGCCATCGGTGCGATGCAGAATTCGTACGGTGCTATTGTCTTGTTGGGCTCCGTAGATGCGATAGGGAAAGTGGTTGTCCGTGATCACGCGATAGAACTGGGCGGTGGGCTGGTTCATGTAAGTCGACCAGTTGCGACCTCGGTCGTAGGAAACCTGTGCTCCGCCGTCATCGGCAATCGCCATCCGATTGGAATTGGCGGGATCGATCCACAGATCGTGGTGGTCACCATGCGGCGTGCCAATCCGTTCGTCAAAGGTGACGCCACCGTCGGTGGATCGATGAAAGCCGACGTTGAGCACATAAACTTCGTCGATATCCTGTGGCCCGGCGTAGATTCGCGAGTAGTACCAGGCACGTTGCCGTAGGTTGCGGTCGTCGGTGGTCCGCCGCCAAGTGGCGCCGGCGTTCTCTGAACGAAAAACTCCGCCGTCAGCCGCTTCAATGATTGCCCAGACGCGATTGGAATCGACCGGTGAAACAGCAATCCCGCTGATGCCCACGGTTCCTCGCGGCAAACCAGGATTGCGCGTGATTTCCGTCCAGGTATCGCCACCGTCCGTGCTTTTCCACATACCGGAACCCTCTCCGCCGGATTCCAAGCTATAGGGCGTTCGCAGGATGCGCCACATGGAGGCGTAGATGACGCGAGGATTGTTGGGATCTAGCAGGAGGTCACAGGCGCCGGCGTTGGCATTGACAAACAACACCTGCTCCCACGTCTTTCCACCGTCTTTCGAACGGTAGACACCGCGTTCGTCGTTGGGACCATACAGGTGTCCCAGCGCAGCGACATACACCAGGTCCGGATTCTTGGGATGGATGCGAATGCGGGGGATGTGGCGGGTATCGCTCAGGCCGATGTGCTTCCAGGTCTTGCCGGCATCGACAGACTTCCACATGCCGTTCCCGGACGAAACATTTCCGCGGACGGTGGCTTCACCACCTCCCACGTAGATCACATTGGGGTCCCACTCACTGACGGCGACCGCTCCGATCGATCCGCCGAAGTATCCGTCCGAGATGTTCTGCCAGGAATCGCCGCCGTTGGTTGTTCGCCAGACACCACCTCCGGTGGCGCCCATGTAGTACAGATCATCTTCGCCAGGAACTCCGGTGACTGATCCGGCCCGCCCGCCGCGAAACGGACCAATTTCTCGATATTCCAATCCCGCGTACGAGGCGTCATCATAGGACAGAGTCTGGGGTTCGTCCTGCTGCCACGCGGCCGATGCGCTTCCGATCGCTACTGGCGGTGCCATGCTCAGGCCGAAGCCGGCCACGAGAACAAAGAGCAGCGCCACCAGTGGAAAACGAAACCTCTCAAGGCGGGAGCGAAGGGTCATCAGGATGCACTCCAAAAATCGGGCTGAGCTGAGATCAAGAACGGTGGGAAACGGTCCGCACGGTGACGGGAAAGAGTGCGAACACGTGCTGGCGATTGGTATCCGCCGCCGCAGGGCCGACGGCATAAAACCTCACTACTTTAGCTAGATTTACAGACAGAATCCATCTGCGCACTCAGGCCAACCTGCAAAAACTTTATGGCCGGCGTAGTTTCCGCACATTGTGGCGCCGAGAGCGGCGGAAATCAGTGAAAGCAGCAACGTTCAAATCAAGCGACATTGCCGACACACACCGAATTGCGGCTGCACTGGCGTTGGCGCTGCCTGAGAATGCAGGGGCTGTCGTGACGCTGGACGGACCACTCGGAGCTGGCAAAACGCACTTCGTTCAGGGCGTGGCTCAAGCCCTGGATTTTGATCCCAAAAACGTCACGAGCCCGACATTCGTGCTGGTCAACGAGTATCCGGCCGTACGGCCGATCTATCACTTCGATGCCTACCGCGTCAAAGATGACGATGAATTCCTAGAGTTAGGTGCCCAGGAGTATTTCCAGTCACCAGGGATCTCGTTGGTCGAGTGGGCCAGTCGCGTGAAGGAGTGCCTGCCGCGCGAGTTTCTTCAGATTGAGATCACCGTGGAGAGTGAAAATGCCCGAGACTTCCGACTGCAAGCGCAGGGACAGTTCTACAAGCAACTCCTGGACTCCGTGGCAGCAACCGTCAAACTCAGTTCGGCGTGAATCGCTCTTGTTGAGCTCGGTCAATCAAGCGTTGCCGGCGATCAATGCGCGGCCTGTTGAGAACGTTGTGGTACTTCGACCGGGCCCAAAATGCGAGAGGCTGCTAGCAGTCTGGTCTGCGGCTTGCGCTGATTTCAATAACTCCGCCCTGCGTGGCTGCCGAAGATTCAAGATGTGGCATGAAAACTGACGGCTGTGGCCGTCTCGTTTGGCTGGTGCATCACACCGTTCCCTCAAGGGATTCCTATGGACGGATTCTTGCCCGGAAGTCGCGCGTCCATCATGCTCGATGTCGTCTTTTTGGCGATGTTCGTGGTGGTGCCGGTGCTGCTGTGGAGCATCTATCAGGTGAAATACCGGCAACGCTATCTGCTGCACAAGCGCGTCCAAGTGACGATGTCAGTCATCCTGCTGGTGACAGTGGGTTTGTTCGAGATCGACATCCGCCTCAACGACTGGCGACCGGACGCCGAGCCTTCTCCCTATTATGGCAGCACGCTAAACACCGTGTTGGCAGTCCACCTCGTCTTCGCGATTAGCACGTTCCTGCTATGGGCCGTCACGATCACTCAAGCATTGCGAAAGATCCCCAACCCACCCGGACCATGTGCGTATAGTCCCAAGCACATACGTTTGGCAAAGTTGGCAGCTTTAGATATGTGCTTGACGGCCGTCACGGGGTGGACGTTTTATTGGATGGCCTTTATGGCGACCTAACTTTTGCTGCGAAACCCCAGTCGCTCCAGCGCCTGAATGATCTGCGCGATACTCTTGCCAGCAATGTTGGGAATTCTCGACAGTTCAGCTCGCGTGCAATGCAGCAGGTCGTTGACGGTTTCAATCCCTGATCGCTGCAGGAAGTTCGTCATCCGCATCGGCAAACCGATCTGAGCTACGCTGAGTTGCAATCGCGCGCGTGTCTGCTCATCAACATTGTCAGGAGTGACAACACTTCGCCCTGTTTTTGCTTTTGCTTGTTGAATCGTCTGTCGATGCCGGCGAGCGCGGCAAAGCTGACACGGGGGAAAGATGTGACAGCGGCACTGCGGACACCAAGTGACCTTACGCGCATTATCTTGTGTACTGGAAGGGTCGTCACTCTGCTGCGGCTCTTCTGCCAGTCCGTCGTGATTTTCGGTCGAGTCACCCGGCCTTTCGTATTCAGGCATGTCATCGGAAAATCGACGATGCAAGCGCTGTTCGTCATAGCGCCTTTGGCGGATCTTAAAGATCGTCGATTGGCTGAGTCCCGTGACCCGGGCAATCTCGACAGTCAGACATCCTTGGGCAATGAGTTCTCGTACCTGTTGCAGGACCCTGGGTGTTACAAACCTCCTTGACATTGCCGTTGCCCCTTTTGGATCTCCAACGCTTGCGGATAAGAACGCCAGAATGGAATCAATCAAACGGCTGATTCCTACGGGACGTCAGCGGCTTGCCACAACTCAAACCGATCATCGAACGGGCACTCGTCCTCGATCAGCGCGTGAGACAGTTGATCGGCATTGGCGGCACGCCAGAATCGCTCGAGCGCATCATCGACAGCCTGGCAGCCGTTTTCCGCACGGATGCGAGCTTTCTCGTAGGCAATCCTTTCCAGAGAAGGGAGATACTCGGTTTCATAGCCGCAATCTAAGCACCGGTTACGCCAGGTATCGTACCCCTTTCCACCACGGCGCTGGATGTGCCGCATCCTTGGACACCCGCAAGATTCGCATTGAATGCCATCACTCCCCGTTCCGTCTGCCGTGGTCTGTTGATGGGATGAGCGCATACGTTGACTACTCCCTGGGTCACAGGAATTGGTGAATGGTTAGACGAGCGAGGAAAATCTCAGAATCGATGTACAGATGCGAGAGCGCAGATCCCCCAAGCCGCTCGTTGAGTTAGTCTTGAGGTCACTGCTTTCTGGTTCTGAGTGCGCATGTTGGTATGTGGCTTTGTTTCGATGGCATTGTCACACGCATCCGCCTCTTGCTACGTCCGTAGCACTTGCCGATCTTCAACGTCGCGGAAGTTGCACATCCAGCATCAAGACTTCCGCGGCAATCTGGTTGAGCAATGCGGCAAGTTGCTCAAACGGCGCTTCGGAATCCGTCAAAGTGAGTTCTGCGGAAATCTGTAAACCCCAATCGCGGAGGGGGTATGTGGTCCATTCCACCAAATCCGGGTTCAACAACGTTAGCGCATCTGCCGCAGCCGATAGGCGACTCTGAGCAACTTCGCTTTGTCTGTTCATTTCCACTGTCATCAATGACCGACCTCCAACTGCGCGCGAGGCGAACGCAATCGCGTAAGATTGCGCAAGGTAGAGTGGAAATTGACACTGACGAAGACATGTTTCCGTTTTTTTTCTGCGCTCTGGGTCGATCGTGATTCATATGACGAAAGCGAGTTGTCTTTCGCACGATTGCGCAACCTGACGTGATTCCGCTACAGCACGCTATGAATCCTGTTGCTCCACTCGCGAAAGGATTCCGTCGCTTCACCGCCATCGCTATGATGAGCCGATTCGCCGCGGACGTATCGTTTGACAATAGGTCATCGGGCAACAGTTCGCCGCAAGTTCGGGGAGCACATGGCAAAGAAGAATCAGGAAGCGCGCAGGGCAAAAGAGCGATCGCAGCGAGGTTCCCCGAGCGGCGGAAAGTCAACACGAAAGCGCGCAGGGCAACGAGACAAATCCCCGCGCCGATCGAAGAGCGCGTCCGAGCCGAGAAACGCTGCCGGCATCCAGGAACTCGCGCAAGAACTGCGCGCCATGGCGGACACGATTGACAGCTACGCACAAGCCATGCGCGACTTGAAGATTGAAAGCATCCGGCCTCTGACCGGGAATTGGAATCTCGCCATGACGAAGCTCCGCGACGTCATCAACAAACAAATCTTAGCCCGACTGCTGGTCGAATCTGCCCGGCTTGGATACGAGGCTCACGAACTGTTTAAGAAATAGCAAGTTGCTGATTTACCAACAGCTTGCGAAATCACTCCGGCGTTTGGCTCGGGTTGGAATGCCACGATGACGATGGCCGGAATTCGGCCTGGGTATGTCTTTGCCATACGGTTTGGCAGCGTCTACACTGGTGTCTCATATGCAAGCAACTGCTCTAGGTGAAGCCAGCAAGCCGTTTGGTGGTGGCAAAACGCCATACGAACGACGGCCTTGCATTGGCAACGCAACTTGCCAGGGAAGAACGAGAGGTCGAAGGATTGCCAAACGCGGCGCATCCGCATGAAGATTGAGCAGCCTCTTGCAGGTGTTGCTAGAGTCGGTTTACTGCACGGTGGAATTCGCCAACAACGTTGGCAATAGGAAGAGCCTGCCGAGCAGAACGATTTGCGTAAGCACTGACATCCCCCCGCCAAAGTCTCTCCCCCCAAGCCGGCCTTGCTGCTTCGAGAATTGACTTCACTGTGAAGCATTGCGAAGCCAGCCGGTCACTCTTGAAATTGATCGATTTCCCTGACCCCATAATTGGAATCAAACGATGAGCAACAGGTTATTGATGAAATGCTTCCTTGCCGTCGCTGTACTCGTGAACATCGCATGGGCCAGCTCAAGCGCAGTCGCCCAAAAGTTTGACGAGAAATTTGAAGATTGGCCGATTGATCTGAAAATCAATGGCAGGATCATCGTCGACAACGGCGCGCAAGATTTGCAGGCGCATGGACGGCTCCTTGAAAGCATCGGCTCGGAGAGCAACATCGTATGCTTTAGTGACAACTCAAGTCCGGCTAGCTTGTTGGCAACGGCGCTCAAGGAACGGGACGATGAAGACGGATCGGTCAAGGCAGTCAACTATGATGAAGGGTTTCCAGCAAGCAAATTGAAAGAGGCTCTGCAAGAATCGGATGTCGTCGTCCTTCAAACTGGATCAAGCTTCCGCGAAAACCTTGAAGCGTTGGGAGACTTGAAAGCCGATTTCGATAGCTTCATTGGCAAGGGAGGGACGCTCGTCGCTGATCAATCAACTGCTGAATTGTTGGGCGAATATTTCGTCAAGCAAGATTCCGCCGGTCAGGCATCGCAAGTCGCGCCAGGGTTGCATCTCCTGCCTGATTGTGTCTTGCACTGCGGGTTTGACAACTCAAGTGAAGCCAGAGCTGAAATCCTCAGCGTACTTGCCAAGCATCCTCGTTGCGTGGGAATCGGGCTCGAAGATGACTCCGTACTCATGCTTGCTGGCCGAAAGATGACCTGTCAGGGGTCGGGCGATGCGACATTCATGCTGATGGCGAACGAGCGAATGCCGTTACGCACGCGAACCATTCGCGGTCAGCGCAACCGAGTTGACTTGACTCAATGGCGTCTTGATGCCATTGACCGCACCTTGGACGCATTTCCAACTGCTGAACCGGAAACTCCGTTCCTGGACAACGGTACGTTAGTGATCGTTGGCGGCGGCGGAATGCCACGTGGATTGATGAGACGATTTGTTGAACTCGCCGGCGGTGTGGAAAACGCCAAGCTGGTCTACGTCCCGTGCAGTGAAGCGGATAGTGTCGGTGAACGCCAAGGGACGGTTTCGTCTTGGAAAAGAATGGGCGTCAAGTCCGCCACCTTCATTCACACAAAAGACCGCGAGAAAGCCAACAGTGACGAGGAGTTCTTGGCGCCTTTGAAGGATGCAACGGGCGTTTGGTTTGGAGGGGGACGGCAGTGGAATTTGGCCGACTCCTACTATGGCACAGAAGCACATCGACTGATGAAAGAAGTGCTTCAGCGCGGCGGCGTTGTCGGTGGGTCTTCAGCGGGCGCTTCGATTCAAGCACGGTATCTCGCTCGAGCAAACACGGTCGGCAACCTTGAAATTATTGCTCCTGGGTACGAACGCGGTGGCTTGGGATTCATCAGCGGTGTCGCAATCGATCAGCACTTCTCACAGCGTGGTCGCCAAAAGGACATGACTCAACTGGTCAACAAGTACCCTCAGCTCCTAGGGATTGGCTTGGACGAGGCGACCGCAATTGTCGTGCAAAAGTCAAACGCTGAAGTGGTTGGTCGCGGCCGAGCCCATTTCTACAACCGCGAGTTGCCTGTCTATCCGGACAAGCCGGACTTCATCGCGTTGCCGGATGGATCAAGTTATGACCTGGCCGAACGTAAGGTCCTTACTGACACGTCCGAAGATGGAGGAGCAGCGAAGCAGTGAGTGCGGTTGAAGTCGATCACGCAGCGCGTTAGCGTAACCGGTTAGTTGACCTTTAAACGCCACCGTACGGCTCAATTCGAGCCAACATGCATGTGCACTTTTACATATCCAAGTCGCGGCACATTTGTGCCGTGACTTGGGTTTTATCATTGGATTGACGTAGCCGGCTGGTCAATCAAGAGTTTGCTAGAACAAGGTGCGGAAGTGGCTAGGCGTTGACGTCGGTTTGGCAATGCTGACCTTCAGCCTTACGTGTCACTTCACCGAAGAAGTGTTTGACTTCCATCCTTTCAAGTCGGTGAACAAGACTCCAAAGTTCAAATTAGTCCGCCAACTAAGTAGGTCAAGATGCGCTTGAAAACCATCATTTTTGCGGTGGCAGTGTCGTTTACTTTCGGTTCATTGTCGCCAGTTTGCGGGCAGACATTTCTCGTGGACGGCCGAGAAGTACCTCTTGAAAGCACTCAAGAGATCGAAGGGGCGCAATGGATCTCGACCAAGGACCTTCAAACGTTGACCGGGTTTACCATCAAGCCTGAAGGGGCGTGCATCGGAGAAATCTGCGTACCGATCAATGATGACGTACGTCAGCAGTTGATTCGCACAGAAGATGGCAAAGAGTGGATTCAGCTGGACTTGTTCCTTGAGACCGTGAACCAACCTGTTGCCAAGGACAACGAGGAACGCGTTTGGAGTCTAGGTCGCCGCGTGGATAGTTTGGCAAACTACAAATTGGGAGTTGCTGACGATTTTGAACTTCGCGATCGTTCCAACAAGTTAGTTCGCCTGTCTGACTACCGCGGCAAGAAGGTCATCATCTTTACCTGGGCTTCATGGTGAGGTTGCCGCCAAGACTTGCTAGGTTGGCAAGAGATCTATGAAGAACTAAGTGATTCCGGTTTGCACATCATTTCAGCGGCTCAGGATACGGGCGGCGAAGCGGCGGTAGGCAAGTGGTTTGATCGGGCCAATGCAACGTACACCCAGATTATCGACCGGCAGCACATCGTCAGTTCTTTGTACAACTTGACGAACGTGCCTTCGGCTGTCTGGATCGACGAGGAAGGTCGAATCGTCCGCAAGGACGACGGAGCCTATTCAAAAAAATATACGTTCGGGAGCATTGAAGCCGGTTCTGATCAATATCCAACCGCCATCCATGATTGGGTCAAGAACGGTTCCTCCAGCCAATACATTTTCAACAAAGAACAGATTGCAAAGCGGCTCAAGTCACGCACTTTTGATGAAGAACTGGCTGAGGCCAATTTCCAACTGGCTGTCTACTTCCATCTGCAAAAAAACGCAAGAAAAGCGGATCATTTTTGGCAGGCAGCGCAAAAACTGAACCCAGAAAGTTGGAACTATCATCGGCAGGATTGGTCGTTCGATGCGGTCGAGCGGCGCGAGAAGTTTGGCAAAAAGCGCAGAGCTCAAGGTGACAAGCCGTACTACGCGCCGATTGAGCTCATGCCGCCAAAGGGCAAAGCTCAAGATAAGAATGCAAAAGAAAACAAGCGAACGGAATCGGATGGTTGGGTTTCACTGTTCGATGGAAAGACCATGCAGGGGTGGAGGCCTTTCAAGGGTGAAGAAGGAAAGTCAACGGAGTCCTGGATCATCCAAGATGGCTGCCTCATGTCGACCGGCAAGCCCGGCGATATTGTGACTAACAGTCAGTTTGAAAACTTCGAGTTGAAGTTTGAATGGAAAGTCAGTGACAGGGCCAACAGTGGTGTGTTCTATCGGGTCACTGAAGATGTCGAGCAAATTCACGAGTCAGGACTTGAGTATCAAGTTCTCGACAACATCGGTCAGGCCGGACGGCCCGCCTCCGAACAAGCTGCCGCGTGCTATGGGATCATTGGACCCACACGCGACGCGACGCGGCCGGTCGGCGAGTGGAACCAAGGCAGAATTGTTGTCAACGGGAACGAAGTTCAACACTATCTCAACGGCCATCTCGTCGTCCAATATGAGATCGCCAGCGATCAATACAATAAGCAAGTTGACGCTGGTCCGTTGCGGAGTCACGCCAAACTTGCCAAATCAAACCGCGGGCATATTACGCTTCAGAATTACCACGGGCACCAAGTCTGGTTCCGCGGCATTTTCGTCAAGTCACTGCAGAACCAAGAAACACCACGCGACGACAGAACTTCAAAGAACGAAACCGCTCGCCAACCGCAGCGCATTGCGCCGGGAGCTGTCAACAAACAGCCAAACATCGTTGTTGTTTTGGTTGACGATATGCGATTTGACGAGCTGGGGGTGGCAGGACATCCCTACGTCAAAACACCCCATATGGACCGGATCGCAACGGAAGGAGCTTACTTCACCAACTCGTTCACTGTGAATCCACTCTGCTCACCAAGCCGTGCGACTTTGCTGACAGGACAACACGCCCACTATCACGGAATCACTGACAATTTGGCTCGCAATCAACGCAGCCACCAACTTCCAACCTTTGCCAGGCGGCTGCAAGAAAGCGGGTACGATACATCGTTCATTGGCAAATGGCACATGGGGAACGATGACACCGCGCGGCCGGGCTTTCGCAAGTGGGCTTGCATGCGTGGGCAAGGGGAAGCCATTGATCCAACGTTCAACCTGGATGGCGAACGAACTCAAATCAAAGGTTACGTCACTGACATCATTCATGATCTCGCCATCGATTTTGTCAAAGAGGAACGCGAAAAGCCGTTCTTGCTCTACCTCTCCCATAAAGCCCTGCACCCAAACATCTTCCAGGCAGATGATGGCAGCGCGGTTGCACCTCCGGACGGTCAAACGCGCAGCGGATTCATCGCGGCAGATCGCCACGCTGGCATGTACGGAAATGAGAAGCCGCCAAGGCGAAAAAGCTATGGCGTTGCTCCCACAGACAAGCCCGCATTAATGAGGCGAATCAACAATCTCCCTCCGCTGAGCCGGAGAACGGTCACTTCAGACAAAGTGATCCGTGAACGTCAGGAAATGTTAATGGCGGTTGACGAAGGGCTTGGCCAGTTGCTTGAGCTTCTGGAAACCAATGGCCAACTGGATGATACCATCGTCGTGGTTACATCAGATCACGGATACTGGTACGGGGAGCATGGTCTGGACGATGTAAGGCGGCTAGCTTATGAGGAGGGAATAAGGATTCCGATGTTGATTCGCTACCCCAAGAGAATCGAACCTGGCATTCGACCAACGCAGACAGCGTTGACTCTCGATCTCGCGCCCACCATGATCGAATTCGCCGGGCTGGAGATTGAAAACGTTCGCCACGGTCGCTCATTGGTTCCGATTCTCACAGGGCAGGAAGTCAATGAATGGCGAAAGTCATTTCTGATCGAATACTATTCGGACACGGTGTTCGAGCGAATGGACCGCATGGGCTACAAAGCGGTCCGAACCGATCGGTACAAATACATCCGCTACGAAGAACTCGACGACATGGATGAGCTTTACGATCTTCAAGCTGATCCCTACGAACTCAAGAACATCATTCGCGAGCCCGATTCGTCACCTCTTGTGAGAGAACTGAACGCCGAGCTTGATCGGTTGATCGAGGTTTCATCTCGATAACCGACGGTGGCATAGCAAGCTGTTGATTTTTTTCGACAGCCTGGGTGATCTGCAAATAGAATCCAAATCGTGATACGGTAGAGCGCGATTTTGGAGCCGTGCAAGGCTTACTCCGTGCGAAGCATCACGTGGGTGCCGTTGCGGTTCACTCTTCGACGGAAGCTCACGAATCTTAATTGCGACCCTCAAGAGGTCATGGCGATTCGCGGGCACCTGCGGAGGCATTGCTCTTGCAAAATACTATTCTTCCGTCGAAGTATGGTCATGGATGATCAGCCAGACGCCGTTGAGTCGGCGAAAGATGAGTGAAAAGTTCCCACCGGCTGGCTCATCTCGTTCCAGTTTCCAACGTCCAAGGGCGAGCGCGGCGTCACCTGCCAGCATCGTGACTTCCAATTCGGAAAAGGTGAGCTGTCCCATCAGGTCCCGACTGTTGTACTTCATCTTGTAGCGGTCGATTGTCGCTTGCCAACCTCGGGTGGTTTCGCCACCGGACGAGAACGTCAGCTTCTCTGACTTCCAATACGACTCCATGAACGCGTCAATGTCGCCGTTATTCCAGGCAGCTTGCTGCTTGAATAGTACGGATTTGATCTGTTCGGTCGCATCTTGTGGAATCTGCTCTCCAGAAACCACTGGCGTTTGAACCAAGACGAGGACAGCCACCGTAGTACACCATCGCAAGATATTGCTCGACATCAGTATTCTCCAGAAGTAAACGCCTGTGCGAACTCCTTGTCGCTCTTTCTTTCCACCTGGCAGCGCCACAAACTTCCACCGGCACGTTCGTTTTGAGCCAAGTCCGTGAATGATCTCGGATAGCCTGCAAATCGCAGCAGTCTTGGAATCCATCTTGGAGTGAACGCCGGTTAGTTTTCTATGTATGACCCGGCGCCATGGTAACCCAGCGCCGTGCGTTGGACTACAAACCAGCGCTCTCGTGTCAAAACAACGGCTCAGGGAGCGGCGGTGTGTGCTTCTACTCCACTCAGTCGGTAATATCCGTCCGATCGGTACATTCGCTATTTTTTCTCAGGCTCAAGCCGGACCGCGTCGCTATTCGATAACTGACGAATAGAGTCGCTGCGTGCGAAGCTAGCGGGCACTATTCTTTCCTGGGTGTGTCCACATCTTGAATGGGCATCCTTGGTACGAAACGCCGAGTCGATTCGGTAGCGATGAGGACTTATGGGCGCCATCTCCAGCAACATTGGACTGATCACCGGGATTCCGATCACGGATACCGTTGAAAAGCTGCTCTCCATCCAAGCGCGGCCTCGCGACCTGTTGGCTGCGCGGACATCGGATTTGAAGCAACGGCAGGTTGCGCTCACAGACCTGGCGGCGACATTGCTCAGCCTGCAAATCTCTGTGAAGAGCGTCGGGCAAAGCACGCTCTTTCAACAACGGTCTGCAACCAGCAGCCACGCAGAGCTTTTGAACGTCACCGTCACCGGCACTCCAGCGGCCGGGTCGCGGCAGTTTACGCCTCTTAAGTTAGCCGCTAGCCATCAATTGTTGAGCAGCGGTGTGGCCTCAGGAACAACTGCCCTAGGCGGTGGGAACTTCACGTTCGCCTTTGGAGGATTCCTGGATCAGGGCGTTGACCTGGATCTGCTCAACGGCGGAGCTGGCTTCAGTCGCGGCAAGATCAAGATTACCGACCGCTCCGGCGAAAGCGCAGAAATCGATCTGAGGTTCGCCGTTGACATTGAGGACGTTCTGGTAGCAATCAACTCAAACGACACGATCGACATCACAGCATCCGCGGATGGCGATACGCTCCGGCTGGTTGATAACACCGGGCAGACAGCATCCAACTTGAAAGTTGAAGAAGTCAACGGAGGCGAAACGGCGGCTGCGCTGGGGCTGGACGGCATCGATGTCGCCGCCGCAGAAGCTTCCGGTGGCGATATCATCTCACTGGGAGATTTCCTCGACTTGGCTCAGCTCAATGATGGTCGCGGCGTCGCCATCAGCAACTCGCTGGCCGATCTCACTTTTCAATTTCGCGATGGGACGTCCGCAACGGTTGATTTCAACGCCATCAACGAGAACTCACTCTTCGTTACAGGCTCAACCACGGCGGCCAACGGCGCGGATGCCCAACTGAACTTTGCCGCCGTGGATGACGGGACCACGCTGGACGGCGTGCAAGTTTCGTTCGTTGATAACGCCGCCGTAACGGCCGGCAACGAACTGTACACTTACGATAGCGGCGCCAAAACCTTGGTGATCGAAATTGACGAGGGGAATACCACGGCAGCTAACGTCGCGGCCTCGCTGGCGGCTGACCCAACCGCCGGGGTTTTGTTCCGCGCTGGCTTCGCTGAGGGGTCTTCAGGAAGCGGAGTGATCGACGTGACTGACGCGGCCACTCTGGCATCGCCGACAGAGCCGCCGGTGGAAACGACGCTGGGTGATCTGCTCGAGACGCTGAACACCTCGCTGGCCGGTCGTCTGCGTGCGGAAATCGCCGGCAGTGGTGACGGACTCGTCTTCACCGATCTGACGACTGACAACGCCAATACGTTCAGCGTCACTTCGGTGGCCGGAAATTCCATCCTTGAAGACCTCGGCGTGCAAGATGCCGCGGTGGCCGATGTGATCACCGGAGGGAGAATCCAAGGCGGCTTACAGACCGTTCTGCTCTCTACGCTCAATGGTGGACAAGGTTTTGGCACGTTGGGACAGATCTCACTGCAAGACCGCAACGGCAGCAGCGATACAGTAGACCTCTCCGGCGCGGAAACGTTGGATGATGTGCTGAACTTGATCAACGCCGCCACGACAGACATCACCGCAGCGCTCAATCCCGCGCGAAACGGAATCCAGCTCACTGATACTTCCGGCGGAAACGGCACCCTGATTGTCGCCAACGGTGATGCCACGAATTCCGCGGACGCATTTAGCATTGCCGTGAATGCAAACGTCGACAGCGTGAACAGTGGGTCGCTCCGCCGTCAGGTGGTGACCGAACAGACGCGGCTGGAGAACCTCAACGGCGGAGCCGGAGTCGCCAAGGGACGCATTACAATCACGAATGCCGACGGCGATCAATTCACGATCCGGCTGGATCAGAATGACATTGAGACCGTGGGCGACGTCATTAACGAGATCAACTCAACAGCCACGGATGTCGTCGCACAGATTAACGATGCCGGCGACGGACTGGTCTTGATAGACAATTCCGGCGGCGCAGGAATCTTCCGCGTCGAAGAAGCCGGCAGCACAACAGCCCGGGACCTACACATCCTCGGTGACGGTTCGCTCATCACCGTGGGTGGCCAGCAAGAGCTGGCCATTGACGGCGCAACGACAGTTTCTATTGACCTGGCCGCCACAGACACGCTGGAAGATCTGGCCGAGCAAATCAATGAACTTTCCGGAGGCCGCGTACAGGCGGCGCTGGTCAATGACGGAACATCCGTCAATCCCGTCCGGCTTAGCCTGGCCAGCCAGCAGACCGGCAAAAAGGGTGAACTGTTGCTGGACATCTCCGGCCTGAACCTTTCCTTCATCGAAACCACAGCAGCAAGTGACGCCGTCCTGCTGTTGGGCGGATCAGACACGCCTGTGCCCATTCTGGCCGTCAGTGAAACGAACACCTTTGAAGACGTCATCGACGGAGCTTCGGTCACCATCAATCAGGCGTCACTGACCTCCGTCAACGTCAACATTACAACAACCAACACAAACTTCCTGGGCAGCATTGAGGCGATCGTCAATACGTACAACAGCCTTCGCGACAAGATTGACGACTTGACGGAATTTGACGAGGTTCAAAACGTCAGCGCTGTGCTGCAGGGTGATTCCGCCGTGTTGCGCGTGGATGCAGATCTCTCGCGGCTTCTCTCTGGGCGGTTCTTTGGGGCTGGAGAAATTCAAAACCTGGGACAGTTAGGCATCACATTCTCCCAAGACGGCAAACTTGAGCTGGATAAAGATGTTCTGGAAGCCAAGCTGGCGTCGGACCGAGAGAGTGTCGAAGAATTCTTTACCAAGACAGAATCCGGATTTGCGGCCAAGTTTGAAGCTCTGACAGAACAACTTGCCGGTGAGGGGGCCTCGCTGCTGACCAGCCGCATTGAGTCAATCACCCGCCGAGTTGAAGACAACGAGCAGCGCTTGGTGTTTTTGGACGAACGTTTGGAAAAAGTCCGCGAGCGCCTGCTTAACCAATTCTTCAGGGCAGAGACGGCCATTGCCAAGATCCAGAACAACCTTTCGGCCATCTCCGGTTTGACGGCGCTGCCGCCGCTCTAGCACTTGCTGCTGTCGCCCGTTGAGTCAACCAGAATTGCGCAACCATTCACTGAGGAAAGCATGAGCCATTCGTCGCGCGATGACTATCTCAAGGCTGAAGTGCTGACGGCCTCGCCGCAAAAGCTGCAATTGATGTTGATCGAAGCAGCCATCCGCAACGTGCGGCAAGGTTATCAAGCATTGCAAGACGGTAACGCTGATGCAGCCAAGCAGCCGTTACTCAAGGCGCAAGATATCGTCGGCCAGATCCTCTCTGGGCTGCGCAGCGAACATGCGCCGGACTTGGCTGGCAAAGTCGCCGCGATCTATGTCTTCGTCTTGAGAGCACTGGTGGAAGGCATGATTGACGGCGTGCCGGAGAAACTCGCTGGAGTCCTCCGAGTTCTCGAAGAAGAACGGACGACCTGGGCCCAGCTCTGCGAGCAACTGGGCGCGGAGCCGTCACAGCATTCCACGTTGAGTGGTCCGCACCGCCAACAAGTTCTCAATTCCATCCCGGCTCATGGAATTCAAGCTGGAGAGAACGCCCACATCACAGGCGATGACGTCTCCACCTCGCAGGGTTCGTTCAATCTCGAAGCATGACGTTGTTGGGCAGCGGACTTGGCATTCCTTCCCGGCGACCATGTTTCTGGGGGATACGCTGATACTGCGTTTTGCTTGCGTTGCGATCTTCGGCAACGATACTTGATGTGCGCCGTGCGATGGGGTGAACACGTCGCACCGCTAGGGTTCATGTGCCCTTTCATGTCAGTGTCCGCACTCTCACGTTGTGGAGATACAGATGGCCCGTCGATCAATCGCGTCTAGCACAGATATTTCGCGCTCTCGCACGTCCCTGCTGCAGGGTACAAAGCTACGCGTTTTGGCAGTTGCGTCGTTGCTTGTGCTGACCGTAACAGGGTCTCAACGACTTGATGCCCAGGAACCTACGCCTCCAGTCCAGTGGATCTCAGCTGGCGATCACCTCTCGTCGCTGTTCGAACTCTATCAGCATCTGCATCAAACTCCGGAGCTTTCCTATGAGGAAGTCGAGACGGGCAAGCGAATCGGCGAGGAATTGCGCTCGCTCGGCTTTGACGTCACCAACGGCGTCGGGGGACACGGCGTTGTCGGCGTGTTGAAGAACGGCGAAGGCCCGACGGTGATGGTACGGACAGATCTTGATGCACTGCCCGTGACCGAAGAAACCAACCTGGTGTACGCCAGCAAAGTTCGGGTCACAACGAAGGAGGGAGTCGAAACCGGCGTCATGCACGCGTGCGGTCACGACATCCACATGACCAGCTTCATCGGAACAGCTCGCTACCTGGCAGGCAACAAAGACTTGTGGAGCGGAACCCTGGTCTTCATTGGACAGCCGGCGGAGGAGCGAGGCGCAGGCGCCAAAGCCATGTTGGATGATGGGCTTTTTGAACGCTTTCCACGACCCGACTACGCATTGGCGTTGCACGTTGACTCCGCACTTGACTCTGGCAAGATCGGCTACACGCCTGGATATGCGCTAGCCAATGTGGACAGCGTGGACATCATTGTGCATGGGCGCGGAGGACATGGAGCCTACCCGCACACTACGGTTGATCCTATCGTGCAGGCGGCACAGTTGGTGATGGCGTTGCAAACAATTGTCAGCCGCGAGGTTTCACCGATTGATTCAGCGGTGGTCACCGTGGGTGCGATTCATGCTGGCGCCAAGCACAACGTGATCCCTAACCAGTGCCATCTGCAACTGACCGTACGCAGCTACAAGGATGAGACCCGCGAGCACGTGTTGAACGCCATCCGCCGCAAAGCTCGGGGGATCGCGGAAGCCAGTAACGCGCCGGAACCCGAAATCACCATCAGTGAAGGCACGCCCGCAATGAAAAATGATGCCGAGCTCGTCGAGCGCTTGCTTCCTTCCTGGAGAGCAACCTTGGGCGAAGACAACGTCGTGCCGGCTCAACCACAGATGGGCGGGGAAGACTTCAGCCACTACGGTCTGGCTGGTGTGCCGATCTTCATGTTCCGGCTGGGCAGCGTGGAAACACTGCGCTTATCGGGCTACGAGCGGATTGGCCAGCCGCCACCGTCGTTGCACTCCTCGGTCTACTATCCTGACGCGGAACTCTCGATCCGCACCGGCGTGGTGGCCACATCCACCGCCGTGCTGGATCTGATAGGAGTAGAAAAGTGACTTCCAACGATATCTGATCTCGCGTGCCAACACTTGCGTGGTTTGTGACAGCGAAATGCCTCCGGGCTCCCTTAGTTCCCTGTCTCTTCTCCCGCGGAGTGAATGCCCGTCAGGCCCGATTGGAAATCTGGATAGAGGAGTGTTGGCAAGAGGTTATGGCGGAGTTTGGTGTTGTCAATTCGCTTGTCGGCGGTTGATCCTCGGCGAGATCTTGACGCCAGCACGGGATCAAAGACTGGCGGCAGCGTTTGCCACAGCGTGGCAGCCTGTTGGTAGAATTCCCGCCGCTTGACCGGCTGCCCGTCAGCAACCACAAACAGGTTCGGACTCTCGACATTCTCCGTCGAAGCAACGGTGACGGCCGCAGCTGCGTCGTCGACGTGAATCAAGTTGAGCCGGTGTTCTGGCTCCGCAGCGATGGCTTCGCCGGCAGAAAGTCTGGCGAGATTCGGCAACCGCCCTGGACCGTAAATGCCAGCAAGACGCAAGATGATCGTCTGCTCAGCTAATGGTCCGTTCTGCAACAGCGCTTCAGCCTCTAAACAGACGTGACCGTTTTCACGGTCCGGGGTGCAGGTGGAGCTTTCATCAATGACCTCGCCGTCAGCATGGCCATAGACGCTTGTCGAGCTGACGTAAACGAACCGTCCCGGTGGGTGTTCGGCTAGCGTGGTTAAGGTGTTGCTCAGCCCGCTGACATAGACGTCGCGCATCTTCGCGTTCGTCGATCGGTCAAACCCCACTGCCCACAGGACGGTGTCCGCTTGCGGAAGTCGTTTGAGCGTGTCCGCTTGTGTGACATCGGCGACAATGGCGCTGCGGCCCGCTGCCGTCCACGCTTTGGCGCGATCCGCGGATCGCGTCACGGCGACAACCGTTTCGCCGCGTTGCTCCCAAAGCGCGGCCACACGCTCGCCAAGGTAGCCGCAACCGAAGATGAGTTTCATACTGACTTTGTCTGTCGTTGTTGTGGCATTGCCACTTGCTACTCGTCTTTGTGCAACGTGTACACCTCGCCGTAGGCTTCCGGCGTATTGATGTGCAAGGTGGCGAACTCCTGAATGTCTTTGGTTTCCGCGGTGATGAGCACGCGATCATTCTGAATCACGTGCTCTAACGCCAACGGGTGGTTCTGCAGATGTTCTTTGGCCCAGTTGAGGTTCATTGCCCTCAGCTTAATGGAAGGGGAAGTGCTTTCCACCAACAACCAGGTGTGCGTTGAGAACAGGTGCCATTTCCAGAGCGCGTTCTGCGTTAGTTCCGGATCCTCCAATGGCGTCAAGTCAAGAAAACGGGCGTCACCAACCTTTACCAGCGTGGCTTCAAAGACTCCGTGCTTGTTGTCACTGTCCCTGTACATGAGGCGATATGTGTTCTCGCTGTGTTTGGTGAACTCCCAAACTTCATCTTGGTCATCAGGCACCCACTTGCCCACCACGGCTTCATCAAATGCGATATCCTCTTCTGTGTAGATCGCGTTGAGACTGGGAACGCAACCAGCAATGGCGACAACTGTCACGAGCAACACAAAGATCAACGATTGACATCGATGTGAAGAAACAGGCGACATGGCTCTCTCCTTCTCATTGCCTTCATCGTGCGATTCCGGCGAACATCGGCGATGCGCTCTCGATCGCACTATCTTACCTCGAGGCGACAACTTCGACACGGCGCAACGCAAGAACGGGATATCGACTGGAGGCTTCTCAGAGCTCTTCAGCGCGCAGAATCGCACGCACTATGTCCTACCACCCGTCGCGCCCACTCATACCAAGCCCCACTTCTTGCGGAAGAACCATTCGGCCACCATCAGGCAAGCGATGATCGCGTAGAGCGGCCAACGGTCCCAGAGCGTGACTTTCAAATAAGATGTCTTGCTCAACTGCTGCGGTAGCTTGCGCAATTCCTCGATCAGTTCTGAGAATTGTTTGGGGCCATAAACTTTGCCGCCGGCGGAAGCCGCAGTCCAGGTTGCCAGCGCGTCGAAATCCGCCACTGGACGATCCATCTCCAAATCCTGTTCAAAGACCAGGAACCGTGCCCGCGACGCTCCGAGCTCTTCTCCGTTGCGCACAGCGCGGGCTTCAATGACATAATCGCCTGCGGCGAGCGTTTCCGCGAACGAACCAACCATATCATTGCCGCGCCGGTTTAAGTTGAGCTGGCGTTTCTCGCCGTCTGGTAGGACAATCTGTGCCGTCCACTCAGCGTCGGGAATCGGTTCTTCTTCCGTCGTAAAAGCTTGCAAAGTAAAACTTGCTCGGGCGTTCTGCCGCAGCCGGCGCTCGTCGAGGACAATCCTAACGGCTCCATCAGCGCCCTGATCTTTCTGTGCCAGCCAAAGGATCAACTGCCGCCAAAAGCGTTTGTGCTGATCGCCGAAGCCGGGCAATACCCAGCGGTGCGTGGAATCACCGGCAAATGCCAACGTGCGACCGCCGCCATAGACATCAGACACAAGAATAGGAATTCTCCCCGGCTCCGTAGGAGCGGTCCCCTCCAGCAGAATGTTGGCGCTATTGCGGGGCTGGATCTTGTTGACACCATCTTGCGGCGGCAAGTTTCGCCAAAGCTGCATGTTGGCATCGCGTTCGCTCTCTAGCCGAATCACGTAATGCCGGTCATTCAATGCCGAAGGTACAGTTTGTATCGGCCCTGCGATGTGCAAGTCCGAGCGTATGGGTTGCCCGTATTGCTGGTTTCCCAATCGATTGAGTTCGACCGGCAGGACAGCTGCCAGCGGTGAGTCAGCATATCCACCGCCGGAGAATGCGTGTGCCCCGCCGATCATGATCAATCCAGAGCCAACGTCAACACACTCCCGCAATCGGACGAGTTCTTCAGGCGTGAAGGCTTTGCTGTCGACATCTCCCAAGATGTAAACATTGTGACGGCCGGGCGTGAACGCTTCGTCAAGCAGCGGAGCGATTGTCGCGGGGCGGCGTGGGTTATCGACCGTCCCGGCGCGAATGAACTCTTCGGCGTCCAGTGGAAAGAGGATCAGCTCGATATTGGCTGATCCATCCAGCGATTTGCGGACGTTTCTCTGCTCGTGACGCGGCTTCCCTTCCATGTAGAACACGCTGATGCCGCCGGCATCAACAGTGACAAATGTGCTTTGTTCATTGTTGACGGTCACCAATTCACCCTGTTGATCCGCAACGCGAACTTGAACTTTGCGTTCTCCAGGCAGGCGAGGAATGTGCGAAAGTTCGATCGGGATGATATCACCGTCTCGTCGCGATTGGATAGTTTGCGAGTCAACGACCTCCATTTCACCCGCACCGTTCTCCATCAGCAAATCGACTTGCATCGCCCGGTTGGCGAATCCGAACAGCCGCGCTTGCGCTGTGACCAGCATCTTGTTCTTTTCAAAGATGCGCTCAGGCGCGGAGAGCTGCTCAATGCTGATATCGCGAAGTTGTTCCTGGCTGGAAGATGTACCAAAAGCGACCGCATAGAGCGCGACTCCGCTGGCATTTAACTCTCGGGCTTCGTTCAGGGGAGGCCGGTCGCGCGGGACGATCGCCTTTTGATTGCCGTCAGTCAGCAACACCATGCCGATGATTCTCTCGCCGGCGTTTTGGCGGCGTACTTCCGAGATCGCATGGCCGATGGCCGTCTCCGACTCTGTTGGCTCGTCAGGAAAAGTCAACGTGCCGCTGCTGAGCGTTATTTCTTCCGGCTCAGCACCAAAGCGATAGAACTTGACCTTCAGGTTCTCGCCCAGGTCCATCAACTCAGGCAGCGCTTCCTCGAGCGCTGCTTGCAGTTGTTCCCACCGAGTCACTTCGCCGTCATCGGAAATTCCCATGCTGCGCGAATCATCCACAATGATGGGCAGCGTCGCAATCCGCTCTTCCGTTGACTTGTAAACAAGCGTTGGCCGCAGCATGGAAAAAATGATCGCAATGATCGCCAGAAGACGCAGCGCAATGAGCCAGACACGACGTCGCCCCTTGATGCGGCTGGCCGCCGGACCCAACAACAAGAGCGCAGTCATCACCACGGCAATGGCAATGACCACGCCTAGGTGAAAGATTGGATTGATCGAAATCGAAGGCATGACAGCCGGTCAAAGGACCGATGGGTCAAGCCCATCGTCTTGTCATTGAACGCGTGAAGTGTGACACGTCAGAGCGATCTGTGCGAATTCACTGCGGAATAGTCTCCTTCCTCATCACGCTGGTGCAGCGGGCGTTGGATTACCCGGTGCTGCCGGTGATCCGTTTCCGAAATCACGCGAGTCCGCTGGGGTTTCGCCTAGGGAATTCTCCTGGGCGTTTCTCGTCTCAGGGGACGTACGGAACCCGGCCAGCACAGAACGATTATCTTTTTGATCAGTCGGCGCATCTCTCATGCCGTAAAAGCGGTTTGCCAACACATGTTCCACACCCATGATCAGCGCGACGATCAGAATGATCCAGGGAAACATCTCCTGGCCAAAGTGCGTGAACGTGACGTTCCTCTGGAGTTCATCTTGTGTCCTGGCCACCGGAATTTCACGACCAGCAAAGAAGGCATTGAGCGAACTGATGTCAATCCGCTCCAAATCCGTTTGCTCGCTGGAGAGGTTGACAGAAAAGCCGCGGTCCAGGCCTTTGGGGCGTAGCTCGACGCGGTAGTTGCCGATCTCTTCAATCGAGGAGACAAGAATGCGCGCGTCGACCGGGTTCGTATCACGAAACATCTCTTCGCCGGCCGGGTAACGTTCCGTGGGAGGGTTGCGGAGCTTGTACCGAGCGATGCCTGCGTCCGGATCAATGTGCAGGACGGCCGTCATGCCCGGTCCCGCGGGAAAGTTAAGCGTCTCATCCGTTTTGACGGCCAGATCCAAAAACAACTCGTTCATCAAAGCCACAAACGGCCAGCGAGGATCGGCAATTGGCAGATTGGTCCAACCCTCGTAATTGGGGTCATCATCGCGGCGCAAGTCATCTGAAATCGGCGTGGTCATCACCAGCACGCGTCCTTCTCCGATCACGCGTTCCAGCAACGCGGGCGTGCCGTTGGTGAATTGGACGATGGTCTGCACACCTTCATAGGTATTCTTGAATTGCCAGGCTCGATAGATCCAAGAATCTCTCCAAGGCGCGTCCCACTCCTGAAATCGGCTCAGCATGGAGTGGCGGTAATCGAACTCATCAATGTGAACATCACGCTGTGACCAGGTGGCAACCTGGCTCAGTTCACCCGGTAGCAATGCTTGGGCAGCAGGAATATTAAACCGATCGCCGCCGCCGGCATTTCGCCCCAAGAAGATCGCCAAAGCTCCGCCTTCCTCGACATACTCTCGCAGTCCGTTCCATTCGTCGGCGGAAAGCGGACGAGGATCAACCAGCGCGATCACGGAGTAGTCCGAGTAGTTCGCTTTGCCAAGTTCATTTTGGTCAAGCGTTGTGCCGTCAAATCGCAGCGTCAGTGCATCGGCCAAGTAAGACACGTTGTATTCCGCGTCATACTCTCTGCTGAGCGATGGTGATGCCATCAGGACAGGCCACTTCGGTTTGGAATCAACAGTGAAATAGCGCCGATCGTCAATCGCCAGTTTGTCACGTGAGGAAAGCCGCACTTCACCCTGATGTGTCCCGGCAGGCAGATTGCTGAGCAAGAACTCCACCTCTGCGCCACCGCTAGAACTGAAACTCACCGACTTCTGATCTCGCATCACAAGTTCGCCGTCATCGTCCTGCAGCCACAGTTGCACGTTCGCCTGGTTGACTTGCCCAATGCGTTCCACCTCCCCGCGCAGTGTCAATGTCTGGCTTTGCGAGATGTTTTGCTTGGAGAGATGCAGCGCGGCCAGCCGTGTGTTTTGGGGGTTCAAGACGCCCACGTCCACCACGTTCACGCTGACACCGGGGTTTTCGCTGGCCATTTCCGCCAACCGGGTTGCCGATTCTGATGGCCATCCGCCACGAGTCAGATCCGTAAAGACGTAGATCTCCTTGGCGTCATGATCGCCCTTTTTGACCAGATCCCAAGCGGACTCAATAGCGGAATCAAAACGCGCAGGGATGTTGGTTAGCTGCAAATCATTCAAGAACTCCACGGCCGCGTTGATGTCCACTTGAAAGACGTTGGAGTCAATCCGCGAATCAATCACCGCTATTTGGCTCTCGCTGGGAATTTCCGCCAACAACCACTTCGCGATCTCCTGGGCGTGTTCCAAGCGGGTTTTGTTTTCCTCCAGGTAGGACATCGTCGGCGAAGTATCAATCACCAGCACGGCGGAGACTGGCGCTTCCTGGCTAACGGACAGCCCAGAAGCCGTCACGCTCGGTCGCGCCAAGGCGAAGGCTAGCAAGGCCAGCGCCATGGCCCGCAGCAGCAACAAGAGCAAATGGCGCAATCGCAGTCGGCGACGGTTGGATTCTTGCCGTTGGCGAATGAACTGCAAAGCCGGAAAGATGATGTGCTTGGGCGCCTGCCGCATGATCAAATGCAAGATCACCGGAGCTGCGGCCGCGCCGGCAAGCGCCAACATGCCTGGATTAAGAAATTCCACGTCGGTCTCTAATTCCGGTTGCTATCTTCGCTGCCTGCACCTGTAGTCAAATATCGGCACAATGCTCGCTCGCTTCCTCTATTCTACGGATTGTCAGCCGCAGCCGCGCGCCGATTTACTTGACACGCCTTGATTCCGACCGGATGACCGTTGAAACCGCGCGGAGTGGAAAGGTTTGAAGCGAGACACATTCGCTGGGAAAGGCAAAATCGCCGACTTATCGCCCCTTGGCAACCGGATCAATCCGCAGTTGCACCAAAGTCGGCGAACTCTGGCGTTCCAATCCATGGTTCATGCTGCCAGAGCGAAATCCGGCCAGGTCGAGCGTAACGAACGTAAAGCCGAGTTCCTTGAATTTCGCATGGATGCGCCCTGCCAAGTCCTTCGCCGCGCAGCTGGCGATTGATTCCGCAGGCACTTCAATCCGTGCCAAGCCTCCATGATGGTACCGCACGCGCAATTCTCCGAGCCCTAGCTCTCGCAAGAATTGTTCAGCCGCGTCAATCATCGCCAACCGTTCCGGCGTAACTTCTTCGCCATAGGCAATCCGGCTGGACAGACAAGGTGTTGCCGGCTTGTCCCACACGGGAAGTTCCCACGCAGCGGCCAAGTGCCGGACATCTTCCTTGTTCAACCCACATTCGATCAACGGACTGCGAACCTGGTGCTCATCCGCAGCAGTCATTCCTGGTCGATAATCCCCCAGGTCATCAACATTCGCCCCGTTGCAAATCACCGCAACGTCCAGCCGCGCTGTTAGTTCTTCCACGCGGCTGTAGAGCTCTGTCTTGCAGTGGTAGCAACGGTCTGTGCCGTTACGCCGATAGGCGTCCTGTTCGACTTCCGCCGTGGCAATGACTTGATGCCTGATTCCCATCAGTGCGGCAAGTTCTTTGGCCTGTTCGAGCTCTCCGGCAGCCAAACTGGGGCTGGAAGCGGTCACGGCTATTGCACTGTTGTGCAGTGCCAGCTGAGCCGCTTTGGCAACCACGGTGCTGTCCACTCCGGCAGAGAACGCGACGGCGCAACTCCCATAGCCACGGAGCACTTCGAGGAGTTGATCGCGTTTTGCGGAAACTTCGGCAGGTAAATCCATCACAATCATGCAGGGCCGAAACACAGGAACAACCGAATTATAGGCAATTTACCGCGCATCTTCCTAGCCACCGCACAAAGACCATCGCACAGGCACAACATCCGGCATGGCGTGAGAATCGTGGATGCAACATGTTTCACCCGCTATCCTAACGGGCTGTTCAGGATGGGCTATTGTTGCTATCGAGAGCCCACTCCGCTTTTTCGGTTCGTCGAGACGTGTTGCACGGATTGAGATCTCCCATGACGCGACTTCATATGACCGGCATATTTGCCATCGTCCTGTGTGGCATAGCATCGCTTCCTACCGCGGCGCAAGACCCAGCAACAGCCCTCCGCAGCGATAGCGAGGGAAGCTCCCTGCGCCAGGACGACGCATTCTTAGTACTTGATGGAACTCAAGGGCCTGCGGCAGATCTCCGCAGCGAGCCCAAACACATTGTGCTGATTTCTGGTGACGAGGAGTATCGCTCGGAAGAAACGCTGCCCGCTCTGGCGCAAATCCTCGCCCAACGACACGGCTTCAAGTGCACGGTGTGCTTCGCCATCGATTCGGCAACCGGAGAAATCAACCCCAACGTCAACAACAACATCCCTGGGCTCCAGTCACTGGAGTCTGCGGATTTGATGGTGATCTTTACGCGCTACCGTGACTTGCCGGACGAGCAGATGCGGTACATTGTCGACTATGTCGAAGCCGGCAAGCCGATCGTGGCGATCCGCACATCCACACATGCGTTCAAGCTCGACAGCAGCGAGACATACAAACGATATTCCGTCAACGGGCGCCAGTGGCAAGGTGGCTTCGGCCGCCATGTCTTGGGTGAAACTTGGGTCGCACATCATGGACAGCACGGTAGGCAAAGCTCGCGCGGAGTCTTCGTCGAAGGCCAACAGTCGCACCCCATCTTGCGCGGCATTGGCGACGGCGACATCTGGGGACCGACCGATGTCTATCGCGTTAGACTGCCGCTGAGGAAAACTTGCCAGCCGCTGGTGTTGGGTCAGGTGCTATCTGGCATGCGAGAAGATTCTGAGCCTGTGACCGGTGAACAGAACGCCCCCATGATGCCGATTGCCTGGACCAATGTTTATGAAGCTCCCTCTGGAAAAACGGCCCGCATTTTCACTAGTACAATTGGCGCATCGCAAGACTTTGCCAACAAGGGCGTCCGCCGGCTGCTGGTCAACGCCTGCTACTGGGGTCTCAACCTGGAAGGCGAGGTCCCCGAGGCCGCGAACGTAGATTTTTTCAGTGAGTTTAAGCCAACGCGTTTCCGTTTTGACGGGTACAAACGTGGCGTCAAACCGTCTGACTGGAGCCTCGAACGGCCTTGACCTGAATCCGCCGCTGAGCCAACTCCCAGCTGCGATGACCGCAGGCGAACTAGCTTGTCCGGGGAAGTGCCTGAGCAACGAGGATTGCTCGGCCAGGACAGCCCTTCGACCATGAATCCTGCCTATAGCTGAATATTATCGGGCCGGTTGATCGTTTGGCTGAAGAGCGTCACTGGCGTGGCGTTAGCCGATAGATCCCTTGGCCTTCCAGTGAGAACGTCGTGAAGTACGCTTCGCCTTGCTCGTCTTCTCCAAAAGACATCACGGGAATGCTCTCAGGCAAAGGAATCTCGCGATTCGCTGTCACCTGTTGGGAATCCGTGTCATACCACAGAGCCCAGATCTGTCCGGAAACGTAGTCCGCATACAGGTAGGCGCCCTGCAGCTCGGGGATGTTCTTGCCGCGATAAACGAATCCACCGGTGATCGACTTGCCGATATCGTGGTGATACTCCCAGATGGGATCGATCATGCCTTCAGGCTTTTTTGGTTCCTGGGCTGGGCGGCGTCGCCGCTTGGGAACAAAGTGGTGTAAACCTTCGCGAACGTTCCAGCCGTAGTTGCCTCCCTTGACGATCAGGTCGATCTCTTCCCATTCGTCCTGACCAACATCGCCAGCCCACAGCAGGCCGGTTTCCGCGTCGAAAGCAAACCGCCAGACGTTGCGCAGTCCGTAGGCCCAAATCTCACCCCTTGCATCTGCGACATCAACAAAGGGATTGTCGGCGGGAATTGCGTAGGCCAATCCCTCCTGCTTGTTGTCCACGTCGATGCGCAAAATCGTGCCTAACAAGGTCGAAAGATTTTGCCCGTGCTTGTGCGGATCATTGGCCGCACCGCCATCGCCCACGGCAATGTACAGAAAACCGTCCGGCCCAAAGCCAAGCGTGCCGCCATCGTGATTCCAGAATGGCTTATCCAGCACCAGCAGGATCTCTTCCGAGTTCGGATCGGCGATGTTCGGATTGTCTTGGCTGACGCGATAGCGCGCGATCACATTTTGATGCGGACGATGCTTGTTTGTGTAGTAAACAAAGAACTCTCCGTTGGACGCATAGTCCGGATGAAAGGCCATTCCCAGAAAGCCTTCCTCGTTCATGCGAGGGCTGTAGGAAACGATGCTCTTGAGATCAAGGAAGACCTCCGCCTGCGTTGTTTCTTGATCGTTGGCGAACACATAGATCACGCCTCGTTGCGTGGGAACAAAGACGCGGTTGGATTGGTCGCCAGCGTGCGTAAGCAAGATCGGTCGAAAGTCGACGCTCCTGCCGGACTCCTCCGGACTTTCCCATCCCGGCCAGTTCACGTTGGGAAACGCAATCTCAACGCCAAGGGGCAGCGGACGTGTATCGATATCCGTCGCACGATCTTGACTCACATCCGAAGCGGCATTCTGGGACCCGGCCGGTTGTTGGGCCGTCGCGACCGCCGCAATCGCGATCACGAGTCCAAATCCCATCAGGCGCCTGCAAAAAACGCTACGATTCATCCACGCATGCAATTTCATCGGTGATCCTTGAAGGATGATTTTCTTCAACCCAAAAACGGGCAAACGAGCCTAACTGAACGCCTGCTATCATCCATTTATAGCCTCGGACAGCGCACCACCGCCAGACTCCAGTGCACGGCAGTCAAACTTCGCCAATCCTTGAGCCGGCAACTGGTATTTCGTTAGGTTCATGCTTTACGTTCAGCCGCACCGCCTGATCGCAGATTTCCAGCGATTGGACGCCTGCGACTAGTGGCGTTGACGGTGTTGTTCCCGTAGCAATCTCCGTCAGAGTCTGCCGGAGCATCGCGAGATACATTGCGTTCAGATCGTCTGCGGTAGCAACCGCTAGCTTCTCAGGCTGGTCCGACTGATCCGCACATTCTGCGACAGCGAAGGACAAAACGCCCTCATCCATATCAAAGCGGAGTTCTCCGGTGGTCCCGCAGAAACGAAAACCCCGCGAGAAATCACGATTGGAGAAATCCAAGCTGATCTGAGAATGGAGCCCAGACTCATGCTCCACTGTCAAATTCGCCGCCACAGGGACGTCAATCTGCAAGCTCTCTTGTCCGCTTGTCAGCCTGGCGTCGATTAGGCGGCCAGGACCAAGCGTCCACAGCAGGAAATCAATCTCATGATCGAGCGTGGGGATGACGCCGCCGCCCAGGTCGGCTCGCGCAGCGTACGACTTGCGAAAGTCTTCGTAGGGATGCCAGTCGGGAAGGTAAGTGTGAAAGTGCGCCTGGGCTGAAGAGACTTCTCCCAGCTTTCCGCTACAGATGAATTCGTACGCGGCGCGGTAGGCGGGATGGTACCGCATGCAATACGCCACCGCGGCGTATGAACCTTGCTGCCGCGCTAAATCCACAAGGCGATTCGCGGCGCGAGGCGTCGATTCCAACGGCTTCTCAATCAACACCGGAATTCCCGCCTCGATGAACGGCGCCGCCGATGGAAAATGCAGGCTGGACGGCGTGCAGATAATCGCCACGTCAATGCCATGGGCGATCGCACCTTCAGCGCTGGAACAGACTTCGGCATCGGGTGGAGTTGCAAACGCCGGGTTAGTCTGGGTGGAACGTCGAACGACTGAGCGCTGCTCGACGCCCAACTGATGCAAGTTGTTCAAGTGGCGATTGCCAATGGAACCGAGCCCCACGACGGCCACGCGCAGACGGGAAAGATTGATCGTCAATTGAGACATCGGAACAATCGCTGGAAGCGAAGAACGAGGCGGTTCAACTTGCGCGACCAACCTCACAGACTACGCGGCGCGGCGCGCGCCGTGCTGCTCATCAAGATAACGGTAGACATCTTCCAGCGGAAACGCCTGCCGGGAAACGGCCAAGTGATCGTATAGTCGCTGTGCCGCTTGGTATTCAGCTGGCGTGTCAATGGTCAGGCGGATTTCCGGCCGCAAACCGCGCCACCGGAGCGGCAACTGCTCAACCCTGAACTGGCCCTGGCTGACCTCCCGGCGAAAATAGGACGTTACGTGCTCGCGGCATTCAGGGTCGCGAGCAACTTGGCCCATCTGCCGTAACGCGCCGACGCGCATCACTTCCGGAACCACATACGACAGGCCACGAACGCACGTGTAATCCGTGCGGCTGCCTCGGTGTCGCCTGATCACGGCCGCCGTTCGCAGGGGACAATAGAACGGATTGTCGGCCGTCGCCCGGATCACGATGTCATTGGGGTGCAAGTCTGCTGATGCCGCCAGGTACCGGGCGAGCACATCTTCACTTGATCCACGGAAGAACGTGACGCCCATCCGGCGGCATTCGCGCACGGTCCAGTCGTCCGCCAGGTCCATGGTTGTGGCGACCACAAACTGCAAAGTTTGTTGTTGCGTTTCGTCCAGGTGTTCTTTGCACTGACGCAACCGTTCCAGCACACGGGACAGCAAGGAACGCCCGGCCAACGGTCGGGAAATCTTGCCCGGCAGGCGGTGCGAACCCATCCGCGCTTGCACAATAACGCGCGTTGTCATCCCTAACCGCAGCAGACGATGACGATGATCGACCGCTGGCGCCGGAAAGATGCTCAGCGGAGTGCTTGCGTCGCGAGGTTGACTCGTTTGTATGTTTCTATTCGACATCCGCACAGTCCAATCGAGAGTCCGCGGGAATCTCACGGCAGACGGTGCGACCGATTAACTGATGCCTGGCGTTCCAAGGGATTCCGCCACCGGCCGTTTTCAGGCACAGCATCGCTTCGGTGAGTTGGGTTCCTGACGGAATGCGGAACTTAGCCACCAACGTGCGCCCCAGCTTTCGCCTGGCCGCATTGACAGCCGGGACCACGCGTTTCACGCCATCACCCAAAGCGGCTTCAATGCGCCGAATCGATCTGCCCATCTCGACGAACTCGTCGGGCTCCAAGCTGCAAATGTGATCGCTCCCCCGCAGCTTGCGGTTGAGCGTTACATGCTTCTCAATCAGGCACGCACCAAGGGCGACCGCCGCCAATGGAATCGCCGTTCCCAAGCTGTGATCAGAAAGCCCAATGGGACAGTCAAACTCTGTCCGCAACGTTTCCATCGCGCGAAGGTTGACGTCCTCATCACGCGTTGGATACGCGCTCGTGCAGTGCAGCAGAATCATCCGATGATGGTGGGCGCGGACAGTATTCACGGCGTCAGTGATCTCGCGCAGACCGTCCATGCCGCTGGAAAGGATCACCGGTTTGCCGGTTGTCGCAATGTGTTCGATGAGCGGAAGGTTTGTCAGGTCACGGCTGGCGACTTTGTAGCAAGGGACGTTCAGCCGCTCCAACAACTCAACGCTTTCGTGGTCGCAAGCGGTGGCGAAGCAAGTCAGACCGGCATCTCCGGCTTGCGATTGCAGCCGTTGGTGAACATCTTCAGGAAGTTCCAGCGCTTGACGATGTTCGCCATACGTCGGCGCGAAGCTGTTGGGGTTGTCATACGTTTGGCGAGAAAACTCTTCGGTCAAGTCACTCTGCAGGTGTCGCTTGCAGAACTTGACCGCGTCAATCTCGCTTCCCGAGAGCCGTTCAATCAGCTGCTGCGCCAAGGCGGGGTTGCCGTTGTGGTTCTGGCCGATCTCGGCGACCAGGTAGCAGGGAAAACCGACTCCAACGACGCGTCCCGGCGTCAATTCAATGCTCGCCGCGTACGGCATGCAAACAACCTCCCTGTCACTTCTTTGCTGTTTCAACGCTCGCGACAAAACACGCGGAAGAGCTCGCCGCGAACCTCGTCCATGAAACGCCACATGATGCCACGGCCATGCATGCAGGTGAAGGCGAGTTTGGGCAAACTGGCAGTTGGTCAGCCCGAATACATAAGCTCTCGATTCCAGGCGTGCTAGCAAGCAGTTGCTGCTTGATCTCTTAACTCATCCACTAGGCCCACTGGGTTGACTTGAATGGGTCACCGTGGGCAGAGTCTGCACGACACCAATGGAGCACGGAGCCAACAGAGCTTGTTATTCGTTGTTGCTGGGTTGGAGGGCTTTTGCTACCGTCCTCGCCTCCCTCCTGATATTGGTTCTCGTGCTCGACACCTGCCGACAACCTCCACGAGCACCCAGTCCGCAACCCCAAGATTTGCTGGAGATGTCCGAGCGGAAAACAGTGCGCATCCATGCGATCCTTGTGATCGCCCTGATTCAAGCACATTGTGCCGTGGGCATGGTGCGCGCGTGCGAGTGCAAGGCGAAGAAAGCTGCAATTTCCAGCGCCAAGAGATTGCCCAGCACTGATGCGAAGGTTGTGACCTCGTTTCGACCGCTGACGTCTGACGCGCTGCAATCAATCGCGCCGCTTCCCCCAGGCGAAGTCGAGGCATTGCTGGCGCCAAACCCCGCGTTCCAACAGCAAGATGACTCTTGGAAGCTGCCTGCGCCGGACGTGTTGGGCAACTGGGGTGAAGACGTTTTTCCCGGTTTGGAGTTGCCCAGCCTGCCGGAGTTGCAGGAGCTTCCGCCGTCACCCAAGCAGGAACCGAAGCCAAAGATCTGGTCGCTACGGATCGAGTTCGGCGTGAACGGAGCGGAAGGGAACAGCCGTTTCTTCAATACGAGAACAGGCACAAAGATCAAACGGACGACGAAACGTCACGTTTTAAGCATTGATTGGAATCACGTTCTGGCACTCAACAATCAAGAACTATCAAAGAACGAATCGACGGCCGAATGGCGGTGGGAAACGGTCATCCCCGATTCCGATTGGTCAACGTTTGTGCACAACACTAACGAGTACGATGAATTCGCCGGCTGGGATCTTCGCGTGCAAGGCGACGGCGGCTTCTCCTATTGGCTGATGCGCTCAGAGACAACAAAAGTTCAAGCGCGGACCGGTGCGGGAGTGTCACGCGAGTTTGGAGGCGATAATTCCGATTCGATTCCCGAAGCATCCGCCGGATTGGACTTTGATCATCGCCTGACGCGCAAACAGCGGCTGGACGCGAAAGTGGATTACTTCCCTGACGTGCGCAACTTCAATAACTTTCGCACGCGGATGAACACTGGCTGGGAAATCCAGATCGACGAGATGGATCACCTCACGTTGCGACTCTCGATGCAAGATCGGTATGACAGCACGCCAGACAAGAACAAGCGCCCCAACGATTTTACGTATGCCGCTCAGCTCATCTGGGATTACTAAATCACTCAAACTGAGCGACCTTGAATCACGATTTGGAAGCACACTTGGCGGCGATCGACAAGCCGGCTTTCCTCGCGATCATTCCCAACTCCCGTTGCCTCCCCGTACCATCGGCGGTGGCAATCACTCCCACGTCTCGGGAGAAACGCGGCTAGCCGCTGATCTCGGATGCAGTGTCCGACATGTCAAGCACTGGTAGAGCTAGTGACACTCCGCAGGCTGGTGAAAGGACAAAGCTTGGCAACACTCAACTGACAACCATGTTAAGTTAGGATGCCTCCGTCAGATCAAGCGCTGACTACTACAAGTTATTCCTCTGTCACCTAAGCGTCGAAGCCATGTGACTGAATCTTCTCCATAATTCGTTCCCTATCACGTTTTCTAACTTCTCCCCGTGGAGTGTTCGGTATAAGCGTCGTAATAGAAATCCGCATAGCTTGTATTTGTGACCTGCTGTGGGAATCTTGGTCCAGGCGGAATGCAAGGAAATTCGTTACCTTGCATTTTCGAGGAGGATCAAATCCATGAAGAAGAAGCGTTACACGGAAGAACAGATCGCCTTTGCGCTGCGACATTCCTTGGTCAGGCAGCACTGAAATCAAAGAGTAGTAATCATCCTCTGGAATTATGCCATCGGGGTATGCCCGCTCAACATGTCGTAAGTTGAATGCATGTATTCCAGTACTTGTTCACGATCTGCCATTGGCGCGCAGGCAGCTTTTTCCGCTTTACCGGAATAAATCGTGCAAGGCGGACAGTAGTGCTTGCCACGGAATTAGAAGACTGTGGCCATCGGCTGATGCATGGCGCACATCATTCTGCAAGCTAAGTAGTATTTGGGGGTACAAGTATGAAGAAAAGGGGTAGAAATCATGAAGAAACGCGTGCTTTTCGTCGACGATGAGGCCAGCATTCTCGCTGGCTTGCGCCGAATGTTGAGACGCTATCGCGACGAATGGGAAACGCTATTCGCCGAAAGCGGCAAAGAAGCGCTTCAATTGCTTGAGGAACAGCCGGTTGATGTCATCGTCTCCGATATGCAGATGCCGGGTATGGATGGAGCGCAATTACTCAAGGAGGTCGAAGCGCGACACTTGGCAACAGTACGAATCGTCTTGTCCGGTCACTCGGAGCGAGAGTCCTTGCTACGCTCAGTCGGGCTAGCACATCAGTTTCTTTCTAAACCATGCGACGCCGATACGCTCTACAGCACGATTCGCAGGGCAGGGTCTTTGCAGACGCGTCTGGCATCGAAAGAACTGGAAGCGCTCGTCTCGCGTGTGGTGTCTCTGCCGAGTCTACCTAACATTTACAACGAGCTTGTCGAAGAGCTGCGCTCTGCGGATCCCAGCATTCAGCGCGTCGCTCAGCTTATTTCCAAAGATGTTGGTATGTCCGCGAAGCTGTTGCAGCTCGTGAATTCCTCCTTCTTTGGGTTGCCCAGACAGGTTGATAGTCCGGCCCAGGCGGCCACTCTTTTGGGGCTCAATAACATTGGTCCGATTGTTCTCTCAGCAGGGATCTTTACTGAATTCGAGACGGCACGCCTCCCCGAGTTTTCACTTGAGGAACTGACTGAACATAGTTTGCTGACGTGTAACTTGGCCAGGAAAATCGCAGGGCTCATGGGGGGCTCTGCCTCGTTGCTCGACTTCGCGATGCAAGCTGGACTGCTCCACGACGTTGGGATGCTTGTTCTGGCGGCGAATCTGCCTGACCAATACCGCGAGGTCTTCTCGATAGCAGCGTCATCGGGAGTGTCGATCGTTGAAGCGGAACGCGCGGTTTTTGGTGTAACGCACGCGGATGTTGGCGCACATCTGCTCGAAATTTGGGGGCTGCCGTCACAAATCGTAGAGGCAGTTGCATTCCACCACGAACCTGGGCACAGTTGCGTGGAGAGTTTTGACGTACTGATGGCTGTCCACGCTGCGAATTACATCGTGAATTGCATAACCGACGACAGCTTGTGGCGAGTGCAGGAGATCGACGCGGAATATCTTGCCAGACTCGGCGTTACGGATCAGTTGGAGGGATGGCGAACAGCGGCAGAGTCCATCTGTTCATGTGAGAAAAAGGCGCTTCGGTCATGACTGAGAACCGTCGAGTTCTGCTCGTTGACGATGAGCCCAACGTCCTTCAAGGGTACCGGCGGCATCTGCGCAAGATGTTTGACGTAGAATGCGGCCTCTCCGGCGCAGAAGGGCTTCAACGCATTCAACAAACGAATAAGGCTCAGTCATTCGCAGTCGTCGTTTCTGATATGACGATGCCTGGGATGAATGGAGTTGAATTCCTAGAACAAGTCAAAACGTCTTGCCCTGACACCGTCCGCATCATGCTGACCGGCAATGCGGATCAAAAGACGGCAACCGATGCCGTCAATCGCGGAGCGATTTATCGCTTTTTGAACAAACCCTGCGAGCCCGAGCGACTTGCAGAGACGATTGAAAGCGGGATTCTGCGGTACAAGTTGCAGATCCAAGAAACGGCAATGCTCACCAAGACGGTCGCTGGAAGCGTCAGCTTGATGACAGATGTGCTCTCGCTTGTTAATCCCAAGGCTTTCGGAAGGCTTTCCAACCTGCGCCGAATTGCGCGAGACATTGCAGCCGAGCTTTCACTCGAGCGCACATGGGAAATCGAAATGGGAGCAATGTTATCGCAGATTGGATGCATCGCTTTGTCGAACGACGTCTTGGAGAAGGTGAGATCGGGCGCAAAACTATCTGGCGAGGAGTCGGCAAAGTTCCGCGAACACCCCAAGATTGGTGCTGGTTTGATTCGCAGGATTCCACGTTTGGAGTTGGTCGCTGATACAGTGCAATTCCAGCTTTCACGTTGCGACGATTCAAGAGGAGACGGCGAACGGAAACCGCCGCTCTCGGCACTCATTCTTCGGGCGACACTTGATTTCGATCAGCTCCGCAACTCCGGCATGACGGATCAGCAAGCCGTCGTTCAAATGAAGAAAGATGCCGCTGCCTATGACAAACGCGTCCTCGCCGCTCTCGTCAAGCTGGCAAACATGGGCGAACGTGTTGAAGACGTGACGCTTTCAGAGCTCGAAGAAGGGATGATTCTGGAAGAGCATGTTTGCTCCCGGGACGGAAACGTGTTGGTCGCCTCTGGCCATGTCATTAACCCGCCGCTGTGCGCGCGCCTTAAAAGATTCGCAATCAGCACCGAAGGGGTCCGCGAGCCGATTCGGGTTAGGATCCCAGCAGTTGACTCGGCCGAACAACCAAAAGATGTGGAGTCACCTACAGAACCGGAGGCCGTGTCGACACCATGACGCATTCAAAGAGAGGACACACCGGACTGGCAGTATTGCTCCTTGTTTGGGGGATCGCGATTCTTGCCGGGACCTTCTACCTCATGGACTACTCCGGCACACCCGGAACACGTGGAGATGCTGTCGAACAGTGGCCCACCGAAACAACGCTTGAAAGAGGCCCCAACGAGATCTCGATCGTAATGTTTGTTCACCCACAGTGCCCGTGTACGCATTCAACGCTCGAAACTCTTAACCGGATTTTGGCACACACAGTTGCAGACGATGTGGGACTGTACTTTGTTTTTCGAATTCCGCCGGGGCGCAATGTCGTTTGGGCAAGATCAAGCTTATGGCAAAAAGCTCGTGCGCTGCCTAACGCAAAGATCTATTTTGACATGGACGGCACAGAAACGGAGCGATTTGGCGCCAGGACGTCCGGATACATCGTCGCCTACGATCAATCCGGGCACCTGCGGTTTTGCGGCGGTATTACTCCTGCGCGCAACCATGAAGGTTCGTCGATCGGCGGTGATGCGCTTGCGGAGGTAATCTCGGGGAAATGCCACGGCGAGACCATGATGTCCGCAGTGTTTGGTTGCCCACTTTTCGGCCCAGACGAGGTGTGCCATGAATCAGCTCAATGCGACAAGTAAGTCAATCACCTCCCAAACAAGCATGGATAACAACCTGCACGCTTCGGAGTTGCTCATGGCGCGTGCGGACGAGATCTTTCGGGCGCAGCGTCAGCGGAGAAGTGCGCGAACCGATCGAATGTTCGCGTTGCTCATGGCGTGCCAATGGGTGATGGGTGTCCTCGCCGCTATTTGGATTTCGCCACGTACTTGGACTGGCGGGACAAGTGAGATCCATGTTCATTTGATCGCTGCGATTGCGCTGGGTGGAGCCCTGAGTGCCATGCCCATCTTCCTGGCTTTGCGCTATCCAGGATCGGTGCTCACGCGGCACATGATCGCTGTGGCGCAGATGCTCACATCCGCACTATTGATTCACCTAACCGGAGGGCGAATCGAAACTCACTTTCATGTGTTTGGGTCTTTGGCCTTTCTCGCCGTTTATCGCGATTGGCGCGTGCTGATGACGGCCACCGCCGTCATCGCCGTCGACCATTTGATTCGAGGGATGTTTTGGCCAGAATCAGTCTATGGAGTCCTAACGGCGACTCCCTGGCGCACGTTGGAACACGCGGCGTGGGTCATCTTTGAAGACATTGTCTTAATCCACTCAATCCTCAATAGTGTGAAAGAAATGAAGCAGGCATCATTTCACACTGCGCAACTCGAAGAAACGAACGAGCGCATTGAAACAAAAGCGGCCGCAAGAGCAAAGGAACTGGAAAGCGCTCAAATGCAACTCTTGCATTCTGAAAAACTTGCCGCGGTTGGAGGACTCGCCGCTGGCATTGCTCATGAGATTAACACGCCAACTCAGTTCGTCGGCGACAACGTCCGGGCGTGCCGGGATATGTTTGGCGACCTCGAGCGAATGATTGGCGCCTATCAATCGTCGTTGGCGAATCTACGCAGTGTAGGCACAACAATTCCCGATGATGAACAATTGACGTCACTTGAGGCAGAAGTAGATCTCGATTACATCTTTGAAGATGCGCCACAAGCCTTCGAGCAAACTCTGGAGGGTGTAGACCGAATACGCAGCATCGTCTCCGCCATGAAGAACTTCTCACATGGAGGCAGCGCCGATCAAAAAACGACGCTGAACATCAATGAGGCGATTACGAACACTCTGACGGTGGCCCGCAATGAAATCAAGTATGTTGCCGACGTTAGGCTTGAACTTGGAGAGATCCCCGATTTTGAAGGATACTTGAGTGAATTGAACCAAGTGTTCTTAAATCTGTTTGTAAACGCGGCTCATGCGATTTCCGATGCCAATCCGGAGCGCGGGGCGATCTTTGTGCAAACAGGTTTCGCAAACGAGGAAATTGAGATTAGCGTCACCGACACTGGTTGTGGTATTCCTGAAGATGTCCAAAGCCGAATTTTCGAACCCTTCTTTACGACCAAAGAAGTCGGTCGCGGCAGCGGCCAGGGACTGGCAATCGCTTATCAGATCGTGACTGAGCGCCACGGTGGCTCTATCACATTTGAAACGGCAGCAGGCCGCGGAACGACATTTGTGATCAAGCTACCCTCGCGCCCCGCAAGCGAGAATGTCCTAGTAGCAGCAGAAGCAAACAGCGCGTAATGTTTTTCCACGTTGTTCTGCATGCAACAACCGTTGGATGTGCGGAAGTAGGCGCCAGTTGTAAGAGACCTTCACGCGATCTGTGAATCGCGCCGGATCTCGTAACGGCGAATCTTACGGTCCAGCGTCGACCGTTCGATTCCAAGAATGCCGGCGGCCTGGCTCTTGTTCCAGCCAGTCGCAATTAATGTGGCGGCGATGTGTTTCTTTTCAAGATCCGCCAGAGACAACGGCTGATAGGTATTCGGCCCTGCTGGCATTTCCGTAGTTTCGCCTGCAGTAGCGAGCTTAGAAAGCATCAGGTCATCAACATCGATCACGTCTGCATTGCAGAGCACAACGGCGCGTTCGATCACGTTCTTGAGCTCACGGACATTTCCCGGCCATCGATAGGATTGCATTTCTTGTAGCGCGTCAGCGGAAAACCCGCGAATTCGCCGTCCTGTTTCGGCGGAGTACTTTTCCAAGAAGTACTGCGCCAGGACAGGGACATCTTGCGGCCGCTTGCGCAAACCAGGAACGATGATCTCAACAACCCGCAGACGGAAGTAGAGATCGCGACGGAAGTTGCCTTTCTCAACTTCCTTTTCCAGATCACGGTTGGTCGCGGCGATCACGCGGACGTCAACATGCACAGGTTCGCTACCGCCGACGCGTTCAAACGGATGCCCTTCCAAGACTCGCAGGAATTTGGCCTGCGTTTGCGGGCTCATCTCGCCGATTTCATCGAGCATGATCGTGCCGCCATCGGACGCTTCAAACTTGCCAATCTTGCGGTCCGTCGCGCCGGTAAATGCTCCGCGCTCATGCCCAAAGAGCTCACTCTCCAGCAGGCTTTCTGAAAGCGCTGCACAGTTAATGCAAACAAAGCTTTTCTTACGACGGGGACTGGAGAAGTGCACCGCGCGTGCGACCAGTTCTTTGCCGACTCCGCTCTCGCCGCGAATCAGCACGGTGGCTTTGCTGGGCGCAGCGCGCGCAATCTGCTCAGTAATCTTAGCGATCACGGGACTGCCCCCGACGATTTCGCTTTCTACTCCCAACCGTTCGCGAAGCTGCTCGTTTTCCCCCAGCACTTGGTCAAGATTCTCTGCCAGTTCCTGACGCCGGTTGACATTCTCCAGCGCAACGGCAACAGAATCCGCGACTGCCAAGGTGAAGTCCAGGTCTTCCGGATCCAGGGCTTGTTGCTCATCCGTCGAGAACAAATGAATCAAACCGTAGACATTTCCGTTACGGCGAATGGGCGCGCAGACCACACTCGTGGCATGGATCTCACCCTTGCTGTCGCGGCTGGCGATCGTGCTGTCGCCCATGATATTGCGTGCGAGCAAGGCCTCACCTTCTCTGAGAACAGTATTGGCAAGGAAGGGAGAAATCGGCTGATAGCGAGTCCCTTCGTCACCTCGCGAAGCGACGATTTCCAAGAACTCTGCTTCAGGCTCGCCCACGTAGTCTCTGGGGAACACGTAGACCGCACCAGCATTCGCTTGCGAAACCTCAAACACGCCAGTCAGCGCCAGTTGGCACATCGCTTCCACGTTGGGACTTTTCCCCAACTCGAATCCGAGACGACAAAGCTTGGTTAAAGCCTGGCTGGCGCCTGGCATTTGCGAATCGTCTGGTTCAATCGGCTCCAAGTATCGTGTGTGCCCGCGCCGGTGGGTGATTGTTGTCGGTTCCGGCGGGGACAGGATGTCTTTTGACATTCCATCCACTGAGGCGGACGTCTGCTCGTTGAGCGTGGCCAACTCTTCCGGAGAGAGTTCAGGAACTGGACGTCCGTCGCCAAACGCCTTGGATAAATCGTGCACGAACGCGAGTTGTGAACGACCGATGCGAATGATTTCGCCCGGTTGCAGCGAACGGTCCCCTTCCAGCAGGTCACCGCCAACAGCCGTTCCGTTGCGGCTTTGGAGATCGCGGATAACCCAATCGCCCTCTGTGCAGGACACCTCCGCATGAAAACGGCTGCAGCGGTCGTCTTTGAGCACAATTTGGTTGGTCGGCGCGCGGCCCAAGCGTACGGTTTCGCCTGGAATCAAGCGAAACACGTCCGTCCACTTCGAACCCTCACGGATAACCAAATATGCCAGCATGCTCAGTCCTTTTCGAGTGCCAACAATCGCATGCGCAAAATTGAACACTTAGTCCCAGTGTTGATGATAGGCGAAGATCGGCGAGAGCGACAGCCAGCGAAACTCGACTTACTCAAATGAGTTAGGACACCGAAGGCATCGAACATTTCTCAGCAGGCATTATTCAAACAAACCGTTGAATTGGGGGTCGCATGGCTGTTCTTGAGATAGTTCAGCTGGCAGAATTTGACACTTACTACTTACAGGCAATATGCTTAGGGAGATTGCATGGTGCTCCAACAGCGGTCCCTGCAATAAGTGGGGGAAGCGCTGACCGCCCTCCCACTTAGTCCTCTGCTTCCCTGAGGTCTCTCAATGCTGGTCTTTCCGCAGAGCGCGATGCGTGATACCTGCGATGGCTTGACGCGGCGCGATTTGCTGCGCGTCGGCGGCTCAACGATGTTTGGATTGAGCCTGCCAGGTTTGCTTCAGGCGGAATCGCGGGCAGCTACCGATCAGGAGAAGCACGACAGCTTTGGTAAGGCGAAAAGTGTTATCCTGCTGTATTTGCAAGGTGGTCCCAGTCACCTGGACCTGTGGGATCCCAAGGAAAACGTTCCGGACAACGTCAAGAGCCAATTCGCGCCCATTGACACCAAGACGCCGGGCGTGAAAGTCACGGATTTAATGCCGCGTTTCGCGGAAGTGACTGACAAGGTCACGCTCATTCGCTCAATGAGTTATGAGCCCACCGGTCTGTTCAACCACACAGCCGCCATCTATCAGATGTTGACCGGCTACACGACAGACAAGGTCAGCCCGGCCGGACAGTTAGAACCGCCCTCGCCCAAGGACTTCCCGCACTTTGGCTGCAACGTGACGAAGTTTCGCCCGCCAGAAGTGCCCATGCTACCCTTCGTGATGATGCCTCGGCCGTTGCAGGAGAGTAATGTCATCAACAAGGGCGGCACCGCTGGATTTCTTGGCCGTGCCTATGATCCGTATTACTTGTTCCCCCCAGGGAACGATATGGACATGGACAAGATGGATCAGATCAAGATTGATGATTTGAAGCTCCGCCCTGAAGTTTCCAAGTTTCGCTTGCAGCAAAGAGCCCGTCTGCGTGATCTGATTAATGACGGAATGAAGAGCCTGGACAAGGCGGTGGCGAAACATGACTTGGACAAATATTACGAGCAGGCTCTCAGTCTGGTCACTTCCGGCCGCGCGCGAGACGCTTTTGACCTGACCCTGGAAACAGATGCTGCACGTGATCGATACGGCCGCAACACGTTTGGGCAGTGCTGTCTGCTGGCTCGCCGCCTAGTTGAAGCGGGCACCCGCGTTGTCGAGGTCAATTGGCCTAAGACCGCCAACAGCGACAACCACTCCTGGGACGTCCATATCAATCTTTCCAAGCGGATGAAAACGCAAGCCGCTCCTATGTTTGACACGGGCTTGTCAGCATTAATCGAAGACTTGGACGAACGCGGCATGTTGGATGAGACGGTTGTAGTTGCCGTGGGTGAGTTTGGCCGTAGCCCCAAGCGCGGCGTCAGTACATCCGGCAACAACAACAGTGATGACGGACGTGACCATTGGCCATACTGCTACACTGCCTGCATCGCCGGCGCCGGCATCAAGCGCGGCTTTGTGTACGGCAAGAGTGATGAAACAGCCTCCAGTCCTCTGGCAGACCCCGTCCATCCCACGCAATTGCTGGCCACGCTTTATCACCTGCTTGGCATCAAGCCAGACACAATTGTTCACAACCATCTCAACCAACCGCGTGAATTGGTCAAGGGTGAACCCGTCACGGGCCTGTTTGCTTGAGAGCTCTTGCTGATTTCGTTATTCACGACGCGTCGATCTCTTTGGCGTTATCCGTCGAGCTTCTTGATCATGGCGCGTCTCTGCCCCCACAGTCCAAACCCGCATTCGGCGTACATCGCCAATGCTGGTTGGTTGTTCGTGTCGACTGCCAGAACCAGCCGCTCAGCGCATTTTTCTCGTGCCACCCATTGCGCGAAGCGGACAATCTCCACACCAAATCCGCGACCGCGAACCTCAGGCACGATGCCCATATAGACCAACTCCAGAACAGGGATTGCGCCGTCCGTTTGTTCGGCCAAGATCAGACACCCCGCAGCTTGCCCTTGAACATCAATCAAAAACCAGTTCTGGGGATCAAACTTGCCAATACTCTGATAGCTCTCAATCGCATTCTTCGCAGGTTGCAAGTCGCTCATTGCCGGACAATCTTGGGTGCCTGCATAAGTTCGCTCCAAGATCACCGTCATCTGGGAAAGCTGAGCATCGAGCATCGTTTCGCTGTGCGAACGAAATCCCAGACGGCTTTGAGGTCGTGCTTCTGGGAACTCAGTTGGCTCGGCTCCCAGGTAGGCGAGGTCCGCTAAATGGGAGAAGCCTGCGGTGTGAAAGAGCGTTTGATTCCAGTCATCCTTCGGATCAAGCAGACTTTGAACGTGCGCAGCACCACGATTCTTTAGCCAAGCGACTGCGCGAGTGATGCCGCCAAGGGCAACGTCAAGCTGCGCGTGAGAATCGGCCGAGCCGGGATCGGTTTCCGCTGGTTGAACGGGCCAAATGAAGCTACCTCCGCCAGATTGCAATTGTGCCGCGATGGCCAAACCGGACAACAATGGCGTATCGGCAAGGCCAACCAAGACGCGGTCATCACTCGCCAAACGCGTTGTCAACGCAGCAACGTCATCTTCCGGTGATTCACGAAGCACAATCGTGAGTAACCGTTCACGCTCCTCAGACGCGGTGATCTCTCGAAATTCCATTTACCCTCCACGAGAACAGTAGCAAGTTGCTTCCGTTTGGCAGTCTCAGGATAACGATGCTCAACTCAGTCGTCAGCTCAAGCGAGTTGAGGCTATACTGAATTCCTGGAATCCACGCTCATGCGCTGATCCAAACTTGGCCCAACCTGCGGCGATTTCAGCCTGGCACCCAAAGGAGAGTCTTGTGCGAAACTTCAGTTTGGTTGTGATGGGTCTTGTCGCGGTGGCTTTGTTTTTGCCGCCGCGATTTGTTTTAGCGCAAGGGGAACAATCGGCGTTGAGTCGCCTTGAGCAGCAGATCACCGGCACCGCACCGCCGGCCAGACAAATCGTGGAACCAGGCTACCTGGGCGCAGAGATGGATGACTCTCATGAGGGCGGCCAGGGAATTCGCGTTTTGAAAGTGCTTCCTGGCAGTCCAGCGGACGTGGGAGGGCTTGCCGTCAATGATCTCATCACTGCCGTTAACCGGCAGCCCGTCCGAAACTTGGAAGCGCTCGCCCAGGTTCTCGTCAACATCCCGGCTCACCACGAAGTGAGCTTCAATGTCGTTCGCGAACATCCAACGCGTGGATCGGAATCGCTCAAAGTTCAGGCAACATTGGGAGTTCGACCTGACGCGGAACGTACGACTTTTCCGGGCTTTGGATTGATCCCTGGCAAGGGCGGTGTGATGCAAGTTGTGGAGGCAAATTTTAAGATCCACGGATTCACCGCCCATGCCATGAATGACCAACTGCGAGAGCAAATGGGTGCTGCGAGCGCCGCAGCGGTGCTTGTGGTCAATGTGACCGAAGGATCACCCGCGCACGATGGAGGGTTGAGACGAGGGGACCTGATCGTCCAAGCGGGACAAGCAGGCGTCAGAACTCCAACAGAGTTGGCCAACGTGATTCAATCAAACGAGCGTCGAGCCGTGTCTTTGGTGATCATTCGCGACGGCGTCGCTCGGCAAGCCCAGCTTCCCGCCTTGCGGGAACTCATCGCCGCCGCTGGAGGACAAACCGGGCAGCAGCGCGACCCGAGAACGTTGGTGTTGGAGCCGCAATCAAACGCTGATGCGAGAATTCAACAACTGGAGACACGCGTTAGAGCGCTCGAAGAGCAACTGCGGCAATTGCAGCAGCGGCTGGACCGCACAGTCAACCGCGCTCATGATGAAGATGCGGGAGCAATGAGGTTGTGATCGTTTTGTGCGACTATTCACATAACGATTATCTCACGTAGACTGTGATGCCTCGCTGCGCTTCTTCGAAGCTCAGCTTGTCCTCTCGGGCAAGCCAGCCGATGCCCTGCATCACATGATCGCGGGGACGTTCCATCTCGGCGACGATTCGCGACATGGACATGGGCCCGTTGGATTCCAGTAGTCGCCAGATTTCTCCAGCGACCGTCCCGATTCGCTCCGTACAAGAGAGTTCTGCCACGGCAGCCATGATTCGCTCCTTCATGTGCTTGTCTGTGCCGCCTGCCTGCAATCAGTATATCGCATTTCCAAAAATGCTAGCAACTTGCAGACGCTTCCCTGGGGTCGTACGCATGCTTGACTGCATTGTTGGTGCGCAAACTTTAGAAGCTGGAAGGAGTTTGCCGGCGAAACTGCCGATGGCAAGAAGGTGATATTAGAGGATTCCAAAGCGCCACGGGCGGCGATGGACTGCCAACTTCAATGAGGTGAGCCAGATGGCCGTAGTCAACAGCATCCGACAGCGTGCTCAACAGACATGCTTCCGCCCAACCTTGCTGACTGCCGCCACATTCGCGGTCCTGGCAACCAGCTTTGGCTGTTCAGCAACTGAGACTTCAAGTGGATACGCGCCCTCGTTCACCTCTGGCGGACCAGCGTCAGCGAATCCGCAAAACATCGCTCAGGGGAACTCGACATCCCCGTGGGATCGCGTCAAGAACTTTGTCGTGGGAACATCGACACCGGTGGAGCCAGTTAACGCCCCGTTGGCGCCGGAGATCAGTTTGACTTCCCCCGTGCAATCGAGCCCGAACTTAAGCACGCGCCTGGCACAAGTTGCCGAACAATCGCAGAACCGCGCCGGCGCCATTGAGCACTACCGCCGAGCACTTGAGCAAGATCCACGGCACATCGATGCCGTGATGGGCCTGGCCAGACTGTACGACCGCGAAGGCGACTTTGCTACCGCAACCACGCTCTACCTTCAGGCGGTGGCGATTGAACCCGGCAATGCCAGTGTGCAGAACGACTTGGGGCTGTGCTATGCCCGGCAAAGCCGGTTTGAAGAAGCCGAGTCTGCGTTACAAAAAGCCGTGACCGCTGCCCCGGATGGACAACTGTACCGCAACAACTTGGCAACCGTGCAAGTGGAACTGAGAAAGTATGACGCGGCGTTGGAGAGTCTTCGTGCCACACATGCCCCGGAAATCGCCGAATACAACTTGGGATACTTATTGAGCCAGAAGAATGAACATGCGCTTGCTCGGGCTCATTTCCAAGCTGCGCTGCGATTGAAACCGCAATTCACTGAAGCGGAGGCGGCGCTGGCCGCCCTGGGTGGGCCACCCAGCACTGCGCCCGCTCTGGGCAATCCCGCTCCCCAACACCCTTCGCAACCCTCTGACAACGGCGCAGTTGGACCTCGCCTGGGCGACCGCTATCCCGGATACCCGCGGTAGAGCCAACCTCGCCATGGCAAGTGGTCGAGTGGCATCGTATCTTTCGATGCTCGCGCTTGATGCAGCAGCAGTACGGAAACGATGGCATTTCTCATGGCGTCGGAAATCTGGCGGCGAGGTTCCATTCACATCTTGTTGATGGCATTGCTAGCGGCAAGTCGCCTTGCTTGTGGATTCGGCGTTTCTTATTCTCCTCGCCCCTTCCCTCGACGCGGGTTTTCGTGGAGAGCCGGTTTGAACGTGCGCTGGGCGTTTGCATTGATTGTCTTGAGCTGTGGCATCACAGGATGTGCGAGTCCACAGTTGGGATCATTCCTGCGCAGTCCAGCAGATTCGAAAGCAAGCCAGTCAGTCACAAGCGACGCTGCTCAGCTCCAGTCAACTCAAAGTCCAGAGACATTCTCAACTCCGGAGAACAACCCGCCTGAGGCTCAACCCTCGGCGGACAATGCAGTCTCACAGGCTCTGAACAGGCTTGAGCTGGATGGCAAACTCTCACGGCAAGAGCGGATTGAATTCGAGACCTCGCTGGCTCAGATTGAAAATCCTGTGATGCGAAGTCAGATCATCTCCATGGTCACGGTCGCAGGCAGCACAACTCTTCCCGGGCAAGGTTCGCAATACGCTCAATCAGGACCGGCGGGCCCCCAGCATCACAACCATGGTACTCCACCAGCGGCGCCGTCCGGTTTTGGGGTGGCCAATTCCGTGATCAGTGACGATGAAAATCAGGGCGGCTCGCGGCGCCATGCAATTGACCATCGACGGGCACAGAACACGGACGCTCCACAACCCAACCCGTTTTCGTACGCGCAGGAGTTGGCGCAACGACTTCAACCCTCACAGGATCTCCATACTGAAGGTAGGCGCGATGAGCTGGAAGGACCTTACGATCCACGGTCAGATCGCATATCACAGGCGACCTACACCAATACATCAACCGACAGTGACCGTACAGCAGGCCACGACAACCGTGAATACGCGCACGGTTACGCCTGGCAGCAATCACTGGATGAGACCATCGCGCTCCTAGAGCGACAAACTGTTGATGTGCCCCGCAGCGATGCCGAAGTCAAAGAACACGCATTCCTACGAATGCTGTACTTGATGGCCGAGCGGGAAGAAGACGCTCTGAGGCCAATCCAGGGGATTCCAGCGATCAGCCAGGACTTCTGGATTGAGGAAATATATGGGCTGGCAGAGTACCTCGATCACGAGGCATTTCCCACCGCATCCAAGCGCGCGGCAGCAGCAATGGAGCGGTTCGCCAAGGCTCACCGGCGGCTGGCCGAGTTGGCCAACTTACGCATCAAGCAGGCGATGTTTTGTCGCGAGGTGAAAAGCTACGGCGTCACAACACCATTCGCCAAGGATGTCTTTCAACCTCAGGAGACCGTGCTGCTGTATGCGGAGATCGAAAATTTCCGCAGTACGCCGGGACCAGAAGGCTATCGCACCAAACTGCGCGGCAGCTACATCATTCAGAACGAAGCCAAACAGCGCGTCGCGGAAGAAGTGCTGGCGCCAATCGAAGATATTTGTCAGAACGAGCGTCGAGACTTCTTCCTCAACTACTTTGTCAAGCTTCCACCACAGATCTATCCCGGCCGCTACAAGCTAATCCTCACGATTGAGGACACGCAGGCGCAGCGATTTGGCACGACGACTGTTGAATTCGAGATTGGTCGCCCCGCCGCGAACTGATTGGCCGCTGAAAGTGACGAGCCTGCACGCTCCGTCACATGCGATCCATGGCCTGGCGATGGTGAACCCACTCGCTAAACGGCTTCTAACGCCTCGATCTCTTCGCTGGCCATCAGATAAGACCTCAGGCTGGAGAGTAGGTTTCGGGCCAGCTCAATGGCTTGCGATTTGCGGCGATCGCGACTGCGTTTCAGAATCACAGATACGTCAATCCGTGTGACGACGTGCTGCGATCCAGTGTGCCGATCAAACTCAACTTGATCTTCAGAGAAGTCCAGCCGCATATACATCAGTACCTTACGGTCACTGCTACGGCGGAACATGGCCCAACCCGTCGTTTGGAACTCCAGCATCGTGCTGCGATCATCAACGGATAACACTTCCGCCTTGTGGTCGGCGATAAAGCCGCGCAGCTTCTCAATCGCCACCGACATGGGCG
>JALCBR010000117.1 GCA_028066245.1 Pirellulales bacterium | reverse complement strand
CGCCGGAGGCACTCTGCAGTGATGCTCCCATCTCCGCGGGAATCACCGTGGCAAAAGTTGTCTTGCCAAGCCCCGGCGGGCCGTCAAAGAGAATGTGTCCCAGGCATTCGCTCCGCTTCTGGGCAGCGCGAATTGCGATCTCCAACCGCGAGGCGACTTCCGTCTGGCCGATCATTTCTTTCAGCCGCCGCGGGCGCAGCCGACCATCATACTCGTCGTCCGAGCCTGAAGTGGGGCCGATGATCGGTTCGCGGGCCATGCGCCCATTGTGCGGGATGAGCCGCGAATTGCCAACGAGGACAATCAACGATTCTCTGCCGGCGGATTCTGGAGCGGGCCAGCGTCAAAGAAATGCGAAGATTCAATCTTCCGCGATGTAGTTCTCATTACCGCCGATGGCCGTGGTCAGTCCCGCCACGGCCCCTGCAATCAGATCGAGGAAGTCATCCTCGTTCCAGTTCTTGCTGGCCGCGAAGGAACTGGCACGACTCTCAAGTGCTGCCACGATATCGTCGTGTTTGAGTTCCGCCAATTCATAGGCGGCAAAGGCAGCGCTGTTCACTTGCACCAGTTCGCTTTCAACGAATGTTGCCGTCGCGGTGGCGTCACCAATCTCGGCGTCAAGAAAACTGACAACTTCGTACGCACTTGCCTGAGGAAACTCATCACGGTGCGCCGCCAATTGTGCGGTCAGCTTCAACTCCAAGCTCTCCCGAAGAGCGGCGGTCAGGTCTTCGATACGAAAACTATCCTGTCGGCTGGCGGCCAACTTTTCGATATTTGACGCCCGGCAAAGCACCACCAGGAACATGCCATCGCGAGCGTTGGGTAATCGCCATTCGCCGGATTCCGCTTTACGCAAGACCACCGGTTGCATGTGCTCTGCGGCAAGCCCGGCCACGTTTTCGGTTGTTGTGTTTTCGGCCCCGCAGCCGGCGACGCTCACCAGTCCTAACATGCCAAGGCCGGTGATGAGTGCTGTGCGAATTGTGCTCATGGAATTGATTCTCCTGTGGGCGGCCTGCGTCCGGACTCTGCTCAAACATACGGCGCGAAATTCGATATGCCGAAATTCTGAGACTGGGGCGGTGTCATTCCGCACGAAGCAAGTCAGACAGGCGCACACGCACCCACACTGACATGCCCACCATCGCGGGGTGTGGCATATCACGCCCCTCCCCCCTGCCCTGCTCTCACGCGTACGGGCGAAATTGTCATTGGTCAAATTTTGGGGTGTTTTTGGCCATCCTGCGCGCTGCTGAGCGCCATAGGAGGTTGACGGTTAACATGCTGCTGAACGTAACGTCAGGATTGTCGGTGATGTTTGCGGTGCCGTTGCTGGTCCATTGCATGGGCGTGAAGCGTTTGCGCCACCTCCCGAAGGCGGGAAAAATTTGACCAATGACAATTTCGCCCGTACGCGTGAGAGCAGGGCAGGCGGGGACGCGGCAATTCAATCACGTCCGCGAAGCGATGAAAACTGTCGACGAGCAGAACACCAATCAAAGAAGATGTTCTTAGACCGCTTTGTTGATTCCTGTTCTGCTCGCAGTCCGGCGCCGTCCCACGCTTGAGCAATATCCGAATTCGTCAAAGCTGGCGACGGAACGTCAACAAGAAAAGCGCTCTAGCTCAGGTTCTCGGGGACGTTCTCGAAGACTTCGTACATGACGGCGAGATACTCTTCTGCCTCTTCCGGGACCATGGATAATGGCGGACTCACACGGATCACGTTTCCGGCAAGTGGACCGAGCAAGTGAATTGCCCTGCCGGCGGAATCACCAACGTAACAGCCACGCACGCAGGTGTTGGCGACATCGTCAGCCGAATGCTCACCGGTACCAGCACATTCGACTCCCCACACCCCCCCTTCCCCGCGCACGTGTGCGACAATGGGAAGTTCTTCCAGCTTCACAAGACCTGCTTCCAGCACGACGGTCAGTTCGCGGGCACGCTCCATGACACTTCCATCTGCAAAGGCTTCCAGCGTCGCCAACACGGCCGCGCAGGAAAGCGGGTTACCGCTATACGTGTCTGACGTTTCGCCGTAATCCATCACGCCAAACACATCAGCTCGACCGCACGTCGCGGCGACGGGAATCCCGTTGCCCAGTCCCTTTCCCAGACAGACGATGTCCGGCTCGATACCGTACGTGGTGAAGGCAAAGAGTTCGCCCGTGCGGCCGAAGTTGGACTGAATCTCATCGAGAATGAACAGCACATCGTGCTCGCGGCAGAACTTCTCTAACAGTTGCAGATACTCCGGCTGCGGATGAAAAGAGCCCGCCGCGCCAAGATACGGCTCTGTTATCAAACAGCCGATCCGTGATCCATGTTCTTGCCACAACGAGTTGAGTTCCGCTTGGTAGGATGTCAATTCAAGTGGTTCCCGACGGCGCCGCGTGTCCCGGCATTCTTCCTGGGGAAAGGAGATGAAGCGGACGTCCGGGTGTGGGCTCTTGTTGTCTTCGCTGCCAGAGACGGCGCCTGCCAGGCCTTTCTTGCCATGGAACCCGCCACGTGTGGCCAAGATGATCGGCCGGTCTTGCTGAAAAGCCTGAGCCATCCACAAGGCCTTTTGAACAGCTTCACTGCCACTGGCCGCCCAAGCGACTTGTTCTATCCGCCCTCCCCCCTGCTCTCTTCGCATCACGGCAATCAGGTTTTCGGCCGCGCGGACCTCCAGTTCCGTGAGCGCGTTGTAGGCCGAAAGCGGAACGGCGGAAAGGAATTCAGCCGGCGAAACTGCGGGCGTTGTTTCCTCAACCGCTGAGGCCGCGCCCGGATTTCGCGCGACCAGATGCTCGCGCAAGCCCATGTGATCGAGAACACTTTTCCACCAATCGATTGGATGGTGGCCGAGGTTGGTGACCAGCACGCCCGAGGTGAAGTCCGCCAGCATCCGCCCTTCTGGCGTCCATAGGTATGAGCCGGCGCTACGCTCGGCGACCGTCAAGGTTGGCGTGTACGTGCGAAAGCTCCGGGGTTCTAAAGCTGCGGCTTCCACACGAAGCTGATTGCTGCATTCTTCACCGCGAAAGGACATGGAGAACAATAGAAAAAAGAAAAGTGAATCGAATCAACACACGAAAAGGACTCCCTGACAATGCACTCAGCATAGGCGATCCGCTAGACATGGGAAGCACGAGATGGACGACGACTTGCCAAAGATTTTTTCAGGCTGGCAAGCATGTTCAAAATCGTCAATTGGTACTACGTTCGGCCCCGATAACTCGGGCCGGGTGAGCACGCCGCGAACTGTTTCTCAGTCGGTAGAGCATTCCTGGTCGACCTCTTAGTGCCCTATGGTTGTATCCAATCGCCGCAGTTCGTAGCTGAAAGCGCCTAGGAGTTCACCTCGCTTCACGCCGTGGCAATCCAAACATTGTTGTGCCGCGCGGAGCGAGCCCAACATGCGAACGGTGTTGTCTGTGTCGCTGCCGCGTCCTTCATCCATTGTCACTTCGAGTGAATCGCCCGCTACCGGGTCATTAATCACGAGATCTTCCTGTGACCAAAGTTTCTCCAGCGCAGCGGATTCGAACGCATCTAAGCCGCGCGTGGGAACATTGTCACCGGACAGCTGATCCATGCGTGGCAGATGGTCTAGCACATACACCCGGGGCTCATCAAACTTCAGCAAGCTGACGAGCTCCAGGCGGATGAGTTGCCAATTCCGAGTCATGTCCAGCTTATGAATTGGCGACCAATGGAAGGCGTGCTCAACAAACCCGGCAACCTGAGGAGCAGCGAGATCTTTACCTTTGGCCGGGAAGGTGGCTCCAAATCCATCGGGGTAGAGAAAATCTATCCGGCTAAACTTGTGCAATTTTTCCAGAGGGTCTTCAAAGCGTGGCGGCATGGTAATCCGCCAGGAATACGAGAAACCAAGGTTGTGTTCGACTGGCTCATGTGAGCTTGCATACGGAATCTCCAGCAGTGAAGGAGTTCCCAATCCCGTTCGCCGCGGCAGGCCCATCCTCCCGACGCCAAATCCGGACTGCCGAAGAAAATGCTCTACTTGCCCTCCATGAAGCGAGCGCAATTCGTCTTCACGTCCCCAAGCCTCCGTGCTCAGTTCTGTTTCAAACTCGACCAGCTCGTGAGTCACCGTTGCCCCGAGTGGCTGTGTCACAGCGCGCAGACCTGCTTGTTTTTCATACTCCAACCGTGGAGCCAACGATTGAATCGAAAACTCCTCGCGGAGGTCATAAAGGAACTGAGAGCGCCACATTCCAAACCAAACTGCAACCACAAATGCAGTTGCAGTGGTTGCCGCTGTAATCGTCCATAAACACTTTGTCGATAGCCGTGGTAAGGGCTTGGTGACGAGCCCGGCGACAATCAGCAAGAGTGCGTTTGTTCCCAATGCCACTGAGCTGAAAATAGGGCTGCACAAACAAAATAAGAGGAATGGCACCGGCACCAAGACCACAGCCCAACGCTTCTCTTCGCTACGTCCGACTTTGACGAACAGCGCTACCATCAGGAGATTGGCGACGAACGCGATCCAGAAGAATCGGTTGTCAAACCCCACCATGCTGGCGCACCAGGCAAACACGGCGCAGAAGGCGGTGACGACGAACAGCTCGCGCGTCGTAAAGCGAACACGAGGTTGTTCAGGTGGCGCGATTTCCGGTGCTGTGTCGGAATCTGTTCTTTCGGCCTGATCGGTCGTCTCGCTTGCAGGTGAGACAGCTTTATCCATTGCCTCCCCCTTCTCTCAATCATCAAAATGGCAGGCTGAGTTTCTCCTTTCAGCATATCCGACGTTGACTGTCATGGGCGAATTTTCACCCGTTGGTGGCGAGTGGCAAACCACTTTCATCAAGGCCTGCCTCCACCCGCTTTTCGATCTCTCTCACCACTGATATACTCGGCCGATCAAGCGTGAAAGTGGCAACCGGAGAGCCAATAAGAGATCTGTTGAGCCCCCCTACCCTTCACGTTGGACGTTCGAGACAAACCACGGACAGGCTTTATCCCCAGGTTGTAAAATGAGCGCAGTTCTTACGACATCGCTGTCGGATTTTCCCGTTCGCCGCGGCAAAGTTCGCGATATCTACGACCTGGGCGAGGCGTTGCTGCTGGTCAGCACGGACCGCATCAGCGCGTTTGACTGGGTGTTGCCCAACGGAATTCCGGACAAAGGCCGCGTACTAACGGCGCTGAGTGAATTCTGGTTTGAGCGGTTGGACGTACCCAACCATTTGCTGCAATCTGACGTTGAGAAGATGGAACTGCCAGCTGATACGGATCTGGATCAATTGCGTGGCAGGACCATGCTCGTCCGCAAGACGGAAGTGGTACCTATTGAGTGTGTCGTGCGGGGATACATCGTCGGGTCTGGCTGGAAAGAGTATCAAAAACAAGGCACCGTGTGTGGGCTTCCGTTGCCCTCAGGCCTGGAACAAGCCGCCAAGCTGGCTGAGCCAATCTTCACGCCAGCTACCAAAGCGGAAACCGGCCACGATGAGAACATTTCCTTCGAGCAGATGGTTGATGCCGTGGGGCAAGAGCTTTCTGAAGAACTCCGCCGCCGCAGCCTGGACATCTACAAGACCGGAGCGGAGTATGCCGCCAGCAAAGGCATCATCATTGCCGATACCAAGTTCGAGTTTGGTCAGGTAGACGGCGAGCTGATCCTGATTGATGAAGTCCTTACCGCGGACAGCTCTCGATTTTGGCCGGCTGATCAGTATCAGACCGGTTGTTCACCCCCCTCTTACGATAAGCAGTTTGTCCGCGATTGGTTGGAGACGACCAATTGGGATAAGAACACTCAACCACCTGAACTGCCTGAAGAGATTGTCGCCCGCACGCGCGACAAGTACATCGATGCATATGAGACACTGACGGGGCGAGAGTTCGCATGGAAGTAGTGTTGGTCATTTGCACGACAAATACTGTCTGCATCCAACGCTACTGAGAAGATATCAGTCATAGTTCCAAACGCCCGGGCTGAGGATTCCTTGCGGGTCGAACGTTTGTTTGATGCTTTGATACACGTTGGTTGAAGCGTGCGGTGCGCCGTAAGCGGCCAGCGGAGTCAACTTGAGATCAGGCGGTGCGGCGTAAACCAAACAATTGCCGTGCTGTTTTCGAGCCGCAGGCAGCAACGTTTTGGCGTGCAGCGACACGGCATCGGACGCGGGTTGGGAGCAACGCACAAAGATAACTCCGCTTCCCGCCCTGGCAACAAGTGACGCCGAGGGGTCATGCTGCATTACGGTGGTCAAAAACTCCGGCACGCCGCTGGGAACTATGTTGGCCACAAACGTCAAAGCTGGAGTTTCCTCAGCTGGAAACTCGCACAACCGGCTCCACATCTCATATTGATCATGTTCGGGCGCAAGCGGTTTGAACCGTGCCGCTTTGATTCCCGCATGTTGGCACGCTTGCTGCTGCAGCCAAGTGATTTCATCCGCGGTGCCTTCAAAACCAAGGAAGAGACTTCCGTAGCATCGCGAACGGCCTGCGGCTGAAACATCCTCCCACTCAGATCCGCTGACAAAGTCAATGGTGACCGGAGTCAATGCTGATTCTGCGAGCTGACGCAGCGTTTCGCCAAGCTGCTCGTGGTCTTCGATGGCCGCAACGAGCAGTAGTGAGCCTGCTGGCTGTGGAAGGACTTTGAGTGTGACCTGAGTGATCACTGCCAGCGCGCCACGGCTGCCAATCAGCAACTTGCAGAAGTCATAACCGGCCACGTTCTTGACAACGCGCCCTCCACCGGAAAATGTCGCGCCGCGCCCGTCAACAGCCGTGATGCCGATCACATAGTCCCGCAGTGTCCCGCAACCGTAGCGCCGCGGGCCGTTTTGGTTGGTTGCGATAGCGCCTCCGAGGGTCGCTTCATCCGCCTGAGGAACATCAACAGGCAATCGCTGCCCTTTCTCCGCCAACACGCGTTGCAGTTCGGCGATCGTGATCCCCGCGCCGGCAGTAATCGTCATATCTTCATGGGGATAATCAATCACCTGGTTGAGCCGCCCCAGGGTCAACGCAGTTGTTCCTTGCCGCACGTTGATTCCACGACCAATCGCCCTACACCCTCCCACCGGGCAAATGGCCCGGCCGTCCGCTGCAGCGATCTTAATGATGGATTCAATCTCACCGGCCGATGTGGGCTCGGTGATTGCCGAAAATGACGCGGGAGTAGCGGACTGGCTCACGACGCAAAGCCGAATCATGTCGAACGGATTGGTTGTTCAGAACTCCGATGATAGCCAATTGATCAAATGGGCTCGACTGCCGCCGAGAATGGGCTATGGAGACAGAGGCGAAAATGTGCAGATTCGTCTACGAAAGACGAAAACAGGCGGTGCAAGAGCTACTTGCACCGCCTGAGAGGCATTGTGATCAGAGTCAGAGATTGTCTCTTACCGTCGGGTGATCCTCTCTGGATCGGGTGGACTGTCCGTTTTTTCCTTTTCCGGCTGCCTGTCGACAGGCACAGGGCGTTCACGATCCGGACGCCGACGACCTCCCTCCGGCGGACCGTCTTGGCGGTTGTCGCGGCGCGGGCGATCACGACCGCGGTCCATTTCCTGCCGTAGAGTCTTCACCTCGGTCCGTAGCGAGTTGACTTCTTGCTGTAGCGAACGAATCAGGTTCAGCAGCTCTCGGTCGACCGCGCCGTCACCCCCTCGTCTTCCGGTTGGAACATCGCGAGCCTCGGCCAGTGGACCGACGTTGCCACCTCGCCGATCACCACCAGGGGCCGCATCAACGCCAGGACCTGCCCGTCTGCGGCGAGGAGCAGCGCCCGGAAGCGGCGTCTCAGTTTCACGATCGCGACGGACTCGTCGCGGTCGATCTTCCGTGGGCAACTCGTCGGCTGTCGTGGAAGGGCGGCGCGGTGGCTGGGAATCCCCCGTTTCTCTATCGGGACGGCTCATCCGCCTTCCAACCATCTCGCGCAATTCGCGAGCCTGCTCGTGCATTCCCGCGGCTTCCAGATTCTCAGCAGCAGCCAGGATGTGGCGGATTTGGGCTTCAACGTCGCCCAATCCTTCACGCTGCCGGCGTCGCAACGCGTCATCCTGTCGTTCCCGCGCTTGGCGTGCATCGGTGGATGGTAGGCCTTCATCGCGCAGTGACGCGCGGCGGCGGCGTTGAGACGCCTGCCGTTGCAGCATCGCAAAACGGTCTTGCAGTCTTTGAGCTGCTTCGAGATCACCGTTTGTTCTCAGTTGTTCCAAGTGATCGGCCAAGTTGGCAAGGCGTGCCTGAAGCGCCTCTTCATCCGCAGCGAATCTGACCTTCACTTCCTCTGACAGCTTAACTTGCAGCGTCGCAAGTTCTTTGGCGCGCTTGGCCAGCGTGACTTGCATGAATTCGAGCTCTTGGGCTGCCTTCCGCGCGGCTTCCGCTTCACCTGCTTCCTTCGCTTGAGCGGCACGCTTCGCAAGCTGATCCATCTTTGTTTGGATTTCCTTGGCTTCCGCCGCTATTTGCACACGTTGACTTTCTAGGTCCGCCCCGACCTGTTCTGAAGCTTGTGTGAGTTTTGCCGCCAAGTCCGCCTTGAGGGCGACAAGGTATTCCATTTCCACTTCGAGCATCTTGATCTCATCGTTCCGCCTGGTCGCGTCAGCTTTTGCTTCATCAGTTCCTTGAGCATCGCCAGGCTTGGGCGGTCCCACGTCTTGAGCGCCAGCCGGCGCAGGACTGCCGACCAGCAGAGCTGCTAGCGCAGCCCCAGCGAACGATGTCCGCCAGTTTCGTTGAAATGAACTCACGTTGCTGTCTCCTCGAATAGGGAGCCTGGGACGAGCCCAGGACGTACCAAAAAGACATCCGGCAATCACACACACAACTGCCAGAGTTCTTAGAAACGGTCGCGTTCGACGCGGCCGACACGTGTCTTCATCAAGGTTGACCAGTCGTTCAATCCGCTGGCCTAGGTTGGATTTCAGCCCAGAACCGTTCGCGGACACAAACCCGATCGCCCGCGGACGTGCCAATCGGGAACCAAGTTGAAACAGGGACGAAGCCAGATGAGCCGGCCCGTCTTCTAGGCAGAGCGTCGCTTCATCTGCGACGAGTTCACTTTCATGCTTCAGGTGTGCCCGCGTGAGCCAAATGATCGGATTCCACCACAAGAGTGAAGTCAGCAAGTCAGCCACCAATAGCCAGAACGGGTCACGGTGCCGCAGATGCGCGATTTCGTGTACGAGGACTGCCTGTTGACCTTCAGGAGTGAACTGCCGACGGAAGTTGGCAGGCAAAGCCAGTGTTGGCCAGATCATGCCGAAGGCGAGCGGCCCAGCTAGTTTTGCTGATGTTTTGATTGTGAGCGGACGCCGGCACTTGAGGCGGTGCGCAATGTCTTCGGCCATCCTCGCGAGATTAGGGTTTTGGTTCGTTTCCAGCGAGAGCGCGAATCGCCACAACAAGACGCGGCCTCCCAAACTGCGGGCCAGGAGTGCGATTCCCACGATACCCCACGCAAAGCCAAACCAGGTTGCTGCTTGAGATGCCGCTTTTGGTTCCCAGGGCTTCAAAGGGAGCTGAATGGACGATTTTGCACTTGGCCCCAGCGCGTCCTCGCTCCAAGGAGAATCGCCAGCGGAAACAATCGGAGGTGAGTCAAGATCGTCGACGCCCGTGGCCCTTTCAAAAAGGGTTCCGTCGCTTTCCACGTCCGAATCGAAGAACTGCTTTCCTCGGTCCGAGTCGGCGAAGTCGCCAGATCGCGGCGGCCACCAATTGATGGGAGGAGCGAGCGACAGGCTCGTTTGATTTTCGTGACCGTGACCTCCGCGACTGAGAGGGATATCTCTCGCCTGTGTGGGCATTGTCGCCGGAGTTATGTCGCTTTCTTTGCTCAAGATGGTCAGCGTGCGAATCCAATCACCGCAAGATCCGCTGACGCCGGTTACCTCGAGGATCAGCAGACACGCCACGCTGACGAGCGCAAGCTGCCAGACAGCTTTCCGCCAGGTGGCGGTAGTCACAAACCGGCTGACCAGCCAGGCGCTTGTTCCAATTATGAGCGACGCGATCCCAAGCGAGACAACCGCGCTGATGACGGCTGATTCGAACAAGCCAGACGTGGCCAAAGACAGGAATGACGCCAACGAGTTCATGTCAGGTCTTTTTCTTCTTACGTTGCACGATCATCTTTTCTATCCGGGCTAACTCGTCAGCCGAAACATCTCTGTTGTCCAACAAATGGTGAACCATGTCGGCCAGACTGCCTTCAAACAAACGTTCCAGCATGTCGGTCGCCATGGTTCGGGTGACTTCGCTTTCTTCAACAGCCGCCTGGTAGACGAATCGCCGCCCAGCGGTTTCATGCCGAACCAGGCCACGATCCTCCATCTTGCGGAGCATGGTGGCGATTGTGGTGTATGCGAATTCATCCCCGGCATTGAGTTCGGCTTGGACTTTCTGGACGGTACTCGCACCGCGAGCCCACAAAACTTGCATGATGCGAAGTTGCAAGTCGCCCAGCCGGTGTTGCTTGTGATGTTGGTTGTTCATGGCGAGTGGAAATCGACTAAAGGCTTCGACGACCGCGGTAATACTACCAAGGTAGTTTTCGATGTCAACAAACTTTCATCGGTAACCGTGTGCGCTGCATTGCGCGAATGACGTTAGGAGATCGCGGAGCGGAATCGAAAGTTGGGCCAGAGATCTACGACCGTACTTGAGGGCGATAGCGCTGAAAAACACTTACGTGCAACGCTCTCCCAACAAACGTAAGGGTCGGTCCCCATAGCACGAGACGCGTGACATCGGTCGTTCAAACGCGCGACTTCGACATAGCGAAAAAAACCTTCAGTAACCCGTTGACGTGTTTACGAATCCACGTAGAATCACGTGCTCCTCAATTGAGGAACGCGAGCGGGATGAAAGGCCTCTTCGGGGGCTTTTTTTTCTTGTCTTGTGTCTGATCTTTGACAATTTGTTGTTTAGATCCCTGTTAATTGTAAGTCTGCGGATAACCGTGACTTGCAGCGGACTTTTGCTCGGGAAACCTTGCATCAGCTTCGTGTGCAAGTACCAGATTTTTTTCAGACCAATCAGTTGGCTCAGACCCGCAAGCTTGCTTGTGGAATTGATACAAATTGAAGGGTTTGATCCTGGCTCAGAATGAACGTTGGCGGCGTGGATTAGGCATGCAAGTCGCGCGAGAAGCCTCCTTCGGGAGAGGGAAAGCGGCGAAAGGGAGAGTAACGCGTGGATAACCTGCCCTTGGGTCTGGGATAGCCGTGGGAAACTGCGGGTAATACCAGATAACATCTCCGGATCAAAGGTGTGATTCCGCCCGAGGAGGGGTCCGCGTCCTATTAGCTTGTTGGTGGGGTAATGGCCTACCAAGGCGATGATGGGTACCGGGCGTGAGAGCGTGGCCCGGCTCACTGGGACTGAGACACTGCCCAGACACCTACGGGTGGCTGCAGTCGAGAATCTTCGGCAATGGGCGAAAGCCTGACCGAGCGACGCCGCGTGCGGGATGAAGGCCTTCGGGTTGTAAACCGCTGTCAGAGGGGAGGAAATCTTAGAGGGTTCTCCCTCTAAGTTGACCTATCCTCAGAGGAAGTCCGGGCTAAGTTCGTGCCAGCAGCCGCGGTAAGACGAACCGGACAAACGTTATTCGGAATCACTGGGCTTAAAGGGTGCGTAGGCGGTATGGAAAGTTGGATGTGAAATCCCTCGGCTCAACCGAGGAATTGCGTCCAAAACTGCCATGCTCGAGGGAGGCAGAGGTGAGCGGAACTTAGGGTGGAGCGGTGAAATGCGTTGATATCCTAAGGAACACCGGTGGCGAAAGCGGCTCACTGGGCCTTTTCTGACGCTGAGGCACGAAAGCTAGGGGAGCGAACGGGATTAGATACCCCGGTAGTCCTAGCTGT
>JALCBR010000116.1 GCA_028066245.1 Pirellulales bacterium | reverse complement strand
TTGCTGGGCTTCATCGTGGAAGTTAACACAACTCGTGGCGAGAAGGCCATGTGAAGAATCGTGATCTTCCGGGCTGTCAACGGTGGCCAACGATAAAGGGAATCGTCAATAATGACTCGCACTCAATCGGGGCTCTAGGCATATTTTTGTCAGATTTCACATGAATTCCGCCGCATCAGCCTGGCGGGCCTCTGCACCAAGGATTGTCGTTTGTGTGGCCATCCTGCGTAGCAACTGCCGTATTTACGTGCACTGACATCCTGGGACGGATAGGATATCGCCACTTGATTGGACCTGAGTGCTCTGTACGCAGAGGCCGCCACCTCTTGACCTTTTGGGCTCGCGGATTCTTCAGACTCTCGCAGAAAGAAGACACATGCAAATTCTGAATGCTGTTGGGCGTACATGCTTCGCCCTGTTCGTTACGCTCGTTCTGGCCGCTGCTCCCGCTGCTGGGCAGACCGCTGGCAGCTCCAACGATTTGATGTCGGACGTGGACGCTGCCGCCAAGAAAACCATGGAAGACCAGCGATTGGTCGGGCTGGCCATCGCACTGATTCAAGAGGGGAAGGTCAGCCAAGTGAAGGGCTATGGATTTCAAGACCGTGAAGCATCCGTTCCGGTCACGGATAAGACGATGTTTCGCTGGGCATCGATTTCGAAGCTGGTCACCGCGGTGCTCGCCATGCAACTCGTCAATGCGGGAGAGCTCGACCTGAACGCGGATGTGCGTTCGCTGGTACCCGAGTTTCCAGCCAAAGAATTTGGTGGCGAGAAGATGACCGTCACAATTCGCGACCTGTTGTGCCACCAAGGTGGGATCGTGCATTACTCAAACGGTCGTGTCGTGAGGACGCAGCAAGACTACGGGTTGGAACACCCGTTTGAAGACGTGGTTCTTGCCCTTGATCGCTTTCGTGAATCGCCATTGGTTAATGCTCCGGGACAGCGATTCTCGTACACGACTCACGGCTACATGCTGTTGGGCGCCGCCGTGCAACGCGCGGGAAAACAGAAGTTCGCGTTGCAAGGCAAGAAGCGGATTTTTGAGCCGTTGGGAATGACATCGATGCAGCCGGACTATCAATGGATAGAAATCGACAACCGCGCGGTCGGGTATCGACTGCGACGCGGCGAAGTGGTGCGTTCAACAAATACCGATGTCAGTTGGAAACTGGCTGGCGGCGGTTTCATCTCCAACGTAGGAGATTTGGCGCGCTTTGGCACTGGGCTGATGTCCGAAGACGTGTTGCCAGAGAGTGTGCTCCAAAGGATGAAGACTCCCCAAAAAACAACTCAGGGCGGAAGAGCAACGCGCTACGGACTTGGTTTCAATGTGCGCGAGTTGGATGGCCATGAATGTGTCGGGCACACTGGATCGCAGGAAAAGGCCAAGACGGCGCTGTTTGTGCTTCCCGAACGCAAGCTAGGCGTGGCGATCATGTGTAACTCGGAGAACGCCAGTTTGGGATCGCTGACGAATGAGCTCCTCCGGTTGCTGGTTGCCCAGGAAGAATAGGATCTCCTAGGGTGCTTTCTTGATGGAGGTTCCCGTCGCCGGCAGTTCTCCATCGCTTAGCGGGCGCGTGATTGAATTGCCGTGGCGTTCCCCGCGCGCCATGCTCTCACGCGTACCGGCGAAATTAACATTGGTCAAATTTTTCCCGCCTCCAGGGGCGTGGCGCAAACGCTTCACACGTATGCAATGGACCAGTAACGGCACCGCAAACATCACCGACAATCCTGACGTTAAGTTCAGGAACATGTTAACCGTCAACCCTCTATGGTGCTCGGCAGCGCGCTGGATGGCATGAAACACCCCTCAAATTTGACCAATGTCAATTTCGCCCGTACGTATGAGAGCAGAGCGGATGGCATCCCATCGCGGAGTGACTTGACAGCGTCCGCCTGGGTGAGCGGAACAGTAATCGGATAGGTATTCTAAGGTTCGACCGTGCACCATGTTGCCATGAATCCGGAAAGAAGAAAGCGAGCCTGGATAAACCAGGCTCGCTTGATTTCCACCGTGAATTCAGTCGTTAGATCAGCTCAACGATAGCTGCTTCCGCTCGAACTGCTGCCTGCTGAGCCGGGAAACGTCGTTGACGTGCTGCCAGGCAGGTAAGGAGAACTGCCGGAGTTGGTTGACGGATAGCTGGGCGTTGTGCCCGGTGTCGGATAAGCAGTGGCAGTGGACTGGTGACCGCTATCGCCCGTGCTTGAGGGGTATGTACTTGAAGGATAAAGGTCGCTGGCGGGCGTTGTGCCGGAACTATAGTTTCCGGCTGGGTAGCTGCTCTGCGGCGTGCCATAGCTGCCTGGTGTGCTGTATGAGTTCGAAGCGCCGCTTCCGTAGCCAGAGTTCGTGCTTGGATAACCGGTGGAGGTTCCGCTCTGTCCATACGGAGAAGGCGAAGTTCCGAGGTATCCGCTGCCACTTTGGTGAGCGTCAGCGTAACCGGATTGCTCATAGGGCGAGGATCCTGTTGCCGAATAACTCGAACCAACACCTGTGCCATAGCCGGACGAACTATTGCTGGGGGGATTGTAACCCTGGCTGCCCTGTGTTGATGGATACCCGGGACTGCTGGGGGGGTAGGAGCTTCCACCATATGCCGGGGCGCTGCCACCGCCATATCCACCGTAGCCGCCGCTTCCTTGACCGTATCCGCCCGAAGGCTGAACGTAGTCATTGCTGCCTGCTGTGGAACTGCCCATGGTGGATGGATAAGAGGTTCCGTAACCGCCGGCTTGGGAAGCTCCGCCCATGCCATTGAATGAGGCAGGTTGGGCGCCGCTACCGTACGGATTGCTGGCCATTTGATAGCCTTGCTGCTGATCCGTAACCGTGCTGGGCGTCGCACCACCTGAAGGCATGCCCGTGTTCGTACGAGCCATGGCATGCATGGGATCTTCTGCAGCCAGTTGTGATTTTTGACCCCAAGGCCACCAACTGGTCATCCCGGTCCAGGTGTCTGAAAGAGTGGGCGTGTTCCCGGGCCATTGACATCCGGAGAACCCAATCAACATTGCGGCGAAGATCGCCACCCGCGCCGTTGAGATTCGCATAATCCTACCGTCCTTGGTGGAAATTCGTCCCGCAGGCGGCCTGCGACGACGTAAGCATGTGCTTCGTACGCTCGCGACCGAGACAACGAGACTCGAAAGTTGTCTGGATTGTTTCCGTGCCGACGGGCTCCCCACAGAAAGCCTTGCCCGGGAACGCATCTCGCCGCTTGTCAACGCGTGCAGAGACACACGCCCTTGGGCGAAATGGGCCGGGATTATAGAAGCGTTAAGACGCCCGTCAACGCCAGTCTCAAGAATCCCACTGCTTTTCTGTGCAGGCAATGCCAGGAGTGATTTCGCTGAATCTATCCCTCCAGGTTAGCCGGTTGGGAGGGCCCATGCGCCAGTACAGAATCAGCCCGTGTTCGTTCTGATCGTCACGACGATGGGACGTTCGACAGTTTTGCTTGATGCGATTGTCATCTATGCACGGTGGTATGCGTGGCGCTGATACGACTGGTTTGTCAGTGCCCCGCAATGTCCTGCTTCATCAATGTTGGCGGCAGAAGATGAATGTGAAAGCGTTCTAGGTTGTGCGGCGCCCTGATCCGCTATTTGATCGGCTCCGCTTTTTTCCTGGATATCGGTGGCAATTCGCCTTGTTCCACAGGCCACGTGCCATCCCAACGGGCTTCAACCCATGCAGGCGAGACGAATCGCCGCAGCAGCATTCTGAGGCCCTTTTCCATCCCGCGCAGCACTTGGGGATCAACCGGGGATTTGGCCGATGTTTGTGTTGTGACGGAGTTTTGCTCCTTGGTCTCGGCCGCCGGCGCGATTTCGCAGCCACTCCACCCTAGACGGAGTGGCCAGTGATTCCTCTCCGCCGCGTCGTTGAACATCATCATCACACGTAACGACCACGTCGCGCCAAACAGGGCGCGAAAATTCGCCCACATTCGCCGCAAGCTCTTCTCGCCATCAACTGAGGGCTTGCTCGAGACGAGCATGACCTGAACGGCTGGAATCAAACCACCGCTGATCGCCGCAACAAGAGCCGCCGTCCGGGACTCCGCCAGCCAGCTTGTGCCAGGCAGAATGAAATGCAATCCAACTACCTGCGCAGCGGCAATCCCCACCGCGGACGGCCAAAGTCTGGTGCCGAGAAATGTGATTACTTCAAAGCCAATCAACGCCCAAAGTAGCCAGGCGATCATCCAGGGCACCGCCAACCGGCTGCCATAAACCAAGCTGGAGCCTGCAGGCAACGCCAGGACGATCAGCAGGGTCAGCACGACAAACTGCCAGGCGGCATTCTGCGGACGCTTTGCGCCTAGCAAAGCCATGAATGGGGCGAAGGTCAAAATACCGGACGCATACCGCAGTATCCTCAAGCTGCTTTGCGCTCGAATGAGATCTACGGCGGGTGCCAATTCGGCCAATGCTGCGCATGCCAACGCCAAGAGGGCCCAGTTGCGTGGCGCCGTGAGCGTCGTTCCGCGCAGATCTGTCAGGCTCGCCAAAACCACAGTGGCGGTGGACAGGGAAATCAGCACACAAAGCGTCTCAAACAGTGGCATCCCTGTGAGCATAATCTGCGGCTTGATTAGCCAACAGGAGCGATCCCACCACGAGTGATCATTGAGGGAGGTTCCTGCCGAAAAGCACCCATGGTTTTGCGCCAGAGCGTTGGTCTGAACAACTGGCTTGACCGCTACAGACCGAACTCGGCTATGAGTTTCGCCACGGCAACCGGTACGAGCATCAGGAGCCTGATATTCGCTGCATGACGGCCCCAGGGAGAAAAGCAGCGCTCGTGCTCCAGCAAGCTCGATATTACCGGTGGTGTGGCCGGAATTCCCGGACGGCGCCAGTCATCTTGTTGGCATCGAATGCAACCATTCGTGTGGTCAGCAGGAACGTTCGCCCGCGTAGTGAAACAACCTACTCCGCAGGGAAATCACCAAAAACCAACGCGTCGATGACTCCCCCCGAGGTCACAACCCTCGCGTTCCAGCCACAATTCACGGCCTGGGAAAAATCACGCGTTGCTTATATATCACGCCTGGAACCCCACCCCCCCACGGAACACTGGACCGCATCGATCTTTCAGCGATTGAGATGAGCGACTGTGGCTCCAGCAAAAGCGCTTCCCCCCAGCGGCGCGAAGAGTCCAAGACACCAAGGAGGACGAGATGAATTCCCTGCTAATGCTCTCTGCGTTGATGCTCGGTGGAGATCCCCCGGCTGACGGTGGAGAGGCTTACTATATTGAAACGCCGGTCCTCCAGTTTGCCGCCGCAAAACACGGAAACACAGCAAACGCCTTTGGAGCCTATGAAGGTGGCTCGTTTGACGGACACGGCTGGGGATATCACACCGGGAACTATTCCGGCTGGTGCCCCATCACGCGTCGGAGCGTCGCCAACATGAGCATCTGGGACAACTACTGCTGGGAGACGTCCCACTGTGGACACCAGAATGGATCGCACTCGTGCTCCAGCCACCGGAAGAGCAATTGCCGATCTTGTGAAAGCCATACCAGTGCTTGCGGTTGTGGTGGGCACGCCGGACACCACTCCGGTCATGTTCATGCTCACGGTGGCGTAATCATTGAGAGTGAACTCGCTCCCACAACCGGCGATGCGACTCCTCCATCTGCGCTCCCGTCCTCAGACGCAGCAGGCGCTCCCCCCGTTGACGGCGGAGGAGTGACTAAGATTCGCGGCGGTCGCTATGATGACTTCCTATTGGAACCTGGCGAACAGCGCGATCCTGTCAATGCTCCTTGGATCAAGCGCACCAATCTGCGGACCAAGCCCACGGAGAACGCGGAGCCGCGGCTGCGAAATTGGCTGTTCCCACGCAGCCGACAGCCAGAACTGCCGGCCATCGCACCCAATTCCGATGAGAAGATCACTGGATCTGACAGTTTCTTCTCCGGAGAAAAGCAAAAGTAAGTCTACCTCCCAGGCGACGAAGCAATCGAGCAGGCTGGTCAGTCCATTGGGAGTGGCCAGCCTGTTTTTTCTGCGCGCCCGTCTCGGCAAGAGTTTCGCTCGTGACGCCTGATCTCATTGACGTCCCATCGTGTCTTACGGCATGACTGTGCTGGGGAGACCTTGCAGTGGGGATACTCGCCCCAGCGGGGCATTGTGCCCCGCGCGAGCTGGTTACCTTCCCGAGACACACAAGCTCTCTTTCAAAGTCCTCTGTTGCTACAACTTGCTCGATTGGAGCAAGTTAGGCTGAATCGTGTTCGCGCGTTATCCGTGGATCGACACTTTTTGTGGTTTCTGCAACCTCCGGCGCGAAGCTTGCATTAGTAGATACCCACCCAGCCGACCGCCGCTGGGCAGGACCCAACCCAGGAACCTTTCAAACAAATCACAATGGTTCGCTCACGCCGCCAACAAGACGAACATCCGCCCCTCGCCATCGGTCTTCAGTTGCAACCGGTGGAGAACATGAGTGATGAAGAGCTGCTGCTGGAGTACCGAGCCACACGCAGCCAACGCTGGTTTGAAACGCTCGTTCAACGCTACGAGCACGAACTCTATCACTACCTGGCACGGTACCTGGGCGACGCCACGCTGGCTGAAGATGTCTTCCAGGCGACGTTCCTCCAACTCCATCGTAAGGGCGAGCAGTTTGAAGAAGGACGCAAAGTCAGGCCTTGGCTGTACACGATCGCCACCAACCAGGCCATTGACGCTACTCGCCGCGAGAAACGGCATCGCGCGGTCAGCTTGAACTCCGTGACCGAAGCGCATGACGGTGAAATTGGCGCCATGGGTGACATTCTGATTGGCAAAGCTCAAGAGCCGAGCCAGATGATGGAAACGGCTGACTCCTGTGATTGGACGCGTGGTGCTGTTGCCAATCTTCCCGATCAATTGCGGCTTGTCGTGGAGCTGATTTACTTCCAGCAATTGAAATACCGGGAAGCCGCCGACGTGCTTTCGCTCCCGCTGGGTACGGTCAAGAGTCGAATGCACACGGCCATCATCCGGCTCAACGAGGCTTGGCACGCACGTACGGCTGCCTGAAAAACCCACGTTTTTCAATGATTCCCGCCCCCAGTTTGCGGCAACAAGCTGGGGGTTTTTGCGCGCGATGCGTTTTTCGGCGACGAGCCTGTCGGGCACAGTAACTTTTTGACTAAACTGGGGTTAGTAGGTGTGTTTCGGTGTGCACACCGTGACAGTTACTTCCAACCTCACAGAGCCCTCCTCTCTTCCTCTGGATCCCCCCATCTAAGGTATTGCCATGTCCCGCCGATTCCTGACCGTCTTTGGAATGAATCTCGCAACGCTAGGCTTTTTCCTGGTGACAGGTTTTTCGTCGCTGTCGGTTGCCAATGACAATTGGCCTGCCTGGCGCGGTCCGCATGGAAACGGCATCAGCGATGCAGCAAGCGTGCCTACGGAATGGAACGCTGAGAAGAACGTCATCTGGAAGGCCGACCTTCCTTCCTGGAGTGGAGGGACTCCGGTCATCTGGGGCGACCGCATCTTCCTGACGTCGCCAAACAAGGACGAAACTGCCGATCAAGCAGAGAAAACAGCCGGTGATGATGGTGGACTGACGCCGATGGTCGCGCAGGGCCAAGGACAAGCCCGCGGTCGGGGTGACCAAGGCCAACGCGGCCGACAGAGGCAAGGACAGGGGCAACGGCGTGGGCAACGGCGCGGCGGAGGGACTCAGAGCGGACCCGGCGGAAACACGCTCATGCTGATCTGCATTTCCAAGAAAGATGGGAGCGAACTTTGGTCACGTGAACTTGACCAAGGAAATCGACTGTGGCGCAAGCACAACAACGCCAGCCCTTCGCCTGTCACCAACGGAGTGCATGTGTGGGTGGTGACAGGGACAGGCGCCATCGCTTGTTTTGATATGGATGGTAATCCCGTTTGGAATGAGCACCTGCAAGAGAAGTACGGCCAGTTTGGACTCAACTGGGGATATGCCTCCAGCCCGCTCTTGTATGACGGCAAGTTGATTGTGGAAGTCTTGCACGGCAACAACACGGATGATCCGTCGTATGTGGTGGCCTTTGATGCCGCCAGCGGCGACGTGATTTGGCATGTGGAACGAGAAACAGACGCGCGGCGAGAGTCACCAGATGCGTATACAACGCCCGCTGTCGTGGAACATGAAGGCCGGACAACAATCGTCATCTCTGGCGGCGACTACGTCACCGGACACAATCCCCAAACGGGAGAAGAGATCTGGCGGTCCGCAGGCTTGAATCCGCAACGCTCTCCGAACTTCCGCGTCGTTGGATCACCGGTTGTGAAAGACGGTTTGATCTATGCTCCAACGCGCAATCGACCCATGTTGGCGCTTCGTCCCGGCGGGAATGGCGATGTCACGGACTCTCACGTGGCGTTCCGTTATGAGGGACGCGCGGCTGATGTCCCAACGCCCGTTTGTGATGGCAAGTATTTGTACGTTGTTGACGACCGCGGTTTGGTGACTTGTCTGGATGCAAAGGATGGAACGGAAGTCTATGGACCCGTGCGAACGGTCTCCGGCACGGTGAGTTCCTCGCCCATCTTGGTTGATGGCAAGATTTACTTTGTCAACGAAAACGCCGTGACGGTTGTGTTCGAAGCTGGATCTGAGTTCAAGCTCGTAGCGGAAAATCCGCTGAACGGCGAATACACGCTGTCCTCTATCGCCGTTTCAGATTCGCGGCTGTACATCCGCACGGCCAAGTCGCTGTTCTGCATCGGCAATGCAAAGCCTGAGTAGAACACAGTCAGTTCCGGCGCTCTCAAGAGCGTTTCTCAATTGTTGTGCTGCTGCATCGCGACCGGTGCCCGCCCGGGCGACGGGCAGGTCTCGGTAGCGCGCAACTTGGGGCGACTGCCTTAGGATCGAGCTCAACACCATCCAATTCGCGTAACGGGGGGCCTGCCTTCGTAGGAACGCGAGCAAAACAAGCATTGAGAGGAGACGCTCTAATGGTTGGCGTCCGTTAAAGCTTCGTCAGCCACGACCAACTTTTCCGGAGGTTTGGTCCGCGTGCGGCGTCGCTTGGGTGGCGGAGCGCTCCATTCCTTGGTCAGGCTTTCAAATACGTCCGGGCTTTCATAGCGGACGACTTTCTTGCCTTCGGCCATGGGGCCAACCAGCCCGCGAAAGACCGGCAGACCTCGCAGCGAGAGATCTGTGCTGCAATCATCAATGCCGATCTGGATGTGCATCTTCCGCAACGGTTCATCAGAAGGGAAATCCTTGATGCGGAGCTTGCCATCTGCGCTGCGCGTCACGACGCGATAAACTTCTTTGTTGGACATGCGTGCCTCGTGGCCCTGGGGAGCGAGCAGGGAATTATTCGTGCCTGAATTCGTATCGGCTAGTGAGGCAGCAAAGCGCCGCCGTCAGCGTTTGCGCTCGAACGATACTTGAAGCAGGCATAACCACGATGACTGGCACAATGCATCAGCGGAGGAAATCACCTGCAGTGGCCTGCCCATGCGAATTCCCTGATAGACTGCCACCTGTGCGCATTCGGACAAATCCCCACACCTAGGCTGGAGGCGAATTAAATACACAAGGCGGATAAGCAGTAAGCTCATCCGCCTTGGTCTCTGTTCCGATTGACCGCGCTGGTGATGCAGTCTTCAACTAAAACACGTCCAGAATGAACTGGTGGCCGCGATGGAAACGACGACTTTCCGGGTAGTAGTTGAACCAGTCGCGATTGTAAACCGGCACTCGCATTTCCGGCGGATACCGATAGTAAAGGCTGTTGGAACTTTTGTAGTACTCGGTCGCCCAGAAGTTCTGTGGGTAGTACACGTAGGGATAGTGAAAGAAGCGGTTGTAATCCGGAGCCGAGTTGGCGTATCCCCAGGGATACCCTTGGCTGGGCACTTGAGCGGACGCCTGGTCTGCGGCCCAGGAGACGGCCAGTGCGCAGCCCAGCGCTAACAGCGTTTTTCGAAGCATGAATTCCCCCTTGGAAGTTCTGAGTCGCTATGCGGGTTGGGTGTTTCGCGCAGCCGTCGCTATGGCCAGGACGGAATGGCTATCACTAGCATCGGTTCCCGTCACGTTCATCATTGAGAGAATATTCGGCACAGCCAGCACGATTGTTGGGAGCCGACAAAGGGACGCCCTCGGTATATCCGCCGGAGCGCGACGAGCGGGTTTCCAAGCTGAATTGCCGCTCATTGCACGGTGAACACTGGGAGATGAGAAATCTGCTGCGACAATGATCACGGCGTGAACTCACCATGACGGGCGCAGATGAGCGACCTTCGATACACCGGCGATTCTTGCAAGCGATTGACCAGCGCGGCGAAAGTTAACTGAGAGGTCGCACATCCACCGAGTCCCTGCTGGCAGTGAAATCACTGCTACTCATCAATTCGCCAATAAGCTGGCAGAGCAACTCGTTGACTACTGTTTTGTTCGTCTGAACGGATGCTCTACACGCCCGGCTCTCACGCGTACGGGCGAAATTGACATTGGTCAAATGTGGAGGGCGTTTCGGGCCTTCCAGCGCGCTGCCGAGCGCCATAGAGGGTTGACGGTTAACATGCTACTGAACGTAACGTCAGGATTGCCGGTGATGTTTGCGGTGGCGTTGCCGGTCCATTGCATGGGTGTGAAGCGTTTACGATCGCCCCCCTTGAGACGGGGTGAACTTGACCAATGACAATTTCGCCCGTACGCCTGAGAGCAGTGTTCGCCGGGAACGTTGACGCAATTCATTCACCCGTCCGCGAAGCGATGGGAATCACCTTCAGGGGAGAGATGTAGACCCTGGGGGTAAGGCCAGACATACGGTTTCGATCGGTCTGTGACCTATCGCCGCTGCTCAACCTCGGCGGCAATTGCCGCGCACTGATCCTCCAAGATCAACTCGACTGATTCACGCTGCGCCAGGTCTTTGAGTTGCGCCTTCCCTTCAGCAAACTCATGACCACCAATGATCAGGGCGAAGCGGAAGCCACGCTTGTCGGCATACTTGAGTTGCTTGTCGAGCTTCTTCGATTCCGGGTAGAACTCCACGCCCAAGCCGGCGGCGCGAAGTTCCGCCGCGATCCGCAGGTAGTCATGCAACCGTGTCTCGTCAAAGAACGGGATGAACACGTCCGCCGGCGTGCGGACTTTTTCAATCAGCCCTAGCTGCTCCATCGCAGCCAACAGACGATCCAAGCCCAACGACGCTCCTACGCCTGGCAGTTGCTGTTTGGTGTACAGCCCCGCAAGGTTGTCGTAACGCCCGCCGGAGCACACACTGCCGATGCCGGGCAGGTCATTCAGGAACGTCTCGTAAATTACGCCGGTGTAGTAGTCGAGCCCTCGGGCGATGGCGACATCGAGACGTACAGCTTGTGGCGAAACTCCCGCTGCAGAAACGGCGGCCATGTGTTCCTGCAGCAACTCAACGCCGGCTTCCCCTTTTTCATTTCCAGAAACCATGGGCGCCACGCGCGAGAGAACCGCGCTACTATCTCCGCCAACATCCTCTGAAACGTTGGCTAAGTTGACAATCGCCGTCGCTTGCGCTTGCGAAGCACCGGCGATTTCCGTCATCTCGGCGACGACCTTGTCCGGTCCAATCTTTGCGAGTTTATCCAACGCGCGAAGCACCAGCGTGGACTTCTCGGACAAGCCCAATTTCTCCAGCAGCCCGGTGAGCACCAAGCGATTGTTGATGCGAATCGTAAACGCTGAAAATCCGATCGCTCGGAGAAGATCGTGAATGACGAGCGTTGTTTCGATATCAGAGACTGACGATGTCGTTCCGATTGTATCGAAGTCGCACTGCATGAACTCTCGATACCGTCCGGCTTGTGGCGCTTCTCCCCGCCAAACCGTGGCGATGTGGTATCGCTTGAAGGGAGTGCCCAACTGCGGGACGTGCATGGCGGAAAACCTCGCCAGCGGGACGGTCAAGTCAAACCGCATGCCTACATTTCGTCCGCCTTGGTCTTCGAACTTGTAGAGCTGTTTGTCCGTCTCTTCGCTCCCCTTGCCGGTGAGTATTTCCAGGTATTCCAAGGTTGGCGTGTCAATCGGCGCAAAACCGTAAGAGCGATACACCTGCCGCGCCGTCTCGATCAGCCGCTCGCGCGGCATCATGGCTTCCGGCAAATAATCGCGGAAACCCTTGAGAACGCGCGGTTGGATGAGCTGAGACACGGGGGAAGCTCGGGAGAGAGGAGAGAGAAGGTGCTTCTTAGC
>JALCBR010000115.1 GCA_028066245.1 Pirellulales bacterium | reverse complement strand
CAGGGGTGGCCATCAAGCACGCCGCTCCTAACATCTTCTGCTGACGGTCATGGCCGGTAGAATTCACCTTTGGCGGCCCATCATACGTGATCCAGGCAATCGCGCGTATCGCGTTACCACTTTCCCGTTGTCACCAAGATTGATCGATGTCCAAAGCAGTGGTTTTGCTCAGCGGCGGATTGGATTCCGCCACTTGTCTGGCGATTGCCAATGATGCCGGCTTTGAATCGCACGCCTTGACTTTTCGCTATGGACAGCGACATGCGGTTGAGGTTGAAGCTTCGCGCCGAATTGCAGAGAACCTCAAGGTTCACAACCACGTGATCGTCGACATTGATCTACGACAGTTCGGCGGTTCTGCATTGACAGGCGATGGGGAAGTTCCCAAAGATCGGACTGACCAGGCCATGAATGAGGAAATTCCGGTCACGTACGTTCCTGCGCGGAATACGATCTTCCTTTCCTATGCCTTGGCTTGGGCGGAAGTCCTGAACGCGAGCAATGTATTTATCGGGGTGAACGCTGTGGACTACAGTGGGTACCCCGATTGCCGCCCCGAGTACATTCAGGCATTTTCAGCGGTGGCCAATCTGGCGACGAAAGCGGCCGTTGAGGGGCGCCGGATGAAAATTCACACGCCGCTGATCGATCTTTCCAAAGCAGGGATCATACGTCGCGGAACCTCACTGGGCGTTGACTATAGCTTGACGACAAGTTGCTATGACCCGGTGAACGGAGCTGCTTGCGGCGCATGCGATGCTTGTCGCTTGAGATTGCGAGGCTTTGCGGAGGCAGGGCTGACGGACCCGGCAGAGTACGCCAACATTCGTGAATGAACTGCCGGGAAAGCAAAACGAGAACTGCTTGTTATCGCGGCTTGCGCTTGGTCTTTGTCTTCTTTTTGACCGTCGTCTTGGTGCCGGTTGCTGTCTTTGACTTGGCTGTCTTGGTTTTGGCCGTTTTTTTCGACTTGGCGGTTGCGGTCTTGGTTTTCTTGGTCGCTTTCGTTGCCGCTGATTTGGACTTTGCAGATTTACTGGTCTTGGCCGCTTTCTTGGTTGGTTTTTTAGCTGTTTTGGTGGAGCGCTTGGGCAGGCGAGCTTTGGCTTCCGGGTTGATTTCCAGCAGAATCTTATGGACTGCCGTGCCGTACGAATTGGCGACGAACTCCGCAGAAAGCTGATGCAGCAATGAACCGTACTCTTTGCCTTTACTCTTGGGGACGGCTCGTTCCAGACCTGGCACGCGGTGTTGCTTTGCTTCTTTTTCGGTGACGATGTCCAGAATCAGCATCAGTTGCATTGTGCCGTCATCAAGCGGGATGGAGTGACCGCCTAGGGAATGTTGCACAACATAGGAGACCGCAAACGGCGACAACTTGGCGAAAGACGCAAGTCTTTGAGTGGCTTTGCCTAGGTTTTCCTTTTGCAGGGGCTCCAAGTCATAGGAGTAGAGCCCTTCAAAGACATTCTGTAACGCTTGCCGCAAACGGTCCGCAGCGGCGATGGGGTTGGTGAGCATGGGGAAAAACTCAGCCAACTCGCGGCTGGTCGCCACGCGGATTTCATTCCAATCAAAGAATTCATCCAGGAGAACAGTCCACGCAGCCTCGGCGTCCGAATACTTGGCACTGTCCAGCAAGCACCCAAACAACAGATTCTCAAGCACGCTCCGTTTGACGTCCGCTGTGATGGGTTTGTAATGCTTCTTAAGAACCTTTTGCGTGGCGGAGATCAGGGTACTGCGATTAGGTGCGCTCATTGGGAACGAAGATTCTACAGGCGATCAGGAGGAATCCTGGCAGATGTCAGCAAGACGTGTCAGGAAGTGCAACAAAGCCAAGTAATGCCGGGAGGCTGTTGGCAACCGACTAGCCCGCGTGCGAGGGCTATCTTAGTTAACGATATGTGGGGGGGATAGGTATTTGTGGTTTTCTCTCACTCCCCGTCAGGCGGAACGAGCGGTCTTATGTTGAGGTCAATCGGCCGCGGCCAAATCCGGAGGTTGATCTGCATCTGAGGGTCGATTTGCGGATTGGCCTTGACGGCCATCTTCAACAGTTTGTTTTGCGTCTTGCTGTGCGTCGTCAGGAGGTTCATCGTGAGCCGCTTTCTCCTGTGGCAAAACTTCATCCAGGATGCGGGCGACCGCGATTGAGTTCTTGACGCCTGAATCGAGCTTGAACTCAAGCTTAGGAATGTAGCGCGTTTCGATCCGTTCGCCAATCCGTGCTTGTAAGAACCCGGCTGCGTTCTGCAGTCCTTCGATCGATCGGTTCTGCGACTTCTCGTCACCCATGACCGAAACCAAAACCCGCGCCTGTCGCATGTCCGCCGAGACCTCGACGCCTGTGACTGTCACGTTTTTGACGCGCGGATCACGCAACTCTGTCAGGATTGCCGTACTGACAACCTGGCGGATGGCGTTGGCCGCTTTAAGGACACGGCGTGAACTCATGTCGAAATCATGATCTGTTGAGGATTGTGCCGCGCGCCATTCACCTCAGATGCGAACGAATAGCAGACACGACGGAACTCTTGGCGAGATTAAGTAATCTGCCGGCGCGTCCGCGAAGAACAACGCCGGCAGTTGGAGCTGATCGCACAGCATGGCGTGCTACAGCGTGCGTGCGACTTCTTCAATCATGTAAGCTTCCAGCAAGTCTTCCTCTTTGATGTCATTGAACCCTTGCAGCTTGATACCGCATTCCAAACCTTCGCGAACTTCCTTGGCGTCATCTTTGACTCGCTTCAACGTATCAATTGGATAATCCCCAATGACGGTGTTGTTGCGAATCACACGCATACGAACATTGGCTTCGCGACGGATGATTCCTTCGATCACACGGCAGCCGGCAACAGTGCCCACCCGGCTGATATGGAAGGCTTGCTGCACGCGTGCCCGACCCAGTTCACGAACTTCTTCATCCGGTTTGAGCATGCCTTCCAGCGCGCTTTTCACATCTTCTGTGACGCGATAGATGATGTCGTAGCGCCGGATTTCCACGCCTCGCTCACGAGCCAGATTGCGAGCGTTCTCATCCGGCACTACGTTGAAGGCGACAATGATTGCTCCGGCAACATCCGCGAGATGGACATCCGCTTCACTGACGCCACCCACCAACGTCTGCAGCAGTTTGACCTGAACTTCCGGATGCTCAAACTTGGTGAATTCCTGGAGAATAGCCTCAATGGAGCCACGGGTGTCAGCTCGGACAATCAAGTTGAGTGTGGCTTTTCCGCTGCCGGCGGCCAAGCGTTCACGGAAGTTCTCCAGGGTGGCGGCCATTGGCCCGGCACCAAGTTCAACGGCCCGATGCCGATCAAGTCTTTGCCCAGCAATCTCTCGAGCCTGCGAGATGTCTTCTAGCACGTAGAAAGGCTCGCCCGCGCCAGGAGGAGAGTCCAAACCGGTGATGTTCACAGGCATGGACGGGCCCGCCTCTTTATGCCTGCGGCGTGGTTTGAGCGTGTCATACATCGCCTTGATGCGACCATACGACTGCCCACAGACAACCACGTCACCAACCTTGAGCGTCCCCGTCTGAACGAGAACCTTGGCGACGACGCCACGGCCTTCATGCTGCTCCGCCTCAATGCACGTTCCCATACACTTGCCGTCAGGGGCAGCTTTGTACTCGTGCAGCTCGGCGATGGTCATCAATGTTTCCATCAGATCATCAATACCGTCGCCTGTGATGGCGCTGGTGCGGACGACCTCTGTTTCACCACCCCACTCGCTGGGCAGTAACTCATTGGCAGCCAACTGTTGCAACACGCGGTTGGTATCGACGCCGGGTATGTCAATCTTATTGAGTGCGACGACGATAGGAACGCCGGCGGCGCGAGCGTGGCTGATCGCTTCTTCCGTTTGCGGCATGATTCCGTCATCAGCCGCCACGACCAGCACGACAACGTCTGTCACATTGGCTCCGCGCGCCCGCATCTCAGTGAAGGCTTCATGGCCTGGCGTATCAACAAAGCTGACCCGTCGACCGTCTCTGTCGATGGAGTAAGCGCGGATATGTTGCGTAATCCCGCCGGCTTCTCCCGTGACAACTTCCGTGCCGATGATGCGATCTAGCAGCGAAGTCTTTCCATGGTCTACATGCCCCAGGAAGGCAACCACAGGAGGCCGAGGTTGCGCGTTTGAGGAATCGTTTTCGTCAAGAAAGCCTGCCAAGATGTCTTCTTCCAAATCGGCGCGTTTCTTGATGTCAACATCGGCACCGAGTTCGACAATCAACATTTCCGCCAACTCTTCATCAAGCTGACTATTGATGTTAGCAGGCGTGCTCAACTGCTGCATCAACACCTGCAAGACGCGCACAACGGGTTCACCAACGGCCTCAGAAAATTGTCTCACGCTACACGGCAGCTCAAGCGAGACGTTTTCCTTTCGCGGCGCGGCGGTTGAAACGGTGGATTTTGTCCGACGCTTGCCCCAACGCCGTGGGCGGCGTGATTCGCCGTCGTCATCGATCGAAACCCGCTTCTTGGCGGCACGGTTTCGCCGACGATCCTCGCTGGTCATCGGGCGTCCGCCTTCGCCCTTTTTGCCACCACGCCCCTTCTTGGGCGAATCATCATCCGTGTAGGTCGTCTCGCCTTTGCCAGTCCCTTTGCTTCGCTTAAGTTCGACCCGCTTGACATGCTCAATCAGGGCGCCAGAGCCCTTCTTTGCTTCTCGGATGGCATCTTGCGGCAAGCGGATTTCCGGAGCCTGAGGCTTGGGTTCATCCTTCTTGGGACGTGAAGGCGGTGCCTTGGCTGCAGGCATGGGAGCTGCACGGATGACAGGCCCTGCCCCCTCGTCGCGACCACTGCGAGGCTTGTCTTCACGATCTCCGCTCCTGGCGGGCCGACCCAACGATTTGATCTTACGATTGCTATCCGCGTTGAACCGCGGCGGGGCAAGTGCGGGCGGGCGAGGCGCAGGCTTGGCCGGCTTCGATTGCTCGCCAAGATTTGAGACGGTCGGTGGGGCCGGAGGTTCAGCCACGGGAGGAACAGCTTCCGGGGGCGGAGCTTCACTCGCCGCGGTTTGTTGATCCTCGGCAACAGGCGCGACCGGTTCATCGACTGTGGCGGCGGCTTCAGTAACTTCAACCTTCGGTTCCGGTGGAGCCTCCTCCTCTGGCTCCTCACGCTTGGTCTTTGCCGGCAGCGTGCGCAATTTACCTTGATTATTGCTCAGAAAGTCAGGCCGCTGGGGAGCTTCCCCTGTGCGTGCAGTGACTTCAGGCGGGGGAACGGGTTTGGGTGGCGTACCGGGATGGACAGCGGTGCTCGCGTCACTCCCTCCGGCGAAATGCGCGCGGACTTTCGCGTCTTCCTCGTCGGTCAGGCTTGCCAGAGCCGACCCTTTGCCTTGGACGCCGATCTTGGCGCAGACATCCACCAGGACCTTGCTGTCAAGGTCCAACTCTTTCGCGAGCGCGTAAATACGAATTGGCAAGTCCTGTTCTCCTGCCAGCGAGAATGTGATCCCGCCAGCGCCTGAAAGTCATCAAGGCATGATTCCGATCTCCAATCGAGTTTGTCGGGAACCGCCCCCAACTGCGACATGCAGCCTGGTTTAGGAAGGGGACGGCTCATCATTCGTGCCTTTCAATTCCCCAACATTGGTTGTTTCCGCGGAACTCTCCGCACTTTGCGGATCCGCACCGTTTTGCCCACTCGCCGGTTCGGTATCATCAGCGGGAAGCTCTTCACCAGATTCCAAGTTTCCTGCTGCTTGACCGACTTCGGCACCGTGGTTTGTCTCACCCAAATTGTCGGCTTCGTCCACGACTGGATCAGCCGCTGACTGTTCCGAATCAACAGGTTCCTCGGCCGATTCGACAACCTGCTGAGCATCTGTTTCACCAACCGGAGTACTTTCCGTTTCGGCTCCTTCGGCAACAAGATCCTCTGTCCCTGCGTTCTCTCCGTCCGTCCCTTCTCCGTCTGCTCCCTCGTTTTCAGCGGCATCGGCAGCCGCAGCTTCTTCAGCAGCCCTCTGAGCGGCCTCTTCCTCTCGACGACGACGTCGCTCCTCGGCAGCAGCTTTTTCCGCTTCCTCAGCCCTGGCTTCGGCCTCGAGAACGATCTTGTCAACCTGTTCCGCCGTGAGCCCACCCATATTCATCAGGTCTTCCGGCTCGATGACGGAAAGGTCATCGTAGGACAAAAAGCCTTCGCCGACCAGTTGTTCGGCCACTTCCGGCTCCATCCCTTCAATCGAGCTGTACCCCTCCACGGCGTGCTCGATGGATTCTTCAAGCTCGTCGCGGGTCATGATTTCGATATCCCACCCACAAAGCTTGCTACCAAGGCGGACATTTTGCCCTCGCTTTCCAATCGCCAGGGAAAGCTGCCCTTCACCCACAAGCACGATGGCCCGGCCCAACATGGCGCAGAGAATGACTTGTTCCACTTCCGCCGGTTTGAGGGCGTTGCGGATCAACTCTTCCAGATCATCGCTCCAACGGACGATATCAATCCGTTCGCCGGCCAGTTCATCAACAATATTCTTGATTCGGTTGCCACGGACGCCGACGCACGCGCCCACACAATCCACGCGCGGGTCTGCGGTGCTGACGGCCACTTTCGTGCGATTGCCAGGCTCGCGGGCAATCGCTTTGATCTCAATCACACCTTCGGCAATCTCAGGGATTTCCTGTTCAAAAAGTCGCTGGACAAGTTCCGGCCGTGTGCGGCTGAGGATGATTTTGACTCGGCTACCAGCCTTGCGAACGTCACAAATTGTAGCGCGGACAGACTCATTCACGTGGTGGGACTCACCCGGAATTTGCTCGCTACGGGGCAAGATAGCTTCTGTATTGTTGAGTGAAACTGACGCAGCGCCCCCTTCATACCGTTGAACGGAACCGCGAACCAACTGCCCTCGCTCTGCGGTATATTCGTCGAACAGGGAATCCCGCTCGGCTTCTCGCAAACGCTGAATCATGACCTGCTTGGCGGTTTGGGCTCCAATCCGCCCGACCAGATCCTCAACCTCTTCCGGCGTCAGCGACACGCCGTCTCGGGCCGCGGTTGTGACGCCTGTAGGCCGATCGATGTTCACGACAATCTGGGATTCATCCCCATAATATTTGCGCAGCGCCGACACCAGGGCCGTCTCGATGCTATCGAAGACGGTCTCCTTGTCGATGTTTTTCTCGCGATGAAGCGCATCGACAATCCGCAGCATTTCGGCGGGATTCATGAATTCTCCGGTTTTCTTTGCTGTTGGTGAGCACGGTCGCCATCGACCTGGGTGGCCCCCCAGCTTAGGCGTTGACCATCCTCCACTTTGAAGAAGTGAAGCTGATCCCGGCTGACGTAGCCCGTGATTGTATCGCCTGATTGGTAGTTTGTCGTGGCGGTCGTCTTGCAGACCAGCAGAGATTTCTCCCTGTTTTCTTGTTCCGGCGAAAATTTACCGTTTGGTCGTAAGTGGACGAGCTGGGCATCCCCCAACGGCTCGCACAGGGCGATAAGGCCACCAAGCCGACATCCCCACCGTTCCAGCTCCGGCAACTTCCCATCGCCAGAATGCAATCGGATTTCTTCAGGGCGGAACCCCATATCAATATCAATAAGCCCAGTCTTCGCATCTCCAGACGATTTTGAAACCTGTGCGGCCAAATCAGCCGGCAGGTCCAGATTCCAACCGTTTTCAGCGGCAAATTGGGCCAGGCTGGAGTCCGCCCCCGGCTTAAATCGACCACGGACCACGTTCATGGGTGGCGTCCCCAGGAATTCCGCCACGAAGCGATTATTGGGGCGACGATAAACGTCTGTCGGCGGTCCAACTTGCTGGATCTGGCCTTGATTCAGAACGGCGACACGGTCACCAAGCGTCAAAGCCTCAATCTGGTCGTGCGTGACGTAGATGACAGTGGTCTGTAGTGTTTGATGCAACCGCTTGATTTCCCGTCGCATATCACCGCGGAGCTTGGCATCCAGGTTTGAAAGCGGTTCATCAAAGAGGAACGCTGCCGGCTCACGGACGATAGCCCTTCCGAGAGCAACGCGCTGGCGCTCTCCCCCCGAGAGTTGACGCGGCAGCCGGCCCAGCAAAGCCTTAATTCCCAGCAGATTAGCAGCAGAATGAACACGGCGATCAATCTCAGCCCGCTTTTCGGCCTGTTTGCACGCAGCAGACGGCCAGAGCACGCGGGAGAACGCATGCTGCAGTCGACTGGTCTTGAACCGCAATTCCAAACCAAAGGCCATGTTCTGATACACGTTCATGTGTGGATACAGGGCGTAATTTTGGAAGACCATGGCGATGTCGCGATCCTTGGGGGCGACACCGTTCACGACCCTGCCTCCGATCAAGATTTCTCCACTGGTGGGTTGGTCCAACCCGGCGATCATTCGTAATGTCGTGCTCTTTCCGCATCCGCTGGGCCCTAACAGGACAAGGAACTCGCGGTCAGGAACATTAAGCGACACATTGTCGACAGCCGTGTGAGACGCACTTTGCTTTCCGTCGCCGGATCGCCCGCTAGCGGCAAAAACCTTGCAGATTTCACGTAGCTCAACCTTTGCCATTCCAACGAACAACACGGATAGAGGCCAGAAAACACGATGGTTCCAAGCCCTAAAAACAACACAGCGACTGAAGCGGCGTGGCGGCCTCCTCAGACGCTGTTGACGACCAAACCGTCGTTCACGTTCATGTAAACGCGATAGTTTATGTAACTGTAGTAATGGCAAGAACCTGAGTCAAGCTGTCTGCTGTTGCCGTGCCCGAGGGAATCTTGAGGCACAAGAATTCGCGATGGGCGCTAGATGCGTTCAATTCACTCTCTTCGCTGCGATGACCGTTAAGTCGTCGCTGGGATTTGATCCCTGAAAATGATTGGATACCGCCGTGGCGATTTCCTTGACAATTTCCTGCATGCTGCGGTGACGGTTCTGGCGAACAATGGCCAGCAACTGATCCAATCCAAACGTTTGATCGTCGGCGTTCATCACTTCGACGATACCATCCGTGCAGAACAGGATCAGATCGTCGACCTCAATCGTCCGGTCATTCCCCATCGGATAATCGACGGTCTCTAAAACGCCCAGCGGAACACCGGTGGCTTCCAGTGAATCAAACGCGTCAGTAGCAGCCAAGTAGTGCAAAGCCGGCGCATGCCCCGCGTTGGAAAACTCCAGTCGCTGTGTTTTGAGGTCGAGTCGAGCGACCACAATTGTGACGAACTTCCCTTCTGGCAAATCCGGCGAAACGGCCATGTTCAGCCGTGTGAGCAAATCATCTGGAGTCGGGTGTTCGATAATCAACGCTCGAAGCGCAGAGCGAACTGACGCCATCAAGAGGGATGGTCCTAAACCATGCCCGCTAACGTCCGCGATCACGAGATACAGTTCGTCTTCCCGGACGATGAGGTCACAGTAGTCACCGCCGATGGCTTCATTGGGATGCCACCACATGGCCAACTCATAGCCTGGCACGTCCGGTAGGTTCGAAGGCATGAACCCTTGCTGGATCTCCCGCGCTGTGTTGAGCGAAAACTCGACCGCCTGGCGTTGGCGGGCGGATTCCAAAATGCGGACACGGTCGAGCGCCGCAGTCGCGTGCTGACTAAAAGCTTCAACCAACTGTTCATCAAAACGATCGAACGCGCGGTCTCGCTTGTTCAGGCATTCCAATACTCCCAGCAGCGATTGATCGTGCTGAGAAATCAACGGAGCCGCCAAAATGTTGCGGGTGTGAAAGCCGGTCTTCTGGTCGAAGCCTGACTGCCAGCGCAAGTCTAGCGTTGGGTCGGGGATGTTGGCAATTTCGCGGCAGCGGGCGACCGCACCGGTCACCCCAAGATCGACAGGATGCCGGATCTCGCGGATCTCAAGCTCCGTGGCAAACCGCGTATAGAGTTCGCGAGTTTGCGGATCGTATTGGAACAGGCTGGCTCGCTCACAGTCCAAAGCCCGGCGCGCACTACGGGTGATCGATTCCAACATGGCGGTGGAATCGACCTCTGCGGCCATCGACCGCGTCACATCTAACAGGCGCGTCAGGCCGTCAAGTCTGCCGCGCAGTTCCTCGTTGCTCAGCGTTGCAGATGGATTGTCGAGTGTCATGTGAAGCCGGGCCCACATACCTGGCGATTAGTCGAATGGGCAAGTGAAAGTCACTTGCACGAGCAGTCCGTCGAAAGTTCCGCCTGGCGTTTCTACTGATCGATCGATGCTCGCCGCGAGAGCAGACCTTGCATGGCTGTGAATCGCGCCACGACGAGTGGGATTCCACTCGTGGGATCGATCCTGCCGGTTGATCAATCAATTCGGTTTTCAAAGAAGAGGCCAGGGCGATCTTATGAAGGAAGAACCTCGTCCTTCAATCACGAATGTATCGAATCACTCGCATCCAATAGCTTACCCGGCAAACACCCAGTGACCAATCGGTCAATCGACTTCCGAGGGATCGGTATCGCGCAAGACGACTTCTGGGTCACGCCCAAAGCAGATCAAACACATGTCGTCAGATTGCGGCGTGTCTCCGACAAATTCGGTCACATCCTTGAGCAAATGTTCGCCCATTTCACTGACGCTGGCCGCCGTTCGCGAGAGTTGTTCTTCCAGCCGTTTGATGCCGTAGAGCTGCTTGGTGGAATTCAGAGCTTCCGAAAAGCCGTCGGTATAGGCGGTCAGGTTTGAACCAGGCTCCAACATCAGCGTGAATTCCTCGTACTCGTGGTTTCTGAGTACGCCCAACGGAACGCTGGCGGATTCCTCGCCAACCTCCGTAACAACGCCCTTGCGATCCCGTAGCAGCGGTGGCATGTGTCCGGCGTTGACCAATGTCACCTCATGCGTATTGGTATTCACGACAGCCAACACCATGGTCACAAACCGGTCATCCCACCCGCGCCCGGCAAAGCTAGTGCTCAGGCTTGTCATGGTCTGCCCAGCCGACAGTCCACTGGCAAGATGGAAACGCGCTTCGGAAGTGATCTTGGCCATCAGAATCGCGGCGGAGATGCCTTTGCCGGAGACATCGCCCAAGAGGATGGCCACGCGCGAATCAGGTAAGACAACGTAATCGTAGAGGTCCCCGCCGACATCTTTGGCCGGCTCATAGAAGTGAAAGAACGAGTAGCTTTCTATCCGCGGTGCCGCATGGGGGAGCATCCCCTGCTGTACTTCCCTGGCCATCGCCAGGTCTCGTTCAAATTCTGCCTGTTGGATCATGCTGGCGTGCAATCGAGCGTTTTCGATGGCAAAAGCAGCTTGCGAACCGACCGACGCCAAAACTTCCAAATCCTCATCCTGAAAGCGGCTGCGCTGATCAAGCGTGTCGATCTGAATCACGCCAATGGCTTCTCCGTCACTGCCAATGATGGGGACACACATCAACGAGCGAATATGAAAATCAGCAATGCTCTCACTCATGGCAAACTTGGAATCCGCCGCCGCGTCCGCCGAGAGGATCGCTTGCTTTTCGTCCATCACTCGCCGAACAACAGTCTTGCTGATGCGGATGGCGTCTTCATCCTTGTCCCGACGATTGCGAACTGCCTTGGGAATGAGTGGCCCATCGGGAGCATCTCGCAGCACAATGAACCCACGGTCCGCTTGGACAAAGATCTTGAACAAGCTGTCCAGGATTTTGGGCAGCATCTCTTCCAAGGTCAGTAGATTAGCCAGGTCCTTGGTGATCTCGATGAGTGCCTTGAGCTTGACCTCCGGATTGACGGAAACACGGAGCGTTCCACCCAGGGAAGAAAGATCAAGCTGCGACATGATTGTCGAGTTGCCGCCGACGTGCTCCTCTACCATCATCGCTATGGTAGCGCCGTCTTTTGTCAGTGTGTCAGGTTGGCTAGGTGCTGCATCGTTGAAAGTAAAGACAAGATCACAAATTTTGACCTCGTCAAATGCCGTAAGTGGCTGCGGCTCTAGCACCTCTTCATTATTGACAAACGTTCCGTTGCGGCTTCCCAAATCCTCGACAATGAACTTGCCGTTTTGGCGACTAATCTTGGCATGCTGCCGACTGACGGCACCTTCGTCCAGAACAATATCACAGTTGGGATGCCGCCCGAGCACGAATGAATCACCGTCCAGCGCGATTCGCTGGCCGATATTCCTCCCGGCGCCAACTTCCAGATAGGCCATAATCCTGAGTTCGGGGGGCTGGAACGTCCAAGCGAGCGCGAAAACAGCTTGCAGGCGAGACGATACGGCGGCGATGTGACCCACCTTCCGCACTGCTCTCGAG
>JALCBR010000114.1 GCA_028066245.1 Pirellulales bacterium | reverse complement strand
CGAAACTGACATTGGTCAAATTTTTCCATCTTCCAGGGAGGTGGCGCAAACGCTTCATGCCCAGCAATTAACCAGCAACGGGACCGCCAACATCACCGGCAATCCTGACGTTACGTTCAGTAGCATGGCTACCGTCAACCTCCTATGGCGCTCGGCAGCGCGCGTGTCGGCCAAAAATACCCCCAAATTTGACTAATGTCAATTTCGGCCGTACGCCTGAGAGCGTGGGTGTGGGCCACCATCTCAGGGTGACTTGACCGCGTTCGTCCGGGCCAGCGGAACAGCAATTGGATAGGTGCTTCGACACCGCCGGATATCAAAAAACCAAGAATGACGGCACAATCCAATCCACGCAGTTCCACTGAGATATTTCCTTAACTAGGCTGGAAGATGGAATCGACCGCCTGGAGACTATACGAAAGCTAGGGATCATGCATCACCGCGCATCGAGCTACGTTATCGTCGCAGTCACGCTGCTTACCATCGGTTGTGGGTCCGCTGCGGTCATGGCACAGGAACGGATCTATGGCGCTGCGATTCAGCATGCAGAAAGCTATCCGCGCGGCGAAGCCCAAGACCAGGCCTATGAAGACTACTGGTCTGCGACAGGCCAGTACCCGTGGTTCGGTCCGTTCAGCCGGTACGGCTCCTTCTGGAACTATCCACGGCCTTGGATGCCGCTCGCGCCGCGCTTTGGTTACTACCCTGGTCTACGCTACGCCCCATTTCTTGGCGTCCCAGCTCCTGGTTGGGCACAACCGATCGACGCTTGGCCAGGTGAACTGGGTGGAATTCACCCGCCTGTGGTAGAGCATGCCCCGGCTTATTTGCCTGCTCCTGCTTATGAACTTCCGAGGACTGGTCCTCGGCGTTTGTTTTGGTGATCGAGAGGCAACGACCGAAGCCCAACTCCGCCGGCGTCAGTCCTGATCTGCGTTTTCTGCGACCTCCGCGTGCCGCCGATCTCTCATGCGGTAGCCTAGTCCGCGGACCGTTTCGATCACGTCGGCGGACTCGCCGAGCTTCTTCCGTAGAGCACGGATATGAACATCTATGGTACGCTCTAGCACATAGCTATCTTTTCCCAACGCGGCTTCAATCAACTCAGCACGATGGAAGGCACGCCCCGGTTGGCGAAGCAAAGTCTCAAGCAAGCGAAACTCTGCCTGTGTTAGTTGAAGTTGGCGTTCTCCGGCAAGTGCCTCGTGTCGGCGACGATCGATTGTGATGCCGCCATAATGAAACACCTCCTTCTCCTCGGTTGCGTCTGATGTTCTGCGCAGCAGGGCTTTCACGCGCTCTTGCAAGATTTTGACAGAAAAGGGCTTCGTCATGTAGTCATCCGCGCCGAGCGAAAGCCCCACGACTTCGTCACTCTCTTCGCTACGAGCGGTCAACATCATGATGATGACATCCGCGGTCTCAGGCTCAGCACGTAGCCGGCGACAAATCTCCAAACCGTCAACCAGCGGCAGCATCAGGTCCAAGATGATCAAATCCGGAATCAGAAGCCGAGCTTGTCGCAAACCCTCGCGACCGTCGTTCGCTACGGTCGTTTCGTACCCTGCGTTGCGCAGGTTGTACGCCAGCACGCGGCAAAGATCGGGGTCGTCTTCGATAATCAGAACTTTTGCTTGAGGCATGGCGTCAGCCACTCACCGAGGAAGTCAAATGGGTGGATTTGTGCCGCGCAATCTCTCCCGAAACGAGATAGATCACATCTTCGGCAATGTTTGTTGCGTGATCGGCGATTCGCTCCATATGTCGCGTAGCAGAGAAACAATGCAAGGCTGCGGAAATGGAAACAGATTGCTCGCGCATGTGCACCTGTAGTTCATCAATGATTTGTCGATTGAGCTCGTCAACTTCATCATCGGTCTGGCAAATCAACCGAGCTTTGGATTCGTCCAGATCAACCAGCGCGTCCAAGCTGTCCCGCAGCATGGTCCGCGCCAGATCTGCCATCCGATCAAGTTTCAACGGAATGGGAAACTCCGGCTCCTCCACCAGGCATTTGGTGCGTTGGGCAACGTTGACGGCCAGATCAGCAATGCGTTCAAGATCATTGTTGACCTTCATCACCGTCGCCACGCGTCGTAAATCAATGGCGACCGGTTGATGGAGCGCCAGGATCTTCAAACACTCTTCCTCAAGGCGAACCTCCTGTTCATCCACGGCGGCGTCGCTCTCGATAACGCGTTGTGCCAGGACTGAATTTCGCTCGCACAACGCACGATTGGCCAGCCCGACCATCTCCTCCACGCGGCCGGACATCGTTAGCAATCCTCGCTGCAGATTCTCGATATCGCGTTCAAAGTGCTTGCTCATAACTCGGTTCCGTATTGAGTTTCTGACCCGACCGAAGGTCGCCCCCGGCACGCCTTAGCCCAAGCGACCGGTGATGTACTTCTCGGTTTCGGGATTGCTGGGCTTAGTGAACACTTGGTGGGTAGGCCCGGTTTCGATCAACTCGCCCTCAAACAAGTATGCGGTTGTAGAACTCGCGCGTGCCGCTTGTTGCATATTATGGGTCACGATCACAATCGTGTACTCATTGCTCAACTCGGAAATCAACTCTTCTACAGCTAGCGTGGACCGAGGATCAAGCGCGGAACACGGCTCATCCATCAGGAGTACTTCCGGACCCACGGCAATCGCGCGTGCGATGCAAAGCCGTTGTTGTTGACCCCCGGAGAGACCGAGGGCGGATTGCTTAAGTCGATCTTTGACCTCGTCCCACAGAGCGGACTTCCGCAGAGCCCATTCAACCAAGTCAGCCAATTCCGATCGACTAGCCCGATAATGCAACCGGGGACCAAAAGCAACATTCTCGAAGATGGATTTGGGAAACGGGTTCGGTTTCTGAAAAACCATCCCGACGCGACGACGTAGCTCGACGACGTCTGTTCGCGGAGCAAGGACATCCAAGTCATGGATCTTCAGTTCACCGCCTGCCCTCGCTTCGGGCACGGTGTCGTTCATGCGGTTGATCCACCGCAGGAGCGTGGTTTTCCCACAACCAGAAGGGCCGATAAACGCCGTGACGGACTTCTCCGGAATGCAAAGTTCAATATTCTTTAGCGCCTGGAAGTCACCATACCAGGCGTTTAACTTGCTCATGCGAATGGCGGTGGAAGCCTGCTGTTCTGCCTTTAAGGGTTCGCGGAACACGTCCGCCGATTGGCGAATGACCGCCGAATGCCCGTTGCCATGAGCAACTTGAGCTCGTCCGGAATCACGCGCACTTACGGTATGCGGTGTCAGCGGCTTCTCGCTGTCGCCTAAATCTTTTGACATGGTGCTAGCCAAGGTTCTTTTGAAACTTCTGGCGGATGATGACGGCGCTGGCATTGAAAACAAGCAGAATTGCGAGGAGAACAATGATCCCGCTGGCGGCAAGATCATGGAATTCGCGATGGCTGTCGGAAGCCCAGTTGTAGATCTGCAAAGGCATCACCGTAAAACTATCCATCAAATTGCCGGGTGGGGACTTGATGTAGACGACCCCGGCAATCATCAAAATCGGCGCGGCTTCGCCAATGGCACGGCTCATCGCCAAGATACTCCCGGTCATGATGCCTGGAATCGATGCGGGTAGCGATACCTTACGAACTACTTGCCACCGCGTGCACCCCATTCCCAGGGCGGCCTCTCGCAGGGAATCAGGCACGGCACGCACTGCCTCTTGCGAGGAAATGATCACAATCGGCAGCACAACCAGCATCAACGTGAGCCCGCCGGCCAGCACGCTACGACCGAACGGGATACGCACATAATACCAAGCTTCGTCAATGTATCGGCTGCGGGGAGGTCCGTCGGGAATCGCAATCAGAGTTCGGCGGCGAAGCTCACGGTCATCTGGAACTCGCTCGCCCACGGCAATCAAGTTCAATTCCTTGGGGGTTCCTTGAGCGTCGTACACGGTCATGCCGTCCTGCAATGCCGTCACTTCCGCATCGCGACTCTCAACCGGCACACGCAGCATCCGCAACCCTTCGCTCTCGTACTGGTCATAGATGCCATTGATGCCGAACTCCAAGACCGGTGATTGGACATCACCAGGACTCTGGAACATCATCACAAACACTGTCATCCCGATGATGCCATAGACGACGCTGGGCACGCCGGCGAGGTTGGTGATATTCAGTTGTACAAACCCATGGAAATGGCGAAGTAACTTTCGCTTGGGCTTGAATTCCTCAAGATAAATGGCCGTGGCGACTCCTAATGGCAAGGCGGCTAATCCGCAAACGGCGCAAACCCAGATTGTGCCCAACATCGAAGGAAAGATGCCAGCATTATCTGCCGACTGACTGGGGGGATTGGAAAGGAAGGCAGACCATCTTGAGAAAAACGCACTGAAACGTTGTCCCAAGCTGCCTTCTGACGACCGCCAGATATGTCCTGTCCCATGAGCGAAAATGTCATAAAGAAGAGTCGCCAAAACCACCAAAGACAGCGTAGCCACAACGGAGCAAAATATGACAAAGACCACGCTCCAGTGGTGGCGGAGATGCGCAGGTTTGGTCAACTTTGCGCGTCTTTGAGGATCCAAGATAAACACATGGCTGGAGGGCGTCTTCATTGATACGCCTCCCGGAACCGGACACGAATACGATGTCCCAGCAACGTCAGAGCAAAAGTCATCGCAAACAACACAGCCGCCACGGCATACATGGAGAGATATTCAATGCCAAAGTTGCTGAAGTCCCCGCCAGCGATTTGCACCATGAAACCGGTCATGGTTTGTACGCCTTCGCGCGGATCCGCAGTGATCCGTGGCGTACTTCCCGCCGCCAGCGCCACAATCATCGTCTCGCCAATCGTGCGCGCGACAGCCAGGAGCACTGCGGAGACAATCCCGGAGAGCGCCGCCGGCACTACCACGCGCACGGCCACTTCAAACCGAGTTCCGCCGAGGCCGTAGGCAGCCTCGCGCAGGCTGCGCGGGACAGCACGGAGAGCGTCCTCTGTCAACGAGGTAATGATCGGGAGACAGAGGATGCCCACGGCGATGCCTGCCGATGCCGCATTGAACGCTCCAAATCCACGTTCACCAAAGAAGAGTCGATGCACCCAATTCAGGCTCGGGGTGATAAACGTCAGAGCGAAAAACCCATAAACCACTGTCGGAATGCCCGCCAGGATTTCCAAGGCTGGCTTCAAGAATGCGCGGACACGTCTTGGCGCGTACTCGCTGAGGAAGATCGCAGTTACCAACCCCAGCGGCACGGCAATGCCGATCGCGATTACGGTCACAATCAGGGTTCCGCAAACCAGCGGCCACACACCAAACGACTTTGATTCTGGCGTGCTCCCCACCGTTGGCGTCCACTCCAAGCTGCCAAAAAACTCGCCGAAAGTGATCGAGTCATCTGCGAAGAAACGCCAAGCCTCTCCCAAGAGAATCAGAAGGATCACGACCGTCAGCGCTATCGAGAACGCGGCTGAAAGCCACAGGCTCGTTTTGATCCAGAACTCCTGGAAGCTCTGAACTGCGCGGTTGCGGGGATTGCGGCTTGCGGAAGCGGACAACGTTCGCTTTCAAACGTGGCGTAATCTTGAAGACAACAGACAGGCGACTGGCTTGGGCAGGAAACGACGGCGATCACTGCGCCGCGTTCACCAAGTTCTCGGAAACAAAGACATCCTCAAGCGATCCCTTGCGATGCTCGCCCTCAGCGTTCAAAAAGTGCGTCCCCGCGGCCTTGTTCAAGAAGTTAGCGCGAGCCCTCGTGTAGATTTCTTCCGGGAGTCCAACATAGGATCTCTCTTGGGCGACCCGACCAGCTTCATTCAGATAGTATTTGACAAACGCCTGTACTTCAGGGCGGTTTGCCGCTTCCTTGTTGACATAGATGAACAGCGGCCGGCTGAAAGGAGCATACTCGCCTGACTCGATTGTTTCGCTGGTTGGCGAAACGGCGGCCCCCGACGCCGGGTTCACGATGGCCACACTGTTGAGCTTATCCTGATTTTCAAAGTAGTAGGAAGCGCCAAAGAAGCCGATCGCGTTCTTGTCGCCAGCCACGCCGCTGACAATCACGTTGTCGTTTTCGCTGGTCGTCATGTTCGACCGCATGTCACCATCTTTGGCCAGGACTTCTTTGGCATAGTCAAACGTTCCAGAAGCCGTGCCGGGGGCAAAGATGACGATGTCTTCCGCGGGCCAATCTCCATTGAGATCACTCCACTTCGTCGCTGTGCCGTCTTCTTGAAAGATTGCTTTCAGATGGTCGACGGTCAGTTCTTTGGCCCAGTCGTTCTCTTTGTGGACGACAAATGTTAGACCGTCGTACGCGACGGGAAGCTCAATAAACTCAACCCCATTCGACTGGCATTCGGCAAATTCCTTTTGCTTGATCGGGCGGGATGCGTCCGAAATCTGAGTTTCGCCTGCAGAGAAGCGAACAAAACCACCCCCTGTTCCTGACTCTCCAACTTTGACTTCCACATCTGGGTAGGTTTGTTTGAAGCCATCCGCCGCCAATGTCGTCATCGGGAAGACTGTGCTTGACCCGTCAACTTCGATTTTGCCGACGAGATCAGAGACGTCCTCCCGGTTGTCGCTATTTTTCTTGGCACTGCTATCTTCGCTGTTCTTGTTGTTCGCGTCACCTTCGCAACCGCTGAAGACCGCCATTCCAGCGACAAGCATCCAGCACAAAAACAGACGGTTTGGTTTCACAGTCATGGTCCCTAATTTCAGGAGTGAGTAGCTTAACAATCGTGTCCGGCGGAAATGTTAAGATTTCATCGTGAAGAAAATGTTAAGAAACAGTGAAAACAGTGCTGGCAAGATGGGTATTTTGTGCTCGTGAAACCCCTGTGCCGCAAGGTCCCAGAGACACGCTAATTCAGCCCAATTGCTGCGCAAACCGTACTCAAGCAAGACGGAAACAGCTCGGAATGTGCCTCTTTAAGCTCATTTCAGATGTGGGTGGCAGGCATTCGGCACCGCCGCCCTGGCGAGAACTTCTGAGCACGGCACTCCGCCTGTCGGTATTCGCACCTGAGCGAGCCTGTCAGGAAGCGGAAATCGGCTTAGACCAATAGTTCGTAATGCAAGAACTCTTGATCCCGCTTCCAGCCTAACCGTTCATAGAGTGATTGGGCGGCGAGGTTGTCATGCGCCGTTGCCAAGACCAGGCCTTTGGCATTGGTTTCCTCGGCGTGACGCCGTGCCGTTTCCATCAAAGCCCCGCCTGCACCGCTCCGTCGAGCATCCTCAGCCACGAACAGATCGTTAAGAATCCATATCCGCCGCATCGACACCGAAGAAAAGCTTGGATAGAGCTGCGTAAAGCCAATCGGCTTACCTTCGCTCAATGCCAAGAAGATTACTGATTCATCGTTGTGCAAACGCTCTGTCAAGAACTCCCTGGCCGCGGCCAAGTTTGATTCTTGCTGATAATATCGCCGATAGCCGTCGAACAATTCCGAGAGACCGTCCAGATAGGCGACTTTCGCGCGAATGACTTCTAACTTGCTCATAAGTAATTCCACACGCTGGTGACGCGCCCCAAGCGCTTGCATTTGGAGGCCGCTACCACGGATTTATAAAATATGCGTTAGCGTACATCCTCCAGCAGTGCTCGTACCCCTAAACCGTAAAACGTGTACTCGACATCGGGCACTTGATCCAGAAGTCCTGCTGTGAAGCCACCGGAAGGCTGTTCAGTTGATGACAGAAATTGGGCGACCTCTGCCAGGTCAACCTCGCTCCGCGCGCCGAGATCTGTGAGCGTCAGCAGAGCCGTAAACGTGCTCAGTACATCGGCGAACGGAATTCGTGTGTTCGCAGCAAACCCACCTTCATCTGTTTGCCGGTCCAAGAGGAAATCGATCGCCTCTTCTCGGACATTGGTGTCTACGGCATCCAAGATTTGCAACGCTCCAATAGCAGCAGCCGAAGGGTTTGTTCCACTGCGCTTCATTGGGCCCAATTCGACAAAACCGCCATCTTCACGGCGGCGAGACAGCAAGAATTCAACAATCTGCTCGGGACGCTGCGGGGGCAATTCGACAATCTGCAGGCACAGTAAGACGAGAAACGTGTAGTACGTACTGCTGGAAAACCCTTCGTCGCTGGCCGCATAGCCGCCGTCGTCACGACGGAAGCGTTCCATCTCCGCAGCCACACGGTCTTCCCATCTGTCAGCGGCAGTTTGGAAAATGTCGATGCCTGCGGACGTGTCCAGCAACATCGCCCCGTAGAGCAGTGAGAGAAAGTCGATAATCGCCGCCTGTTTGCCGAGGCAGGATTGCAAGAATTCCGCGGCACGTTCAGCCGGTTCACCTTCTAGCTTGCCGGTGATCGCCAGGCTGCGAAGAGCGAAGCTGGTGTAGTACAGATCGCTTCCCCCTTCGCGACCTGAAAACCCTCCATCAGGGTTTTGTTTGCTAAGCAGGAATTCGGCGTGCCGAGCGCGGACTTCGTCTGGCAACTGATTCATGCCGGCAGCCAAACGCAGGGTCAGCCTTTCAAGGTATTTCAGCTCGTCCAGCATCAGGTTGGCAGGCTTTCCGGCAAGGTTTGGGACGAGGTGTGAGGCAATGTGGGCAACGTCGAAAAGGGATCGGCGAGTGAGCGCCGCCTAGGATTTTGTCACGTACGGTTGAAGTCTTTCTCGGATGGTGTCCGGGATCACAATTGATCTTGGAACATCCCCTCGATCGTCATAAAGACAGCAAACGACTGTGATTTCACCTTCCGCGATTGGTCGCGAATCATGAAAAAGGCGGTGCGAATATGTAACGCTCTTTGACCCCAACCGGCCCACGCGAACGTTGATCGTCACGACATCCTCAAAACCTACGGAATCAGTGTAGTCACATTTTGCGGAAACACGCGGCCAACTAAGCTTAGTTCCTTCGTAAAGCCCCATGACGCTCATTCCCAGGTGGCGGAGGAACGCGTGTTCGGCCTCTTCCATGAACAGAAAGTACGTTGCGAAATGCATAATCCGAGCAGCATCCGTATGGTGAAATTCCACGATTCGCTCAGTTTGAAAGACTTCGCTCATGCGGTTCGTTACGTATGCTAGAAGTTTGGTTGATTTACGCTTTTGCGCGACGAAGGTTTGTGGCCCAGCGTTACTCGCCCGCCGTGGTAGGCTCAGAGGACAGTCGATCGTTCTGTGGATTCCGCTCTACCCCAGCCATTGTTTTGTTGCGTGACATCGAAGGCGACAATCCTTCGTCGCGCGCTTCTCTCAAGACATCTTCGTACAACTGTTTGGTTGCCTGGGCCATCCGTTTGGCGTGATACCGATCTCGCACGGCAGCTTGACCTCTCAGCCCAACTTCCTCAACGAGTTTGGGTTGTTCGATGAACGGCAAAACGGCCTGAGCTAGGGCTGCTGGATCTTGTGGGTGAAACAGCGTGCCGCCGCCGGTGTCAGCTATGAGTTCCGGAAAACTCCCATGTTCAGGCTGTATCACTGGCACGGCGTTAGCCATCGCCTCTAGGATACTGATCCCTTTACTCTCACGGTATACCGTGGGAACGGTCAAAGCATCCAGCGACTGCATAAACTGGATCTTTCCCGCTCGATCAGGTTCCCCTTGATATTCAAAGAGATCAGTGAGCCCCCATTTGGCAACTTTGTTTTGAATGTCTCTGAGATATCCGCGCTCGCCGTGTGACAAATAACCGGCTGCAACCAGCCGCACCGGCTTGGGCGAGAGCCCGGAGTTCAATATCTTGAAAGCCTCGGCGGCGAGATGAAGTCCTTTCTCCCGACAGATTCGCGCAAAGAACCCCAATGTGAATTGACCAGGATGTGCTTGACTTGCAGGGTGGCGCGTGCCATGTCCCGTAAGGTCCAATCCGTGTGAGACGACAGAAACGCGCGACGGATCCAGCTCCATATAGCCGGTCATGTAGTCCGCATAGTAGTGATTCATGGCGACGAACCGGTCGGCGTCGCCAGAGGCTTCCCGAAGCAGCTGACGAGCCCGAGAGTAATAGGGCTCAACCATCGCTTCGAGGAAGATGTCTTCGCCAGACAGCCCGCAGACAATCGCCGCACTTGTCCGATCACGAATTTCCCCTGCCATCCCTATGAGCAAAGCGTCCGAGAGGTGCACGATGTCCGGCTTGAATTCTTCGGCAAGCCAAGTTGCTAGGCGGGCAAGTTCTTTGCTTTGGCGGCCATGAGTGCCTTGAAGCATTGAGACGGTCAAGTCGCCCAGCTTGGTGGCATCAACACTAAACCGCCGCTTGGAAAGCCAGCGCATCACGGGACGTGAATCAAAGAGTGCATCAAGGAACCGAGGCGTATAGCGAAATAACGAGAGCTTCTGCTGCAAGTAGACATTCACCCCGCCCATAAAGACCCGACGCTGGCTGACGTTGTCTTCGTCAGTCCGCACCGGAGTGTATGTAGGAAGAAGGATGATATCCTCGCCCAGTTTCTGGAGGGCTGCTGCCACGGTGTTGTCATGAAGACAGCTACCGCAGTACATACCCGCCGCGCCGGCAGCAAGATATGCAATTCTCATTTGATTCGATGGGCGATCTGTGAATTTGCCCCACAGAACATTGCGGAAGATGCGAGAAACCGGGCTCTCCACGGCAACCGTGCAATGGCCACGACTGTGAGATCGAGCCATCCTTCACGCGGAAACAATTGTACGTAGTGAAAGCTCGTTTGGCTCGTGTTGAGAACGTGACTCAGGCAGGCGAGGAAAAGAACTTATCGATAACGTCACGGCTCGGTGGCTTGGAAATAAGCGAGACAACCACTGCCGCCAGAGTCGAAGCTACCGTTATCGTAACGATGGGGTGTAGGGATGGAATCAGCGTGAGGTCGCCCATTGATAAAGGCTGCTCGGGAAACAAGTAAGCCTTGTTGCCGCCAAAGTCGGATTTCCAAAACAAAAAGAACCAGGTTGTCGCTGTGACCAGGATGCTTGCCGCTGCCCCGGCTTTGGTGAACCGACGCCAATACAGGGATGCGAACACAATCGGAAACAGCCCTGTGAAACCCGTGAAACACCAGGCACCAAGGTTGAAGACGCCAGCTCCCTGTTTCAAAGCTGCTAGGAAGATGGCGTATGTGGCGGCAACAACCAGCACCACAAACATCCTCGAGGTGCGGATGCGTGCCTTCTCGCTGAAACGTTCCTCGCCTACATAGTGCGTAACAATGTCGTTGGTAAACATTGTGCCCAAAGCCAAGAACTGGCTGTCTAAGCTCGACATGATTGCCGCTAGGATGCCAGCGGTCAGCAGACCTGTCAGGGCTGGGTTGGCGATGCCATCGACAAGCACGCCCAAGACTTTGTTGGCGTCACGTGGACCAAAATCCTGCGTTGCGTCCAACCCTGTCGCCCAGACACCCAACAGGACACAAGGCATCCACACCAGCAATACCATCAGCGGATGGCAGACAATGGCGAGCTTGAAAGTCTTTGCGCTGCGCGCAGTCAACCAGTGCTGAAAAACGTGTGGAAACATCGCGACTGAAATCGGGATCAGTAGGAACGCTGCATACTCGGTATACGCAATTGGCGCTTTAGACATAAGCTTGGGAGACGCCGCCTTGGCCTGTTCGCTCAAGTTGCGCATGCTTTCCAGCAAGGAATCACCGTGACCGTAGGTTTGAGCGATCACAAAGAACGCCAAGCTGGCCAGAATGACAAAAAATGCCGTCTGCAGCGCGTTGGCCCACGCGGTCCCTCGCATGCCGCCGATGAAGACATACGTCAGCACAACAAGCGAAATCACCAAACCTGCCAGCCACGCTGGAACACCGTGACCTGATTCGGCAAACCATCCCAGCTCCTGGAAAGAACCTTTCGTGACAACTTCAATCAGTTGGCCGCCGCCAAGCAAGCCAATCAGCATGTACGGGATGACCAACCCCACGAGCACAGGAAACAGCAACAATCCAACGGATTGACTCTGTAGCCGGTCACGGAAGTATTGAATCTGAGTCGAGTATCCGAACCGCTTGCCGTATCCCCATAGCTTGACGCCGATGATGAAGAAACAGGCGGAATGCAGAATGCCTGCGGCAGTCGCAAGCTTGCCAAAGATGCCTACCCCTTTCACGAAGGACTGTCCTGTCGAACCCACAAGCGCAAACGAGGTCATTGTGGTTCCGAACAACGAAAGCAAGAGGAGCACAGGGCCAATTGTGTGACTGGCCAGTGAATAATCTTTGGCGGTCCCGCGTGAGCGGAAGCCGGACCAAATTCCCATACCCAACAAAAGCGCGAGATAGACAACGAGGATGCCTAGTTTCATCAGCGACTCCTCTCGCGTTGCCCTTCAGTTTCTTCATCGTGTCTTGTCTCGACAGCGCTGCTGGTAGGCCAACAC
>JALCBR010000113.1 GCA_028066245.1 Pirellulales bacterium | reverse complement strand
CCTTCTTGCACTTCCGTTCCTTCGAGGCGAACGACCAGCGGAACGTTGAAGCCGACCGTCTTGTAAGCGTCCACCAGGGCGCTGGCGATTGTGGTGCAGCGCATGATCCCGCCAAAGATGTTGACGAGTACCGCCTTGACGTTCTTGTCATCCAGCAAGATGCGGAAAGCTTCAGTCACTTGGTCAACATCTGCGCCGCCGCCCACATCCAGGAAGTTGGCCGGTTCTCCGCCGTGCAGCTTGATCAGGTCCATCGTGCTCATAGCCAGCCCCGCTCCGTTGACCAAGCAGCCGATGTTGCCGTCCAGCTTGACGTAACTTAGCCCCGCGTTTCCAGCGCGAACTTCGTACGGATCCTCCTCGCTCAGATCACGGAGTTCTTTGAGCGAAGGGTGGCGGAACATGGCATTGTCATCAAAGGTCATTTTGGCGTCCAACGCCAGCAGCTCGCCGTTACCTTGTACAACCAGTGGGTTGATCTCCGCCAAGCTACAATCATTGGCCACAAAAGCCTTGCATAGTCCGCGCATGAATTTCTCCGCCGAGCGAAGGCTCTTTCCGCGGAGGCCAAGTTTGGCCGCCAACTTACGCGCTTGGAAAGGCCTCAGCCCAACGTCCGGATCAAACGATTCTTTGAAGATCTTCTCCGGAGTTTTAGCGGCAACCTCTTCAATTTCCATGCCGCCTTCGGACGAAACCATCAACACCGGCGCAGCTGCGGCGCGGTCAACAACAATGCCCAAGTACAACTCTCGGGCGATATCACACCCTTCTTCCACAATCGCGTGCCGCACGGTCCGGCCTTCGGGACCCGTTTGGATGGTAACCAAGGTGTTGCCCAGTAAGTTCTGCGCGACGGCCTGAGCTTCGTCCGCTGACTTGACCAGCTGTACTCCGTGCTGCTCGGGATGTTCCTTGATTGTTCCCTTGCCGCGCCCGCCAGCATGGATCTGGGCCTTAACGACGGCCAGACTTCCGCCCAGTTCATCAAACGCATCTGCGGCATCTTTGGGCGACTTAACGACGACGCTACGGGGGACGGCAACGCCAGCGGCGCGTAAGAGTTCTTTGGCTTGATACTCGTGGATTTTCATAGGTTTTCGCCAAAAAGCCTGGCGCAGAAAGGCGCAAGAGAAGAACCGCGGAAGGCCGCGATTATAGGACTCGCCCGCGCGAGGGGTCAAGGATGAGAGCCGGAGCAAAGACCGGAGCCGAGAAAGGAAGAAGGTCGCTGCTCTCAGAGCGTATGTCGCGGAGTGGAGAAACCGTCACCCGGTCAGAGCTACTTGCTCAGGTGGATTTTTGCGGACTTGGCCTGGTCATCTCCAAATGGCATGCACTTCTCTCGATAAATGCTCTCGATCAAATCTTCATACGATTCAACCATTCGCTCTAGCGAGAAGTGCTTAACGACGCGCTCGCGCCCGGCCGCGCCCAGGCGGTTGGCCAACTCCGGGGCATTCAGTAACTGTACAATGTGGTTGCTCATCGTGGCTTCATCGCCAGGAGGTGCGATATAGCCGTTTCGCCCGTCCAACAGCGTCTCCGCGATCGAGCCGACATTGGGCGCCACAAACGGGCGTCCCGCAGCCAAGGCTTCCAGAATGGTCACCGGGTTGGCTTCCATTTTGGAAGTGAGAGTGACAACGTCCATTTCACAGAGCAATTCCGGGACATCATCCCGCGTGCCAAGGAAGTGAACCGAATCAGCAACGCCCAGATCCTTGGCGCATGTTTTCAACGCCGGGCGCAGATCGCCATCGCCAACGATCAGGAAATGGGCATCACTTCGCTCTTTGAGGATGCTCTGAGCTACGCGGAGGAATTGGTGGTGGTCTTTCTCAGGCCGCAGTGCCGCCACGATCCCTACCGTGGGCGCATCGACCGGAATCTTCAGCACCTCCCGGAGCGCGGCGTTTCGCGGCCTGGGCGCGAATCGCTGGACGTTGACTCCGTTGGGCGCGATGAATACCTTCTCCGCGGGAAAGCCTTCCACATCACGCAGGTACCGAGCGTGCTCTTCCGCCACGGCGATGAACCCGTCAGTGATCTTTGTCAACGAGCGATTCAGTCGGCCGATGACATCAGGCCAACCGGTGGAATGCAACGCTGTGAGAACAACAGGAACTCGTGCTATTCGCGCCGCCAGTCTTCCCCAAAACATACGATCACCGGCGCCAACAGTAACCACGGCGTCGATCCTGCGTGCGCGGATGAGTTTGACCAACCGTTGCAGCACGCGGAGATCGTACTTGTTCGCGAGCAACCCCGTATGCAAGGGAACTTCCTTGGCGATGACTTCTCCGAGCGGACCGGGGAACTTCAGACAGCAAACTTCCGGAGAAAACCGCGCGCGATCAAGACGTCGAATCAAGTTCACCAGCAACGTTTCCGCGCCGCCCACGGGCATGAATGTGTGCACAAACAGCACACGAAGTGGATCTCGGTCTTCCGGAGGTTGGAATCGTGCCATGGCGGAAAGTTCTTGCTAAAACAGCGCTCTCATCGACTTTGATGAGTCTTGCAGATCAACCAGGCTTCACTGCCAACGTACAGCTCAGGGCAAAGCCACGGCAGAACAACTGAGCCAATCCATACGGCAGGTGTTCCAACACAGGTTCAAACAGCCGTTTGATGCCCGTCAATCCGCCGCCCAAAAGCGCCGTGCTTTTGCGTGTGACGAATAGTGGCGTGCTGATCTTGGCAAAGCCGGCGCGCCGCAGCAGCAAGACCATCTCGCGCAGCGTGTATTCGCGCAGATGAAAGCCCTCTGCCTCTGTGCGTGGAGGTTTGTACAAGCCCGTGATGTCGCCTGGCCGCATATGCCAATTGGGTGTGATGGTCAGCAACACACCACCGGGCGCAAGCAGACCGTAGAGTTTGCTGAGATAGTCCAGGTTTTCATCTGGTGGTATGTGCTCAAAAACGTCATTCCAATAGGCGACCTGGAACGTCCCCGTCTCCACGCCAAGCTCCAGCGAAAGAAAATCACCCAAGTGGATCCCATTGTGAGTGTGCTCCGGCAAACGCTTGAGTGCCTGTTCCCGCATGCGAGTGGAGACCTCGATACCGGAAACACCAAAGCCAGCCTTCGCGACTTCTTCCAAGACAGCCCCGGATCCGTAGCCGACCTCAAACAGCTTTGGCTGCGTCAACGACCTTTCACCCAACTTGCCACTATATTCGTAGTTCTTTAGGAGCTTCAAAACCAGACGGACATAGCGCGGGTTGAGCCCCATGACCAGTCCAGACGAAGATTCGCCGTAGCGTTTTCCGATGATGGTTGTCACCGTGTCGTAGCCCTGCTGGAACGCTTTGGCCCGTGTCTCTGCCCCCTTGGGCGCTGCCGCGATGCGACGAGCAAACTCGCGTTCCTCTTCCCAATGAAGAAGATCGAGCTGGTCGTTGCTGAGTTCGTCCAGAAGTTGTGACGAGCCGTCAGAGCGGGTGATCTGCATGGGGCTATCCACAGTGGGTTGAGCGGGTCCAAGCGTCCCCGCAAGTCCCTTGAACACACGAGAGGTGACGGCCAGGGGACTTTCTGCTTAACCGTACGTCGTAGGAGAAAGCCCATCGGCCAATTTGGCCTGGTATGTCCGGCTTGTCATCAAGTCGCTCAGCGGCAACCGAATAATCACCCCAAACGACCCATTTCTACATGGAAATTGGGGGTTTCCTGCGGACGCAGAGTGTGCGGTTCATGTTATGACCAGCTCCGAGACTCGTTCCCCAACTTCTTCCAACTCAAACTCAAATCGGCGGTGACGGAATTGCTTGAGTGGGTCACCGGTCGCCCAGTTGATCAATCGTGAGAGCGGACCTTCTCCACCGATGCGTTGGATGTGGAAGAGCGGATCGCCCGGAAGATTGAAACCGCCATAAGCAGACGAGAACGACTCGTAGCCGGCTTCATATGCGACTTGGACCGCTGCGTTGGAGAGATTGCCATGCATTCCATAAGGAAATGCGAAGTGCCGTACGGCCGTTCCTAATTCCTGCTCGAGCAATTCGCCAGATCCGGCAATTTCATGTTGCAGCGTTGCCAGGTCGGCAATCTTTCCGCAATCGGCGTGAGAGCGCGTGTGCGCGCCAATCTCGATCCCCGCCGCAGCCATTTCTCGTAGTTGGGTGAGGCTGTTTGTTGCAAAGCGATTCCCCATCAGTACATCGTGCGGAAACGGCTTCTCATGTATTACGAAGTCCGTAGCGACGAAGTACGTGCACGGAATCCGCTCTTTGACCAGCCAGGGGATCGCCTGTTCGCAGTTTTCTGCGTATCCGTCATCAAACGTGATGGCAGCGCACGGCTCGGTATTTTGATTCGAGCTCATCCGCCGTTGGCATTCGGAGAGTGAAATCATGCGAAAGTGGCGCCGCAACCAGGATACCTGCTGGCGAAACAACGCGTTGGAAACCGTCCAATCGTTAGCAGCGTCATCGGCAATGCGGTGGTAGTAGAAAACGAGGATCGGAGCACGGCCTGCCTGCACGGCGGCGCGATTTCGCCAACTGCGGATTGGCCATGTTCCGCACAAGTACGGCCAGATCAATAAGGATTTCCACCAACTCATTGTTTGTTTTGAGACTGAATTCAACGTTGGTTTGTTCAAGAAGGGGAAGAGTTTCTTCAAACGCCGGCGGAGAGACCATCAGTGGAAACCTCCGGCCACTCAAGTGCGCCGGCCAGTTTCTGCCAGTCGCGTGGCCGTTGTTCGGTTCTATGGTCCTGCGGTCGACTGGCGATCATCCGTTTCACACGCCCGCCAGCTATCCAGACGCGGTTCCGCAACCGAGAAACCGCACGCCGAGCAACAATTCGCAGTTCCAAACACGGAACTTCTTCCGCACGCCAGTGAGGCTTGTAAGGTTCGTCGCCTCGCATCATGTCAAACGCCAGCTTCCCTTCTTCTCGCGCCGCCTTGAGCATCATGATTTTCGAGATGCGGCCTGGCTCAATCTCAAGCTCCGCCGGATCGACACCGCCTTGATAGCAGTAGGTGACATCCTCGCCGGCGATACAGTATTCCGCCGCCACCGTCTTACCATCGATATCAAGCCAATGGAGCCGCAACATGTCCTTCTGCAGCAGTTCCCACATCATTTGTTTGTGAAATGTGGTGAAGCGTGACGAGGCGAAGACGCCAGCTTCACCCTTGGTTGTCCATCTCCGCTGATGCAATTTGACCAGTAACGCAAAGCCATGCTCCAGCTCGGCTTCGTTGGTGGCGGTGAAAAACTGCGATCGCTGTTCTTCGATCACATTACGGATAGCACGGCGGACCTGCTTACGGTGTGATTTGGAAAGCCGAGCTTCATACTCGGTCCAACTTTCTGTCAGTGCCAGCCGCCAACACGAATCTGAACGCCGCTGGAATACGGCCGCGCCGCGCCGTTTGAGTTGTTGAGCTACCTCACGCAAGATTTGATCGTCAATCGGGGCAGACTCCCACTCGATGAGATCCCAACGGTCCTGGTCCTCTCGCGTCACCCATTCCGACAGTGAATTGCGCACGTCAGAAAGCCAGTCCGCCAACGCTCGGGCGACGTCCCCTTCACGCCCAGGCTCGCAAAGGATGGTTTGATAGTCCGAGCAAACCTCGCCAGAGGCCATGAATGCCAACACTCGACCTTGGGCGGCGTTCCGTTTGAGATACCAAGGCGCAATGCCGATGACGCGATTCGCGTCATCGCGGACTTCCAGCACATACAGTTCGCCGTCGTCACGGTAATGCCGCCACCAAGTCTCATTCCACTCGAAACGGTTGAACGGAATCTTGCCTGAGATCCGATTCCAGTCGTCGCGCATGGCGGATAAATCTGCGACATCAGCGATGCGGCGAACTCGCGACATGCGAAGCCCTTGTGAATTGTGTCGAGGAGTGTGTCCGGCCGCGGTCCGATCCTGATGCGCCGGCTGCTCTATCTCTCTAAATGTAGGGTGAGCCAGAGCGCTGCGCGGAAGGGTTGTTGAAGTTCTGCTGTTTGCGTGCGGTTGCGGAGTACTTCGGGCAGAAAACAGCAGTCTCTCAGGCACCAACGTGGACAACCTTCTCCGACACCGTGTTGCCTTTCTGAAACATCCAGGCGGCAACACATTAGCCTGCGGCATCAATTCTCATCTCCAGTTCGCGACGACTTGCGGCCGAATCCTGTGCGGTAACTTAAGTTTAAATCAGCAGTTGTGTCGATTCGCACGACAAGTTTGCCTGAGGAGGCGAGACTTCGGCATCCCCATTGCTTTAAGGCCGGTACGTCACCACGACCATCTGGCCACCGCGACGAGGACACTATGAATCACCCACAGCGACGTCAAGCCAACGATCAGTTGCAAATCAGAGATTTCGTGCAACATCTGCGGGCCAATCCAAAGAAATGGTTTGTGCCGACTGCCATATGCGTCCTGTTAGCGATGGGATACGCGTTGCTCCGCTCACCGTCCTACGAAGCCACACAGTCGGTTTCGATTCGCAACGAAGCCACGGCCGCTTCCGAGGCAGGCTTGGGCCGCTTCCGCGATCTGGACGATATGAAAGTCAGCCAGGAAACAATCTTGGAAGTCATCCAGTCTCCTGATGTCATTCGCCGGGCACTGGCCACGGTTGATAGTGTAGATGCCTCTTCGATCAACGAAATGGACGTGAATGACCTTCGTGATGTCGTCAAAGTTACCCCGCCAGACGGAGCTGAACTTGGCAAGACGGAAATCATCTACATCAAGCTGAAGGCCAAAGATCAAGCCCGAGCCAAAGAACTAACTGTGGCGATTGCCAAGCAGGCTCAAATCGGTCTCCGGAAACTCCGCGAAGCCAAACTACAAGGCATGTTTGCTGAACTCACGCACAGTGCCGAAGTCAGCGAGGCCGATCTTCATGTCTCGCGTGAGAAACTCTCTGCTTTGGAAGTGAGCTTGGGTGGTGACTTGGCGGAGCTGCGTATGCTCGATGGCTCCGGCACCGTTGACAGTGATCTTCACCGTCGGTTGAACAGTATTGAAGATGAACTCCGCCAGACACGTGAGACCCAGCGGACAAACAAGGGCCTCCTGGCTCTGCTGCGGGCGGCTCAATCCGATCCCGAAAGTATCCTGGCGACCCCCAACCGCCTGCTGGAATCTCAGCCAGCGTTGCGAAGGCTCAAGGACGGCCTCGTCGATGCCCAATTGCGGCAGTCCAAAATCCTGGGTTCAATGACGGCCAATCATCCTCTGGCCGCCGCAGCTAACACTGAGGCCGAAGAAGTCAAACGCAGTTTGCATAACGAGCTGGTCACAGCCATCAGTGGTTTGAACGTTGAGCTGAACTTGACCGATCAGCGAATGAAAGCTCTGCAGTTGGAACGAGATGCGCTCAACGCCCGCCTGAGCAAGCTGGCTGGCATCCGAGCGGAATACTCAGCCTTGGCATCAGACGTCAAGCATCGCACAACGTTGCTGGAAGATGCCCGGCGGCAGCAAGCGGCTGCTCGGGCAAGCCTGGCTGGCGTGGATGCTGCCAATCTTTTGACGATGGTTGACGAGGCCCGTGTCTCACCGCGACCGGTCGGGCCGAGCCGCACAATGATCACGTTGCTTGGCTTGGTCGGCGGTTTGGCCATTGGCGTTGGCTACACATTCTTCACCACACCGGCTACACCTGCACCAGCCACTGGAAATAGCAATAGTATCGACCAAGGCGCGGCTCAGGTCGTCGCTACAACTCAGCCGCGGACAAACGGCCATTCCGCAGCAAGCGGATTTGCACCGCGAACATAATTTTTCTTGAGAGCTTGTCCAGCGGGCTGATTGCGCGCGAGCCACTTCTCTGCACGTATCCTCTTTTTGAGCGGGCAGCAAGATCGTCTCTCTACGAAACGCGATCAGTCACCAACGGCGGTTGGGTCGCTGGTTTCATCGAGCGAGACTTCGGTCGCGAGATCACAGAATCGACGACAGCTTCATCACGGCCAGCCACCGCAACGGTTTGCCACTCGACAGCCAGCATCACGACATTGATCCCCGATCCGATTCCCATCAGCGCCACCTGGTCGTCTGCGTTCAAGAATCCGGCCTCTGTCGCGAGAGCTGTGGTCACAGGAAGCGCAGCGCTGCCAGTATTGCCAAGTAGCTCGTAGCTGGTGAAATCGTTTTCCGCCTGTAACTCAATAGCCTGCAGTAACGCCTTGCGATGCGCTTTCCCCACTTGGTGACAGACCGTGCGATTGATTTGATCGCGTGACCAGGACGCTTCTTGTAAGAACTCCTGGAAGCAGTCTTCCGCAGCGCTGACGCCTGCGATCAAGAGCTGCTCCGAATCCGTCTGCATCAGCGGGCGCATGCCCTGTGCGACCCCCTGGTCAGCAGTACCACGGCAGAGTTGGTCATACTCGGAATACGCGCGGCTGACGGCCGCCGTAAGTTTCGTTCCTCGTTGCGAGAGCTGTTTATTGGTCAGAACAGCAGCAACGGCTGCAGATCCAATTGTCAACGAAGCCACGGCCAGTTTGATGTCATCGCGGGTCAACGACTCGTTGGTGTTGAGTTCCAAGATCGTTCGCTCGACCAGTTCGCGGCTGCCTTCGCTAGAGACAATGATCGCGGACTCAATTTGTCCGAGTTCGATCATGTTGGCTGCCAGGATCATCCCATTCAGAAAGCCCAGGCAGGCATTAGACACATCGTGCACCAGACAATTGGACGGCAACTGCAACCGGCGGTGCACGTGACAGCTTGTGGCTGGCTCTAACTGATCGCGACAGACGGCACAGTGAAAAACTGCGCCGATCTGAGATGCTTGAATTTCCGCAGCATCAAGCGCCAATTGTCCCGCAGCGGAACTCTTCTCACTGGGGAGTACGCCTGGCTCCCAAAGCCGCCGCTGACGAATGCCAGACATCAATTCCAGGCGTCCCTCGGGAAGCCGTAAGCGGTCATAGACAGGCGCGAGTTGAGCTTCTAACTCCTCCGAAGAAACAACCCAGCTTGGCAGCACATAGCCGATCGATTCCAGAAAAACATTGCGGTATCGCATCGATTGGGCTCTATACGATAGTTGAATTGCGAGACGACATGACAAAGTACCACACGGTCAAGATACCGCCGCGCCTGCGGTACGTAAAAGGGGCAATCAGCCGCTGGATCTCTGTGCTGGCAGTAAGCTGGGCCCGCGGCGGCACTACCTACGGTGGCAAAAACGAGCTGATCTCCACGTTTTGACTGTTTGGTCGCTTGATGAAAACTACACAGCGGGTCATTCTGGAGACTTACGGACCGCGTCTGTCACCGCAGTGGTCCGTTACTTCACCCTGCGTAGCTCCGTTCATGTCAGAAGTTATCGTCAAATCCAAGCGGGCTGCTGGCCAAGGAGATCGCTGGTATCATCCGCGCCTGTGGCATTCAATGGGTGTCTCCGCGTGGTGGCGGATGTTCGCTGCGAACGGGTTTCGCGCGTCACCCCATCGTTGGCCGACGGTCGTTTCCATCGCTGGTGTGACGGCTTTTAACTCTCTGATGGGACTCGTTCAAGCCATTACACATGGCCGCCGTGTCGCACGGACGAAAGTTGAACGCGATCCAATTTTTATCATTGGGCACTGGCGCTCCGGCACCACACACCTGCATGACCTGCTTTCGCTTGATGAGCGGTTCGCGTTTCCCACAACATACGAGTGCTTCGCGCCGCAGCATTTTCTGCTGACGGATCCACTCATCCCCAAGATGTTTCCCTGGATGCTGCCCTCAAAGCGTCCTATGGACAACATGGCCGTCGGTTTCGAGCGGCCTCAAGAGGACGAATTCGCACTGGTTGCCTTAGGACTCAAGTCACCCTACTGGTCGATGGCCTATCCCAACAAACCTCAGTGCGAAGATTATTTGCGGATGGTCAATGTTCCTGCTGCGGATCGGCGAAAATGGAAAGAAACATTCGACAAGTTCCTGCGCCGGCTGACCTATCGCCGTGGCGGCAAGCGGATCATCTTCAAGTCGCCCACCCACACTGCTCGCCTGGCTCTGTTGGCTGAGATGTTTCCCCAGGCTCGTTTTTTACACATCGTCCGTGATCCTCACACGTTGTTCGCCTCGACCGTCAACCTTTGGCGGAAGGTCTATAACGTTCACGGCATGGAGAAGCCTCGGTTTGATGAGCTGGAAGAATACATCTTCAACACCCTTGTGGAGATGTATCGCGGCTTCGATGATGCGCGGGATCAATTGAGCGTCGGGCAGTTTCATCAGGTCCACTACGAGGATCTTGCCCAGAACCCGCTGCCGACTTTAGAAGCGTCGTACGACTCACTTGACTTGGGCGGATTTGTCGATGTCAAGCCGCAGCTCGAGCGATACTTGAGCGGTTTGCGAGACTACAAACCGAATGAGTATGAGTTATCTAAGAGCATCCGCGCGACGATCAGCGAGAAGTGGGGCCCTATCTTCCGGCCGTGGGGGTACGAACTGGCGGAAGAAGCCAAACAAGTTACGACCGCAACCGGCTGATTGCCCTGCTCGATATGCACTTGACCAGGATGTCAGGCTACTCGCGAACACGCTCCAAATAGTCGCCCGTTCGCGTATCAACCCGGATCGATTCGCCCATCTCGACGAACGCCGGGCAGATGATCTCCGCGCCCGTCTCCACCTTGACTGGCTTGGTCAGGTTCGTTGCCGTGTTCCCGCGCACCGCCGGTTCGCAGTATTCGATCTTCAACACGACGTGATTGGGGGGCGTGACGGAGATCGGGTTCTCATTGTATAGCGTCATCGAAACATTCATGGACTCGGTCAGGTACTTCCACGCGTCGTCCATTTGTTCTGAAGATAGCTCATATTGCTCAAAGGACTCTGTGTCCATGAAGACAAATTTGTCTCCCTGTTTGTACAGGAACTGTGCCGCAATTTCTGTGACGTCCGCCGACTCCAGCGAGTCCCCCCCCTTGAACGTGCGGTCGATCACTGTGTTTCGCAGCAGATTTCTCAGCTTGCATTTGTAGAGGGCGTTTCCTTTGCCGGGCTTGACGAAGTTGCATTCGATCATCAAGAACGGATCACCATCGATTTGCACCTTGAGGCCCTTCTTGAAATCGCTGGTGTTGTAAGTAGCCACAATCAGTCTTCCTTAGGTTTTGCAGTCGATTAGAAGTACAAGCTTGCTGCGGAATACGCTGTGTTGGGTTTTGACGGTACAGAATTTACAATCCCTTCTGTCCCCCGCATAACGTACATCTAACATTATCCGAAGTGCTCGGCGAGGGCCAAGAGGGAAGCGGACGAAACGCTATAGTTTAACAGCACGCGGGTTTGTCAATCGGCCGAATCGCCTTGTGTCTTTGAACTCTTCAAAGATATCACTACGAGCCCATGAAGAAACGAACTGCGGTAGAACTCAACATCCAATGAGTCGCAAATCAGCCGTACCGACTCAACATGATCTCACCGGCGGTGGTTTGGGTAATGACCCTGCATGGCGGCAGGAACTGCGCTGCGCAATTCGCGATCCTTATGAACTCTGCCGTCGGTTGAGGCTGCCGGAGGCGGTCGCAGATGAGTCCGCGGCAGCAGTCGATGGCTTTCCCTTGTTTGTTACCGAGAGCTACGTCTCCGCGATGCGACCAGGAGACGTGGATGATCCGCTGCTGCGTCAAGTGCTGCCCCGCCGGCAGGAAAAAGACCCAACTCCCGGTTTCATTCAAGATCCACTGGCGGAATCAACCGTGCAACTGCGCTCCGGTTTGTTGCAGAAGTATCACGGTCGCGCGCTGTTGATTGTCACGGGAGCTTGCGCTGTTCACTGCCGCTATTGCTTCCGCAGGCACTATCCGTATGCGGAATCGCCCAAGACAATCACCGACTGGGAGCCTGCCTTGCAACGCCTGGCGTCCGATGCATCAATCCACGAAGTGATTCTCAGTGGCGGTGATCCATTGACAGTGGTTGACGGTCGCCTAGCTCAGTTGGCAACTCAGCTGGCTGCGATTCCTCATTTGGAGCGACTGAGGATTCATAGCCGGCTGCCGATCGTGTTACCTTCTCGAGTGTGCAAAGAATTCCTGACGTGGTTCTGCAGTAATCGCCTGAAACCGGTGATGGTGATCCATGCCAACCATTCGCACGAGTTGACCGGCGAGGTGGCCGTCGCACTAGAAAGTCTCAGCCAGCGCGGCGTCATGCTCTTGAATCAGGCGGTTTTGCTCGCCGGCGTGAATGACACGTTCGACACACAGCGTGAATTATGTGAGCGTTTGGTGATGCTGGGAGTCACGCCTTACTATCTGCATCTGCTGGACCCAGTCGCAGGATCCGCACACTTTGATGTGTCTGAAGCCAAGGGTAAAGCCATCATCGATGAGCTTCGCACAATGCTCCCCGGGTATGCCGTGCCCCGCCTAGTTAGGGAAGAGCCGCAATCTCCGAGCAAGACCGTCATTCGCTAGCCAACACTTAACATCAAATTTATCATTGCTTCACATGC
>JALCBR010000112.1 GCA_028066245.1 Pirellulales bacterium | reverse complement strand
AATGTCAATTTCGCCCGTACGCCTGAGAGCAAGGCGCGGGGGTAACGCCGCGGCAATTCCATCACGCGTTCTCGAAGCGATCAGACTGCCGCTGAATAGAACACCTACCAAAGAGATGGTCTTGAGCGCTTTGTCAATTCGCAGCCACGGCGTCACCACGAAATCCGCCGTTGACGGGCACAACCTGTCCATTGATAAAGCTTGCCGCCGGCGAAGCGAGGAATCGCGCGACATGGGCAACATCTTCCGGCGTACCCCAGCGGCCCAATAGGGACTCGCGCTGCGCGCGGGCCTGCCAACTCTCAGACGCTTCTTTGCCCCAGGCGGTTTTGATCCAGCCAGGCGCCAGGCAGTTCACACGGACATGCGGAGCAAGTGAACGCGCCAAACTAAGGCTGAATGCCATCACCGCGCCCTTGGCGGCGGCAAAGAGTTCGCCGCTGTCTCCGGCCATCCCGGTGGCAGCCTGATCCCAACCTTGATTGAGAATCACGCCCGAACCGCGTGAGCGCATCCGCTCTCCCACGCTACGGGAAATCCGCGTGGTTGCAGTCACGTCCACAGCCCACAGCGACGCCAGTTTCTCGTCAAAAGCCATCTTGGCGGCCGCGCCAGTCAGCACATCCACCCCCGCGTTGTTGACCCAGATGTCAACGGGCGCATCCGCCCAGGCCCAGGCCACCAATGCGTCCTGCTGTTGCACGTCGGCCAAGTCGGCCAGAAAGACATCCGCTTGCCGGCCGAGCGCGCGAATCTCTTCTGCAACTTCATTGAGCGCCGTTTCCGAGGACCTCGCGTGCACCAACACGTTTGCGCCGCCGCGCGCCAATTCCAGGGCGATCGCGCGGCCAATCCCGGAAGACGCCCCCGTCACGAGGGCACGGAGACCTGACAGTTCTTCAGATGTTGCGGAGTTCGCGTCGCGCATAGAATTGCATCCGGTGTGGCGTAGTCCATCCAGATGGCAAATCGGATCTCGCGGAACTGTTATTGTTTTTCGTATTCAGACAAATAGCCCAGAAATGCCCTGCGATGTTCCTCTTCGTCTGAAAGCGCCTGAATACATAGATCTTGCGTGACGTAGTCCACACCATCGCACAGTTTGATGATCTTTTTGTATTGAGCGATGGCGTTTTCCTCGGCCGTGATCACACCCTTGATGACGGAAACGACGTCGGTGGAATCGGCCGGCGGCTGTAAAGCTTCCTGTGTGGCCGTGAAATCCATGCTGCCCGGGACGCGGCCACCGATCGTTTTGATCCGGCGAGCGATGTTCTGGGCGTGCATGAGTTCCTCAGTGATGTCCGCAGCGAGTGACTTTTTGATCTCTTCCGCGCGAACTCCATCCAGGTTTGTGGAATTGGCGATGTAGCTCAGCACAGTCTCCAGTTCCATCCAATAGGCCTTCTGCATCTCGGCCACGATCTGCTGCGTCTTATCGTCCATTTAATTTCTCGCTGGTGTTCCGGGGCGATTCTGGGGTAACTCCGCTGCTACTGCTAACCGCGTGTTCGCACTCCATTCTCGCGTTTCATGGTTGGACCGCAAGCCGGTCACCGAAACGAACCATCGCACACGCCCCTGTTACTTCGCGTTCTTTCACTGACATGCGTTGACCTCCGGAGACTGGAACGACGAAAAAGAAGAAAAGGCCGCTTTGGCTCCAGTACCGTAGAGCCTGTCGAGCGCCGCCGTGCGCGGCGTCAAAAAAACCGCCTCCGTGTTCTCACAGCCGGCATGATCACGTGCTCAAGATCGCCTATCGGGTGGCTGAGTTTGACGCCGCTTTGGGAGGAGCATGGGCCGGATGACCCCGCCAACGTCATTCAACGCTCGCCCACAACATTGGTTGTCAACTGCAAGAATCACGTACGTAGCCACGGAGACGATAAATCGACGACGCGGTCTACCGATACATTGCCCGCAACGTGCCGGCCATTCGCTCGCCTCAATTCTCGACGTAGCACTTCCGGAGGTATCGCGCATCGGCTCGGCACCTGTCGTCAGAATGATACAATGTCTGGCGAACTGTTTGCGCGTTTACGCGGCCTGCCAAAAATTCTCTCATTTTCTGTGGCGGTAATTGCAATTTGACTGCCACTATATGAGGTAGATGAATGAAACACCCAGTCTCGCCGAAACCAACCGCTTGATGCTCCTTGCTAAACAAGGTGACGAAGAGTGCCTTGGCGCGCTTTTGGAGCGTTATCGGGCGTATCTGGAACTCCTGGCTAGGATGCAACTTGGCCGAGGACTTCAGGATAAGATCGACGCAGCGGATCTTGTCCAGGAGACGTTCCTGGAGGCGCATCGTGGCTTTGAGGCTTTTCGTGGCGTGGGAGAGCGCGTTTTCGTCGCGTGGTTACGAAAGATCCTGGCCAGACAAATGTCCCGGCTCATCAGAAGATTTCTGGGAGCCCGCGGCCGTGACGTCCGTCGAGAGCGGCGGCTGGAACAGGGCCTGGATCGCTCGTCCCGCCAGCTTGACCGCGGGCTCTTTGCACCTGGGAGTTCGCCCAGCCATCAAGCCAGTCGACGGGAGCAGGGCGTGCTGTTGGCTAATATGCTCGCGCAATTACCTGAGGATTATCGTGAAGTTCTAGTGTTACGTCACTTTGAGGAGCTGACGTTTCCGGAAATCTCGGATCAGTTGGGACGGTCGATCGAAAGCGTGCAGAAGATTTGGGTGCGCGCGCTGGCCAAACTTCGTCAACAGATGGGGGCAACGCTATGAACCCGCGTCCCAGCCCCGCAACAGCGCAATCAAAAATTGGCTCCGCTGTCGAACGAGTCGCTGCCGAGATTCGCTCACAGGCTGGGGGCTTCGACGACCCCCGCATCATCGAGATCGTTTCCGAGTACGAACAAGCGCTCCAGGCCGGCGATCAACCCAATCGATCTGAATTTCTGAACCGGCATCCGGAGCTTGCCGCAGCGGTGGCTACCTGTCTGGATGGTTTGGATTTGGTCTACACGGATAAGCCCCAAGTTTCGTCACAAGTACATGGCCCGTTGGTTGATGACCGCCACCAACCTTTGGAGACGGACGGAGCCCCGTTGGGCGATTTTCAGATTGTTCGCGAGTTGGCCCGCGGCGGAATGGGCGTGGTGTACGAGGCGATTCAGCTATCACTAGGCCGACGGGTCGCGCTGAAAGTACTTCCCTTTGCTGCCACCATTGATGACCGCCATTTACAGCGGTTCAAGCTGGAGGCTCAAGCCGCGGCCCTGCTCCACCATAACCACATTGTGCCGGTCTATGCCGTTGGTTGTGAGCGCGGCGTACACTACTACGCCATGCAATTGATTGAGGGGCAATCGCTCTCGACCGTCATTCGCCAACTGGCCGAACAGGAAAGCCAGCGCCAACCAAAATCTCACAGTCGTTCAAGAAGTGTCGGCGACTTTGCTGAGGTCGCGACCGCCAGCATCAATGCACAGCCAAGTCAGCTTAACGCTGATGTCGATATCTCAATCCGACCAGGCATCCCGCAAGGTGACGAGGCCGCCCACCCGATCGGTAACACTCATGCCGACGAATCAACGCACGATGTATCCCAAGCCGTGACTGGCGGGTTCTCATTGCAAAGTGAGCGATTTGTCCGGCGCGCGGTGCGGATGATCGCGCAAGCTGGCGAAGCTCTTGAGCACGCTCATCAAGCTGGCGTCGTCCATCGCGACATTAAGCCGGCCAATTTGATGGTAGACCAAGCTGGCCGCGTTTGGATTACCGATTTCGGCTTGGCCCAAATTCAAGCTGACATCAACCTGACTCGCTCCGGTGACATGCTCGGCACTTTGCGCTACATGAGTCCGGAGCAAGCCGGTGGCCAAAAAACCAGCTTGGATCATCGGACCGATGTGTATTCGCTGGGCGCGACGCTCTACGAGTTGCTCACGCTGGGACCGGTGTTTTCCGGCACTACACACCAGGAACTTCTCCACCAGATTTTGAATACGGAGCCACGGGGGCTGCGCGAAAAGAACCGCGCAGTTTCTGTGGAACTGGAGACTGTCGTTCTCAAATCGCTCCGCAAGAACGCCGATGAGCGATACCAATCGGCGGCCGAGTTCCGGGACGATCTGGCGCGATTCCTGGAACACCAGCCTGTGCTGGCCCGGCGGCCAACGCTGTTGGAACGTGCCAAGAAATGGTCGCGGCGTCACCCTTCGGCCGTCATTGCTGCTGGAATGATGTTTGCTGTGGTTGCTATTGCGCTTTTCATTAGCAATCACTTCATCAGGGAGGAACAGCAAAAAACGAACCAGGCCTACCTGGCGGAACAGCAGCGAGCAAACGAAGCAGAACAGAGCTTTCAACAAGCTCGTGATGCCGTGAACGCGCTGTTCCAAATTAGCGAAGAGGAGCTCTCAGGTCCCGGGCAAGATGCGGCGAGGCGACGAATTCTCGAAGTCGTCCTAAGTCACTACGAACAATTTATCGAACAGCGGGAGGATGATCCGCAGTCACAGGCCGAACTTGCTGCCGCGCGAACGTCCATCGAAGAGATTCTCCACGAACTCAACGCGATTCAGCAGTACTCTCGATTGCGATTGTTGGATTCACCAGCCGTGCAGAAAGAGCTGGCCATCACCACGGAGCAGGCAACTGTGCTTGCCGGGCTTGCCTCGGAACGTCGCCGTCGAGAACGCGCATTCTTCTCGACAAGCGAGCAGTCATTTATGTATGAAGATAAACGTCAACGGCGTGCCGCACTTGCAGCGAAGCACGAGTCCAAATTGGCCCAGACCTTGCGGCCGGAACAGTCGGCAAGGTTTGAACAACTTGTGCTGCAATCCATGGGCTTGAACGCGTTCAAAGAGCCGCTGGTGATCGAAACATTGGAGTTAACCCAGCAACAGCGTAAAGAGATTCGCGAGTTGGAACGTTCGCGATATTTCGGGCGGGGCCGCAATGGCCCCGGGCCTGCCGGCCGTGGAGGACGCGATCGGGCTGGTCGTGGCCGCGGAGGACAAAAACGGACAGCTAGTCGACGGGAAACCGAACGGCGGGATATGTTTGCGCAAGCCCTCAAGTTGTTAACCGTAACCCAACAGGAAGCATGGCGCGAACTTGTCGGCGATTCCTTTCACCAAGTTTTTGAAAAGCACGGAAATCGCCGTAACCGAGAAGAATAGAATTCACAAGAACCCATTGTGACCACAGGTCGAAGTGACCTACCAAATCACCCTACGCTGCCGGCGTTTCGATGCGCTTGTGAGCCCGTGTTTACAGGCGAAGTTTCAGGAACTGGATGGCCGACCGCATGATGCGGCGCTCCCTTCGCTACACCGCGGCGATGGGGGCGAGCGCCGGCATCCCCTGAGATTTCCTGTGGTCCTATGCCGGTAGTTCCAAAATAGCACTGACTCGCCAGGGTTCGCACGTTTGGATGAACCGGTCAGGCAATCCACAGGCTTTGGGGGCCATCTTCCCCGTCTTTGCGCTCCCATTCCTTGCGAACTTCGCTGAGCCCGAACGCGCACAACTCATATTCCTCGGAAAGCTTGTGCAACAGTTCCGATTGTTGGCTACCAGCTTCCTCGGTGGATGGCGATTCGGAAGGCTCAGGCGCTAGATCGACTTCCGCAGCAATCATGTACGAACGTTTGCCTTGTGTGCGATAGTCGATGAAGCTATCCGTGCGCGGCGGCGCGCTAAGCTTCTCCAGCGCTTCAGGATAGACGCCGGTCCAAAAGAGCGTGAAGTCGCCGATGTGGCGGTGAACTTCGCGGCGTGAGCGTCCGCTCCGTTGCTCGGCTTCGGCCATCATTTCAGTGACCTGCTTGAGACGCCGTCCTGAGGGCGCTCGAACGCTATATAGGCCGTCACGGTGAATAAACCGAACCAGCAGCCGGGAGAGATAATCAACAAGCGGAGGATCGGCGACACCAAGCCGTGATTGAAATGTTTGCTCAGTGATCCCGGAAAAATAACGGGCTGTCAGTTCAAATCGATCTTTGTTTGGGAGCATTCCTTGATCCTCCAGCAGCGGGTCAAAGGGCCAAACATGGTTTGGGCGGCCCATCGCAGGAGACGCGCTTTCAACCCTAAGGGCCAAGATGCGCGTAGCCTTTCAATACTACACTTTGTATTGCTCGTTGGTCAACTTCGATTTGCGCAACCCATGGTGCGCAACTGCCAGTTAGATAAGGCTTTAGGGATACGCGGCCGAATTTGATGATTCTGCGGACGTGACAGCGCCAGCACCCGAATGACAGCTTGGCACGAAGGCCATCCTGAATGCGGTTCGGCTACTCTTCGCTGATTCCACAAAACACTGCTCTGCCGTCAGTGTGGAGGCGGATCTTGCGATCTTTAGGCATCATGCCGACGGTTGGCAGGCGCGATGTATTGCAGCAGCGTTTTCATGTAGTTCGCTCGCTCGAATGAGGCAGGATCTGGACAACTTTGCTGATCCAGCATTCCGCACAGACTCTTGATGGAACTGAATTCTTGCTGGGCCATCCAGCTCCGTAATTCATTGAGCGTTTTCGAGATAAACTCAGGGCCATGTTGCATGACGGCAGATGCAACCATGACGACGCTCGCTCCAGCAAGCAAATACTTGATAACATCGTTGGCCGAATGGGCACCGGTCGTTGCCGCCAGATCGACGTCGACTCGACCATGTAGCACGGCAATCCACCGCAACGGCAACCGCATCTCGCTCGGGTCGCTGAGTTGGAGCAACGGAGTGACTGCAAAGCGCCGCACATCGATGTCCGGCTGAAAGAACCGGTTGAATAAGACGAGGCCATCTGCTCCCGCCACCGCTACACGGCGAGAGAAGTTTGCGAATGCCGTAAAATACGGCCCAAGCTTGACCGCCAAGGGAACGGATGTGACCGCTCGAACAGACTGCACAAGTTCCAGATATCGTTCTTCGATTTCTTGAGCCGTGACGCCGGGATCCGTCTCCATGGAATACATGTTCAATTCCAAGGCATCCGCGCCTGCACTTTCAACGAGCGCGGCAAACTTCGTCCATCCTCCAGGCGTCACGCCATTCAAACTTGCGATGACAGGAACTGACAACGACTTCTTGGCTTCCTCCAACAAACGGAGATAGGCATCCGGAGTCGTGACAAAGTCATCAATGCCAGGAAAGAATGAAAGCGCCGGCCCATAGCGAGATTCCGCTTCGGACTCGACAGGCTCGATCGAGCGAGTGTCCTGTTCAATCTGCTCTTCAAACAGTGACGGCATCACAAAGGCCGCCACGCCTGCTTGTTCCACCAACAAGAGCTTGTCAATTTGAGCAGTCAACGGACAGGCGGCGATGACAAGCGGATTTCTTAGACTCAGCCCCAGGTATCGAGTTGTTAGATCGACATTCATGGTTCACCTCATCGGTTCCAAGTGTCAATTTCGCAATTCGGAATGCAGCTTGCTTGTCTTGTTACCTTGAACCAATGGGCAAACCTTGTTCCGTGCTTTCTGGCGCTACAGAGCGCGCTCAATTGGTGCAAAACGGCGCGCTGACCGTGCGGTTTCGCACGATTCAACCCTTCCGTGGTAGCATTTATTTCGCCGCGCCAGCGGCGACTGCCAAACACCGTGCTGGCGAAAGAGAGTGAGTGAAGATGAAGAACAATGATCTCGATTTGCTCCTCGTGGATGATGACGATGACTTCCGCAGCGTAGCGGCGCAGCGGTTCCGCAAGTCAAATCTCGCCGTCCAGGAGGCTCCCGATGGCGAATCCGCGTTGGCACTTTGTGAGCGGCGGAGCTTTGATGTCGCTGTGGTTGATATGCGAATGCCGGGCATGTCCGGCTTAGATCTGCTCGAGAAGATCAAACAAGTCACACCAGACTGTGAAACCATCATCCTCACCGCCGAAGGAACGATCGAAACAGCAGTCAGTGCCATCAAGCAAGGTGCTTTTGACTATCTCACCAAACCGTTCTCGCTGGCCGAACTTGAAACCGTCATCCGTAAAGCTGACGAACGGCGACGGCTCAAAAAAGAGAACACGCAATTGAGAGAAGTCATCTCGCGATCTTCCCAAACGTCAGAGATCGTGGGCGAATCACCAGCCATGCAGAATATCTATCGCTTGATCGAGCGAGCCGGCCCTTCAGAAAAACCTATCCTGATTCAAGGCGAAAGCGGAACAGGAAAAGAGCTTGTTGCTCAAGCACTGCATCAAAACAGTTCACGGCGTGACAAGCCAATGGTGGTCATCAACTGCGCGGCACTCCCGGAAAGCCTGCTGGAGAGCGAATTGTTTGGCCATGAGAAAGGCGCGTTCACCGGCGCCGTCGCGTCCAAGCCGGGTCTGTTTGAAGTCGCCGACGGCGGAACGCTGTTTGTCGATGAGATTGGAGAGTTGCCTACGGCACTCCAGGCTAAGTTGCTGCGTGTCTTGGAAGATGGCTCACTGCGACGCGTTGGATCACTGCAGGAACGACGGGTCTCCGTGCGGCTGCTCGCAGCGACAAATCGGGACTTGCGGGAGGAGATTAACGCAGGCCGCTTTCGCGAGGATCTCTACTATCGAATTGACGTCATGACAATCAAATTGCCAAAACTGTCAGAACGGGAAGGCGATGTGTCACTGCTCATCGACACGTTCCTGGGTGCAGATTGGCAGATTGAACCACAAGCTCGGCAAGCGCTGGAATCGTACGGTTGGCCTGGCAATGTGCGACAGTTGATTAACGTGATTGAGCGGGCAAAGATCCTGGGGGATCACAAAACAATCGGCCTGTGGGATCTACCGGAAGAAATTGCGGATCCGCAGAAGTCAGACACCGCCGTTGCTGCCCGGCCCGTCAATGATGACCTGGCGACCATGACTCGGGCTCACGTCGTTGAAACGCTCCGGAAAGAAAAAGGCAACAAAGCACGTTCCGCCCGGCGGTTGGGAGTCAGCCGGCGAAGCCTTTATCGCTTGCTGGAGAAATACGATATCCAGCCGGCTGAACTGGAGTCTGATGTGAGAACGTAGCCAAGGGAAGGTGGTTGTTGCGTCGCAGCGCTGATGGCATCGCACATCGCGAGAGACCTATCCGCTCACGCTCTGGACCGTCAAGGTGCTGGTGCGCCTTCACCAATTCGCACAGCGCGGATATGCCGATGGCAGTCCACACAGCGAATCGTCATCTGAAAATAGGCCAGTGTCGCGGCGTCCAGGTTCTTCTCTTTGCTGGCCTTGTTGATTGCATCCGCCGCGCGGCGGAAATCAATGCTGTGTTGCAAATATTCCGGCGTCTGCACGACATTCCATGATGCCTCCTGACTGAGCAAGCTTAAATCTTGAGAGCTCTTGGCGAGCGACTCAAAATCCTCCGTCGCCACGCCTTTGAGAATCGCTTGAGCGTAACGCAACTTGGCTTTCATGATGTCATCAACCTGCTCGCGTTTATCTTGCCCCCGTGAACCGGTCGCTTGCGCTCCCACAAATGCAATGGGAGTGATCAAAGCGAGGGCAACAAGCACGACTGCACGACGAGCAACGCGATTCCAGGAGCGACACGGCATGATGCATTCCTAAGCAGAGGCGACTGTTTTGAAACTGCAGGACACAACGTCACAAATCAGCGCTGAAGCCGGGTCTCAGCGTTGAGTGAGCGCGAGAATTCAATCGCGCACACCCTCAGGGTTGAAGGATGTTGCAAGCGTTCAAGCTACTGCTACAGCCCATCCAGCCCGGCCACCGATTTGAAATCACTGGCTGGCGGACCACTAAAGAGCTAGCCACAACGAAACGATCATAGAAATAAGCCCAAAACTGACGATCGCCAGGATGATCATAGAGACTGTCATCTGAGCCATCGTGTCGTCTGTTTCCATTTGCTTGCGCGTACCGGGTGAGAAGACGTCCAACGCGCTGGGTCTTGAGTGAGTTGATTTTCCAGAAGATGCGGCTGCCATGGATTGGCTCCTGCTCGCGGGGTGCAAGTGATCGTTTGTCCAAATACACTGAACCCTCTGGCAATTGGCGTGCCCAAGCACCATAGGCGGCGCAGATTCACGCTTGTAGCCTATCCAGCTACCAGCAAGAACATGTTGGGTAACCACATGACTGCGCGAAAACACCGCGATATGCGAATCCTAACCAGTGCACACCTGCGCTCCCCGCTAGGACAGAAACACCACCGGCACGGTTCGCAACCGGTTGTTAGTCCGATCGATTGAGCGCGCGCGTTGTCGCACAGGCGCGCTGTTTCGCCACGTCATGAGAAAACGTTATAGGACGGCGGGGTCATGGCTAGGAACATATCTTGCACCGTCTCAAACTTCTGCGCTGGCAACGTTGGCATCTGGCTGCAAAGCTTCACCGCGGAATGTTAAGACCGGACACGTCGCTTTGCGGACAACATACTCGGCGACGCTTCCCATGATCAGTCGAGCGAGCCCCGTGCGGCCGTGCGTGCTCATAACAATCAAGTCCACCTCATTTTCGCCCGCGTGATCGCAGATGGCTTTGGCGGCGTCACCGCGCAGCAATTGGTGTCGAAACGGAACCTCGGGATCATCCGGTTTGACGGCGTGGAGCATCTTTAGTACAGCGTCTCCATCTGGCTCTACGTTGCCGTAGTAGAATTCCCCGGCATAGATGGTAGGCTCCTCCAAGACATGGACGATTTCCAACTCGCAGTTCATGTCGCGTGCCAGCGCTGCCGCGAACTTCAAGCCGGCATCGCTATGACTGGAAAAGTCGGTGGGAAAGAGAATCTTCTTTTTTGACATCGCGGCGCTCCTCTTGCAGGGTTATTTCTTTAGCAATACGCACACAGCCTGGATGCAAGGTTCATGCCACCAACGGCAGCTTTATAGGTTGCGAAAGCTTAAGTGAGCGGGCGAGCGATTCGTCACAATCGCGCGCCGAACCGCACAACCCAGAGAGTGTGCTTGAGATTCTTCATCAACTCACTCCCCGGGGATGGGCAACAAGAGATGCAGCCCAATTCAAACGACAGTAATGCGAAACGGGACGATTTGTCTGGAGCCTCATCCATGCCGAAGGGTTCAGGCCCGCGCGGCCTGTTGGAGCAGAGCGAAGATCGCTTCCAATTGCTCGTGCAAAGCGTAGCAGACTACGCAATCTTCCTCCTCAATCCTCAAGGTGAGGTTATTAGTTGGAACGCGGGAGCAAAGCGGATCAACGGATTTCACGAAAATGAGATCATCGGCAAGCATTATTCGATCTTGTTTCCACCCGAAGAGATCAACGCAGGTCAGCCAGAGGAAAAGTTACGCGCGGCACAAACACACGGCCGGACCTATGAAGAAGCATGGCGTTTACGCAAGGATGGGACTCGGTATTGGGCCAGAACCGTCCTGGCGTCCTTGACCGCAGATGACGGCACGCTCCGCGGCTTTGCCAAGATCATTCATGATGACACACCCCGACACAACGCTGAAGAAGCGTTGCGCCGATCCGAGGAGCGACTGCGAGCCGTGATCGAATCCGCGGTTGATGGCGTGATCACAATCGATGAGCGCGGTGTAATTCTGGAAGTTAACCCAGCCGCTTTGCGATTGTTTGGATACTCGGCCGGAGAAATGTTAGGGGCGAAAGTCGATATGCTCATGCCATCGCCCTATCGTGAAGAGCATGACAATTATTTGAGCAGATACCTGGAAACATCGGAAGCAAAGATCATCGGTATCGGTCGGGAGGTTGTTGGCTGCCGCAAAGATGGAACGGTCTTTCCGCTTCATCTGGCCGTCAGTGAGGCCAACGTTCCCAACCAACGGATTTTCACGGGCATTGTGCGCGATCTTTCTGAACGGCACCGAGCAGAACAGCAGCTACTCAAGTCGGAGCGACTCGCCGCGATCGGAGAAATGGTCACCGGGCTGGCCCATGAGAGTAGGAATGCCTTGCAAAGAACCAAAGCTTGTCTGGAAATGCTGGAATATGAGCTAGAAGACCGCCCCGAGGCGTTGGAACTTGTACGTCGCGTTCAAGCAGCGCAGGATCACGTGCACGCCCTCTACGAGGAAGTGAGGGGATACGCGGCGCCTATCGTACTCGCCAGAGTCGCGTGCAATTTGGATGACATCTGGCGCGAAGCCTGGTCCATCTTAGGGCATTGCCGCAGTTCAAAGATCCGCTTCCGCGTCATTCAAGAAACAAACGACTTAACTTGTGACGCGGACCGACGTTCATTGGTGCAACTTTTCCGCATCATCTTTGAAAACGCGATTGCCGCCTGCGGCGACTCGGGAACAGTTACTGTTCGTGTGTGTGACCGGCGCGTTGGCGAGCCGGCAATCGAGATTTACATCGGGGATTCAGGCCCTGGTTTCACGGAAGACCAGCAGCAGCGAGTCTTTGAACCATTCTTTACAACCAAAAATACCGGCACTGGGCTGGGAATGGCAATCGCCAAACGCATCGTTGAAGCGCATCAGGGAGAGATCTCTGCGGCAAACCACCGAACGAGCAAAGACGTCAGCGCCGTGAGCGGGCAGGAATCTCAACACGGCGGCGCGGAGATCCGCATCCTATTGCCGCGAACCATAGGGTTCGACCTGCCAGAGACATAACCTTTGGGCAATCCGTAAGAGCGATTTTCTTGGTTGATGCTCCGTCACCAACATCGATGAACCTTGATTAGTTTCCTGTTCGGCGGCAGGTCCCATCGCTTCGCGGTGCGTGATGGCATTGCCGCGGCGTTCTCGCGCGCCCTGCTTTCACGCGTACGGGCGAAATTGACATTGGTCAAATTTTTCCA